>DXMY01000048.1 GCA_019413925.1 Collinsella sp.
TTCTTGGGGCATCGCCTTTCCTTCCATTCGTCACCTTCATTACTCCAACGACGAATTCTAGGCGGTGTCCCCTCCCTTTCAAGAAAGGGCGGAGGCGGGGCATGCCCCGCCTCTTACACCACATCTCTGTGCGCTACCCCCCTTGCGATACCCTCTGGGCAAAAAATGGCAAATATGAGTACTGTTACCAGTTTAGTAACAGCGAAATCTGGCTGAAATTGCCATCTTCCGCCAATTCCGAGCGTCATAAAGTCCCGAATCGCCATGTTTAGAGGGTTGATTATATCCAATCCGAATCGATTGGTCTTAAATACTTTCCAGATGATATGTTACCGCTCAAACCACAGTACTCATATTTGCCATTTTTTGCCCAGCGGGCTATTCGAGGGCAGCTCCCGGAATCTCCAGCCCGCCCCGCAGCCGCTAAAACCCACTCAATAACAGCTGCCACATTTTTTGGCACCAGCCAAACACCACTCACGGAGCCGCACTCCACTATCACCGAACTAAAATCAGAATCGGATGCCCAAAAAACCAAAATAACGTACCCTCATTTCAATGAACTCCGACAAGAACGGCATTTACATGAGCACCGTCACGCATCAATACGCCCTCATCGGGGACACGGTATTCCAATTCAAGGAAGCAGTCGTTCATGTATCTGAGCCGCACGGCCAAATCGTCATCTACAGCAATGGCCCAGACATCCGTTACGCAACGCTCGAAGAATGGGAGAAAGCTGGCACATCTTTCGATAGACGGGCGCAGGTCGAGGGTATCGTCACCAGTGCGAGTCCAGCGCGCGACAAACTGGAACTCTTTCGCAATCTCTTTACTGGCCGCAAAGATGTTTACGCTCATGGGTACCGCAGAAAAGACGGGGGAATCGGCTATACACCCGCCTGCGCAAATGAGTGGAAGGCAGGCATTTGCCCCAAAGTAAATCGTCAGAAAACCAAATGCGCGGAATGCGGCAACCGCATCTTCCCCGAGCTGAGCGATGCCGCGATCATCGCCCATTTTAAAGGCAACGACGACAGGCTCCGAGACGTCATAGGTCAATACGTTCTCGATAGTGACAGCAACACAAAAGTCCTGGTCATCGACTTTGACGGAGCCGATTGGAAAGAAGCGACAAACGCCATTCGGCTTGTCGCAAAAAACCATGGAATCGATGCTGCAGTCGAGCGATCGAGATCAGGTAACGGCGCACATGCCTGGTTTTTCTTCCTAGAACTCACCAGCGCAAAGATCGCGCGAGAATTTGGAAGCAGCCTTATCACCGAGGCGGCGGCGCTCAACAAGACAATCACCTTTCAAGCTTTTGACCGAATGCTGCCCGCGCAGTCCACCATTCCTGAGGGCGGCTTCGGAAATCTCATAGCACTGCCTTTTCAAGGAAAAGCGCAGCGAAAAGGGAACAGTGTATTTGTTGACAAGCAATTTGAGCCCTTTCCCGATCAATGGCTTTACCTTTCGCAAATTCAGCTGATTCCACATGCAACGGTGCAAAATCTGATCGAGAGCATCGAAAATAGGTCACATGGAATAGCAGCTGTTGCGGCGGTAAACACCGGTGTGCCACATTCCCAGAGACTGCGAAAGCGGCTTCCGCTCACACCGCGGGACTTCCCGTCATCGCTGTCCGTCACGCAGGCCGATATGCTCTATATCCCCGAAAAATCTCTGAGTCCCGCAGCTCAAATGGAAGTTCGCAGGCTTGCAACATTTGCCAACCCGGAATTCTTCCGTGCCCAATCAATGCACCAATCAGTATTCGGCAAACCGCGGTACATAGACCTCAGCGAACTTAGAGATGGCTGCGTTGCGATTCCCAGAGGCTGTAAAGCTCAACTCGAGCGGCTGCTTCAAGAAGCCGGCGCTTCTGCTCACTATTCAGACAAGCGCATGTCGGGCAATCCAATTGTGATGACATTTAAAGGGGCTCTTCGCCCTGAACAGCAAATTGCCGCCGAACAGATGCTCAACTATGAAGACGGGATCATGTCCGCGCCGACGGGTTTCGGGAAAACCGTCATTGGAGCCTATCTTATTGCTGCCATCGGTCTTCCAACGCTTGTCATCGTTCCCAAGACTGCGCTCATTGCCCAATGGAAATCCCAACTCGAACGATTTCTCGACATCACGGACAACAGAGAGCCCGTCCGAACCCCAAAGGGACGAATCAGCAAAAGACAGCCTCCGCTCATTGGGCAAATCGGAGGAGGCAAGACCGCCATAAGCCGTCTCATCGACATTGCTTCATTCCAGTCGCTATCCGGCAAGGATCCCCAAACCGGCGAGTCATTAGCCAAGGAGTTCGTTCGCGATTACAGTCTCATCATCTGTGACGAATGCCACCATGCGGCCGCGCCACGGCTTGAGCTTGTCCTCAAGTCCGCTCCAGCCAAATATGTATATGGCCTTTCCGCAACGCCCGAGCGTTCGGACGGACTCACGCGGGCACTCTCGATGCTCTGCGGCCCGGTTCGCTATGTCGTCGATCCAAAAACGCAAGCAATCCAGCAGGGGATTCAGCGCATTGTTAGACCGCGTTTCACCGGAATTCGATTACCCACCTACGAACCAGGAGCATCCTTTAACCAAATTCTCGATCTCCTGTGTGTACACGCCGCGAGAAACGAAGCAATTATCGAGGACGCCCTCGAGGCCGCATCAAACGGCCGGCATCCGCTTGTGCTATCTAAAAGAAAAAAGCATGCCGAAGAGCTATGCAGGCTACTTCAAAGCCGTGGACACGAACCCATACTCTTAACCGGAGAAATCGACGCCAAAGAAAGAAAAGCAATACTGAAGAGTCTTCCCAGCTTTGAGCATGAGCATCGAATCATCGTCGCAACTGAAAGTCTTCTGGGCGAGGGCTTCGACCTGTCTTACCTTGACACTTTGCTCATTGCCACTCCAATATCTTGGGACGGCAGCATAACGCAGCAGGCAGGTAGGCTACACAGAAGCCACGAGGGCAAACAGCGGGTTGAGATATTCGACTATGTTGACCTGTCGATACCCATGTTCGCGCGCATGTATCAAAAGAGGCTCAAGACCTACGCCAAGCTGGGGTATGAAGTCTTTGCGGCAAACGACAACAGACAGGACGATCGAAATATCCTCGTTAGGTCGGCAAGAGCCGCGGAGGCTTTAGTGAATGACATCGAGAACGCATCGAAAAGCATTTTTATTGCCGCACCCTACGCGTCCGCCGCATGCCTTGAAAAGCTCGCCGCTGCACTCGCGGATGCCGCTACCCGTGGAATTGCCCTTGAGATTTCTATTGCTTCAACTCCACGCGATGACGTGAAAGCGATTTTTGCCGAGATGAACGTCAACTATCTCATCAAAGCCGAAGGACGCCTGTGCGCATCAGTGATTGACGAGGAAACTGTCTGGTACGGAGCTATTCCGTTGCTGGCTTTCCCAAAGAAAGAAGACTGCAGCATTCGTTTCAAAAGCAGCGAAGTCGCAGCCGAGCTTTTGAGCGAAATTCAGCGAAAAGTGGAACCGGAGGCCGCGGCGACGAACGGGGTACCCCCAGCAGTTGCGGTTAAATAGGGACTGTTTTTGACTTATTAGCCGTCAATCAATCCCTATTCCACCGCAACTTAGAAATCGGCAATCAGCCCTGCGGACCCTGGAACAGCTCCTCATGCGAGCCCATTCTGACCAGCCGGATCACAGGATTAGTCTTATGCGGTAAGTAGAGAACGACCACGTCGACCAAGCCATCGGATAGGTGGAAATCGATGTGGCCGTTGTAGTTTCCGCCCGGGTTTGAAAGCTCATGGGCGCCATATTCCGCGGGAAGCGAACCGTGAGCTGCAAGCTCTGCGACTGCCGCCTTAAACTCACTCTTTAGCTGCGGATGCATGCGCATCGTTCGTTTGTAGTCCGCCTTAAATTGAGCCTCGACTTTAATCTCGAACATCGCTATTCCTCATCGAGGAATGACATAAGCTCATCAGCGTTGTTGAATGACGGGCTATCGTCCGGCAAAATCCCCAGCTCATGAGCCTCGGCGATCACCATGGCACGCCTCGTCGCCTCGTTAGGCACCTCCGCCCTTCCTACAATCTCAAAAGGAATCTTTCGCTGATTTACAAGCTGCCGAACGGCAAGATTGAGATAGGAATTGAGGCTGAGGCCGACCGAATCCAAGAACTCAGTCGCCTGCTCCTTGAGCCCCTCTTCGATGCGAACCGTCGTAGGCTTAACCGTTGCAGTAGACATACGCGACCTCCTCGCCCTCGTCTTTTACATCAGTATACCCAATATAAATGTCAACCTGACGTTAGATAGCATCAGATTACCATGCATATTCATGTCGCTGTGGGCACGATTGCTCTACATCAACCCGCCGAGCGCAATGTCGACGGCCTCGTTGAAGTCGTCAGTAATGTGTACCAAATCCGGATCGAGCGGGCTGATCATACCGGCGTCCATCACCGGACCGTTAAGCCAGTCGAATAGGCCCTGCCAGTACTCGCTGCCTACCAGCACAAGCGGCATGCGCTTGACCTTGTGCGTTTGCACCAGTGTGAGCACCTCGAACATCTCGTCGAGCGTGCCAAACCCGCCGGGAAACACAATAGCGCCCGAACTGTACTTAACGAACATGGTTTTGCGCACAAAGAAGTAGCGGAAGTCCATGCCGAGGTTTACGTATTTGTTGAGCCCCTGCTCATGCGGCAATTCAATGCCCAGGCCAACTGACTTGCCGTTGACACTCGCCGCCCCCCTGTTGGCCGCTTCCATGATGCCGGGGCCGCCACCGGTGATGACCGCCACGCCGCGCTGGGCAATCTTGCGCCCGACGGTACGCGCCGCCTTATAGAGCGGATCGGTCTTGGGCGTGCGGGCGCTACCGAAGATGGTCACCGCGGGTCCGAGCTCGGCAAGCGCGCCAAAGCCGTCGACAAACTCGGCCTGAATACGCAGCACGCGCCACGGATCGGCATGCAGCCAGTCGGTCGACTCCTCAGGCGCCAGCAGATTGGCATAGGTGTTGTCCTTAGGAATCATGGGGCCGCGCATGACCACGGGGCCGCGGCGGTACGTCTCGTCGTAGGCGGGCTCGCCCTCGACGTTCTCATTCTTAATCATGGGTACTCCTATCGAGAAAAAGAAAAGCGAGCGGGGTCGACGCCATGCGCCAAACACCCGCCCGAACATCAACTAGTCGGTATGGTACCCACGATGCATCATGCGCTTGCAAGGCATCGGTCAGCGGTCGCGCAGCCGGCGTCAGCGAATGTGACGAGCAGCTGCCGCTCAGCCTTTGCCGTTGCCCACGCTCTGCAAGCGTGTCTTTCGCCCTTAGTAATCCACCGCGGCAGGGCTATTCATCCAATCGCTCACGAATGCGCCATAGCGGCCCTCGATAATGGCCTGGCGAGCACGCTGCATAAGGTTGAGCAGGTAGTAGATGTTGTGCATCGACAGCAGAATGCCGCCGAGCATCTCCTTCTGCGTGACCATGTGACGGATGAGCGCACGGCTGTAACCGCCCGTGCACACCGGGCAGGTGCAGGTGGGATCGATGGGGCCGTCGTCGTGCGCAAAGCGAGCGTTGCGGAAGTTGAGGCGCCCCTCGCTCGAGAATGCCGTGCCCATGCGGCCGGTGCGCGTCGGCAGCACGCAGTCGAACATGTCGATGCCCACGCCAACGCCGCGCACGAGCGTGGTAGGGTTGCCGACGCCCATGAGGTAGCGCGGCTTGTGCTTAGGCATATACTCGCTCACGAGCGGTGCCAGGGTCTCGAACATGGTCTCGTGATCCTCGCCCACCGAATAGCCACCGATACCATAGCCCGGGAAGTCGCCGCACTCCTCTAGATGGCGCAACGAGCGCAGGCGCAGGTCCAGGTGCATGCCACCCTGGACGATGCCAAAGAGTGCCTGGTCATCGCGGGCGTGTGCCTTATAGCAGCGCTCGGCCCACATACTCGACAGCTCAACGGCGCGCTCAACGTAGGCGCGCGTGGCGGGATAGCCCGGGCACTGATCGAGCTGCATGCAGATGTCGGAGCCGAGCTTCATGGCGATTTCCATGTTGTCCTCGGGCGTCCAGAACACGTGGCGGCCGTCGTAGTCGTTGACGATAAAGCGCACGCCCTCGTCGGTGAGCTTGACCGCGTCGTTGTGGCTGAACACCTGGAAACCGCCCGAGTCGGTGAGGATGGGGCCGTGCCAGTTCATAAACTTGTGCAGTCCGCCCAGCTCGGCGATGGTGTCCTCGCCGGGACGCATGGACAGGTGATAAGTATTGGCAAGCACGATCTGGGCGCCGAGCTGTTTGACGGTCTCGGTAGGAATGCCCTTGACGTTTGCCTTGGTGCCCACGGGCATGAAGATCGGTGTCTCGATGTCGCCGTGCGGGGTGTGCAGCACGCCGGCACGCGCGTGCGTGGTCGGGTCCTCGGCGATCAGGTCGAATTTAAAGAGGCTCTGGTCCATAAACTGGAACTCCTTGGTTGCGGTTCATACGCAGACCATTATACGGGCAACCCGCAAGGAGCACCGACTCGACAGAAACTGGCGCAAAGGGGACAGCAAACGAGCGTGGATTTTCGGACGATTACCTCACGAGAGTGGATAATCTCCCACTTTGGCCCGAAACACAAACCAAAAACGGGAGATTATCCACTCTCATGCGGCGGGTACTCATTTAAGTACGTCCCCAATGAGTGGAACTATTTACCAGCCACGCCAACGCCGATGTTTTGGCACCGACAGCGAAAACCCGCCAGAGCGAGCAAGGTGCCTTGAAACAAGGCGGCATAGACCTTCTGGTCATGCCGCCCTCTTTGAATGACAAGTTGTCGCTCTGGTGACCGCGCAGCGTCGGCCGGTCCGTCGTTCGGTAGAACGGCGTAACCCTACGGACGCTGGCCCATGCCACCCTCCAGGGTGACCGTCTCGCCGTTCATGTACTTAAAGTCGGGGCCGCAGAGCTGAACGACCACGCGGCCAATCTCCTTCTCGACATCGCCGTAGTGGCCCGCCGGCGGCATATGAACGTTAGCCTTGAACGCCTCGGGATAGGCATCCTGGAAGTTCTCAAGCGCAGCAGTCCAAGCAAGCGGGCATACGATGTTCACGTTGATGCCGTCGGGACCCCACTCGTTGGCAGCGACGCGGGTCAGGCCGCGGATGCCCTCCTTGGCGGCGGCATAGCTGCACTGGCCATAGTTGCCAAACAGGCCGGCGCCCGAAGCAAAGTTGACCACGGAGCCCTTGGTCTCCTTCAGGTGCGGATAGGCCTTCTGCATGTACAGATAGGTGGCATACAGACCGGAGTAAATGGCGAGGTTGAACTGGTCCATGGTGTGATCGGCAATGGTCACACCCGAGGCGCTGGCCTGAGCGTTGTTAACGACGGCGTCGATGCGACCGAACTCCTCAATCGCCTTGTCGATAACGTTCTGCACGACGGCCTCGTTGTCCTGGCCGGCGGAGACATCGGCCTGAACAGGAAGAACCTTGACGCCGTACTCAGCCTCGAGAGACTCCTTGGCGGCCTCGAGCTTGGCGACGTTGCGGCCGGTAATGACGAGGTTTGCGCCCTCCTTGGCAAAAGCGATATCGATGCCGTAGCCGATGGAGCCAGCGGAGCCGTCCTTAAGCGTCGCCTTGCCGCCGCCGGTGATAATCACGGTCTTGCCAGTGAAAAGTCCCATAAGAAAGTCCTTTCAAATCACGACGGGCACGCCCGCCGACTGCGCGCACCCAAATTCACGCGCCAAAAGCTGAAATGCAACTTTAACGTGTTCAAGTGAAAAATAAAGACCGCAGCAGGCGAACGGCACAACGTTATTCGGCGAAGGGGATGTCAAGCACGAACCGGATAAAGAGACCGAATTTTTGTCATCCAAATGAGCCATCGAACACGTTTTGAAACTTTGCTGCGGCGCGCGGGATGTCGGCGCGAGACTTTATCATAGGGTGACAAACAACGATGAGGAGCACATGCCTATGACAGACGAGCTGGACCCCCAGACTCAACAGCATATTGATGAATCAGCAGACGCCGTCGACGACTGCGATACTCCTACCTGCGTCGACGCCTCCACCGATGCGCACGCCGGTGCAGATGCGCACGCCGGTGCGGATAAGGCAACAGACACAGACGATACTGTCGAGCATGACGAAAGCGAGCAGCCGGAGCCGAGCCATGCCGAACCCGACACGGAACCCGCTCCGCAGGCGGCGGGCCCCATCGAGGTGTCTTCGGAAGAAGAGCTCGACGCCGTCATGGACTCCATGATGGATGCCGTCAAGGCGATGAAAGACGCCATGGCCGACGCTGACGTTGACGCCGAGGAAGAGGAGGCCGCCGAGGCAGCCTCGACCTTCGTACCCGGCGAGACTCCGGTTGCCGACCAGGGCAGCACCATGCCCTCGTTTCTGCAGCTCGAGCATCCCACGATTGGCACCGATGCGGTCGACCCGCACGCAGCAGGCTTTTCTGTGATCGAAGGCGGTACCGGCAATATCGCCGTGCCGCAGACTGCCGATGCGGACGCTGCCGACACCGCTCGCCCGACCGCCCCGCACTCCTCCGCCGCGAGCCGCGATCTGGGGACCGCTGTCTCGAACACTGCGAACGCCGTGGGCACCTTTATCGCCCAGGGTGCCTCGGCCATGCGCGAGATGAACGCCGCGAAAAAGGCACTTGCCGATGCCCGCGCCCACCTGGCCGAACTTGAGCAGCGCATTGCCGATCAGGCCGAGGAACTCGAGACGCGCCAGGATATCGCAGGCCGCTACGACCAGATCGTCGCCGACCAGCGCCAGGCGATTGCCACGGCCCAAAAGACTGCAGCGGCCGCCGAGATTGATCGTGATGCCCACGCCGCCAAAGCGACAGAGCTCAAGGGTCAGCTCGAACAAATGAAGACAGAGGATGACGCGACTGAGCTCCGTCTGAAGGCCGCGCTCGACGCCGTGGAGGCCCGCGAGGCGAGCTCACGCGAGACCGGCAACCGCCTCGTTCGACGTCTTGAGGATTCCAAGCGCATCCGCGACAAGGTGAAGGCAGAGCGAGACGCCGGCATTGCCGCCGCACAACAAACCGTCGACGCCACGCGCGCCCAGCTCGAGACGCTGCGTCATGAGTATGCCGAGCTGCAACGCAATCCCTCGGCAAATCCCGCCAACTATACGGTGCGCACCAGCGAGCTCTCGATGCAGATTTCCGACACGGCAGATGCCCTGCGTAAAGCCGAAGAAGATGTCCCGCGCATCACCGCCGACCTTGAGCACTCGCTTGCCGCAGCCGAGCAGGCCGTCGAGCAGGCTCAAGCCCCTATCGCCGACGCAAAACGCGCGCACCAAGCCGTGACGACCGAAGCCGATGCCGCGCGCGACGAGCTGCAGACGGCGAAGACCGCCGCCGCGACTCGTCAGCGCGAACTGCGCGAGAAGATCGCCGCGGAGGACAAGGCACGCCGCGAGCAGGAGCAGACCATCGCCAACGCCCAAGCAGATGCCGCACATGCGCAGTCGATCATCGAACAGGCGACCGAGGTGCACGACCACCCAGAAATCACTGAGTCGCTTGCAGGATCCTTGGCCCGAGACAAAGCCGAACACGCCGAGACCGAGCAAGAAGTCGACCAGCTCGAGGCCGCCGAAGACGACGTACGAGAGCGCACCCGCGACTCACGCATCAAATTCACCGGTGCCATCGTCTGCATCGTCGCCGTGATTCTAGCGATCATCCTGGTCTGGCTCTTCGCGAGCAAGTAAACCAGTTGCCAAAAAACGTTCAACGCAGTTGCGGTGAGATAGTTCCTGTTTAGTCCTCAATAAGGCCAATTCAAGAACTATCTCACCGCAACCTATTTAGATCGACGCAAGGCAACCTATCCCTCTTGCACCAATCTCTTGACATAAGGACTGTCCCCAAGTGCCGACACAAAAGGAACGTCCCCAAGTGCCAACAAAGGCGACGCCGATGCCTTGGCAAAGTCAGCGAAAACCCGCCAGAGCGAGCAAGGTGCCTTGAAACGAGGCGGCATTGACCTTCTGGTCATGCCGCCGAAGTTGAAAGGCAGATTGCCGCTCTGGCGGGTTTGCAGCGTCGAGCCGTTACGCGGTTCGTAGAACCGCGTAACTAACAAATGAGCATCGCGTCGCCAAAGCTGAAGAAGCGGTAGCGCTCTTCGATAGCAGCGGCGTAGGCATCCATGATCTGGTCGCGGGTGGCAAGCGCGCTTACGAGCATCATGAGCGTGGAGCGCGGCACGTGGAAGTTCGTGATCAGCGCGTCGACCACGTGATAGGTCGAGCCGGGCATGAGGTAGAGCTGCGTCGTAGCGTTCTCGCGCGCCACGATGTCGCCGCGGCCGAGCGTATCGGCCCCATCCTCGCGGCCCTCAAAATAGCGCGCCGTCACGGCCGGATCGGACACCGGTGCCTCAGCGTCAAAGGCGCTCTCGAGCGAGCGTACTGCGGTGGTGCCGACGGCGATCACGCGGTGCCCCTCGGCCTTCGCCTTATGCACGGCGTCGACAACCTCCTGTGACACGTGGTAGCGCTCGGTGTGCATGACGTGCTGCGTGGGGTCGTCCTCCTCCACCAGACGGAAGGTATCAATACCCACCTCGAGCTCGACGGCGGCAAACTTCGCGCCCTTGGCCTCGATAGCGGCCATGAGCTCGGGGGTAAAGTGCAGACCCGCCGTAGGAGCGGCAGCCGAGTGCTCCTCCTTCATGGCGTAGACGGTCTGGTACTTCTCGGGATCGCCCTCGTAATCGGTAATGTAGGGCGGCAGCGGCACGTGACCGGCAGCATGAATGGCCTCGTCGAGCGTGCGCGGCTCGCCGGCGGCATTGCAGCCGGCCGGCTCAAAGCGCACCAGACGGCCTCCGCGGCTATCGGTGACAAAGTCGATGACCTCGGCCGTCAGCACCACGGGAGCCCCCTCGGGCGCATGGGCGCCACCGGCGCGATACTCAATCTGAGCACCGGGCTTCAGGCGCTTGCCCGGCTTGACCAGGCACTCCCAAACGTGGCCCAGCGGGTCAACATCCTCACGGCGCTTGAGCAGCAGCGTCTCGACCACGCCACCCGAGCCGGCTTTGCGACCGATCAGGCGGGCCGGCATCACACGCGTCTTGTTGATGACGAGCACATCGCCCGGCTCGATATAGTCGATGATGTCGCGGAAGATGCGGTGCTCAACGGTACCGCCGTGCTCCAGCGGCTTCCCCGCCTGGGAGCCTTTGCGATCCACCACCAGCAGGCGGCAGGAGTCGCGCGGCTCGGCAGGAGCCTGGGCAATCAGTTCCTCAGGAAGGTTGTAGTCAAAATCATCGGTACGCATAGACACGTCGGATACTCCTTATATAGCTAAAGTCCGCTCTACATCCTAGCAGGCTGACGTCCCAAACGAACTACTTTTTGGCGGCTTTGCGCTCGTCGCGGATGCGGGCGCGATCCATGGCCGCCTCGACCGCCGAGAAACGGCAGCCGCAGTAATTCTGCCGATACATGCCCAGCTCACGCGAACGGCGCGTAGCCTCGGGATAATACGGGCGAAAATCGCGAATCACCGGGGTGAGACCGCGGGCGGCAGCCAGACGCTCCAAAACATCATTGCAGGTATCGAACAGCTGATACGGCGAGACGGCGAGCGTCGTGCCCACAAACTCAAACCCGCGCTCCTGGGCCACGCGGCACGCCTCGGCCAAGCGCAGGGCATAGCACGAGCGACAGCGACGGGGCCGATCGGCACCCAGCGGGGCCACGCCGGCCTCCCAGCGCTCGCGGTCCTCCCCCGCCTCGATGAGCTCGATGTCGCCATCGGCACACCACCGGCGCAGCTCGTCCAGACGCCGCCGCCATTCATCGCGCGGTTGAATATTGGGATTGGTCCAGCAAATCGTGGGCTCAAACCCCTCCTCGCGCAGCAGGCGAACCGGCTCAAGCGAGCATGGTGCACAGCACGCATGCAGCAACAACGACTTCATCGACATCCCCGTCCCAGAAAACTCACCCCGACATCATGGCAGCTAAAATAGCCCCGTCCCAAAAAGACTACTTTGCGAAAAAGCGCACGCCAAAGGACGTGTCCTCGCAGGCAGCGATGCGGCGGTCGCGCAAAATGGCCCGCACGTAATACCAGTCGCCCACACAGCCCGACAAATGCAAGCCAGCCGCCAGGTAACACAGCAGCGGATAGCCCGAGAGCGCAAAGCCCAGGGCAAACGCCACCGTCAAAACAACCGTGGGCGCCAGGCAAATGGCCATGTACCGCCGACGCGAATACACAACGCCCTCGGCGCAGGCATAGATCATCGCCGTCTCACGATTCGCGCCAAAGGTCACATGCGCGCCCGCAGGCGCCAGCAGCTTAAAAAACACCGCATGCACCAGCTCGTGCACGGCAAACGACGCTGCAGAAACCGCAGCCACACCGACCATCCAGCCCACGACGGTGGTCCAGCCGCCCGCCTCAGCCGCGTCCAAGTCCGCAGGCCCGCCCAGCAGCATAAACACCGGCACCAGGCACACGGCAAACACCGCGACCACGGCCATCCCCCACACGAAGCAAGCGTGTAGAAAATCCTCGTCCTCAAACGCATGTATGTTGGAAATCTCATTCATAGCATCTTAGGATAGCGCCCCTGCCACGTACCCGTCCGCATGTGCGATAATGTCGAACGATATGCACGAATTGACCACCGCGTCGCCAGGCCTTGTGCCCGGCCGCGCTCCCACCATATGCGAAGGAGTCCCATGGCATCCAAATACTCCATGAACGACCGTCCCAGCTGGCCGCGCCGCGCCATCGTTACCGCCGGCGAGCCCTACGGCAACAAGGGTCTGCACTTTGGCCACGTTGGCGGCGTCTTTGTCCCGGCCGACTTCTTCGCCCGCTTCCTGCGCGACCGCCTGGGCCGCGAAAACGTCATCTTCACCTCGGGCACCGACTGCTACGGTTCGCCCATCATGGAGAGCTACCGCAAGCTCAAGGAGAACGAGGGCTACGACAAGTCCATCGGCGAGTATGTCGAGTCCAATCACTCCCGCCAGGCCGCGACCCTCAACAACTACAACATCAGCTGCGACATCTACGGCGGCTCGGGCCTTGAGCCGGCGGCCCAGATCCACAACGAGGTGACTGCCGAGATTATCGAGCGCCTGCACGAGCAGGGCACCATCTCCAAGCGCTCCACGCTGCAGTTCTACGATGCCAAGGCCGGCACGTTCCTCAACGGCCGCCAGGTCATCGGCCGCTGCCCCATCCAGGGCTGCAAGTCCGAGAAGGCTTATGCCGACGAGTGCGATCTGGGCCACCAGTTTGAGCCCGAGGAGCTCATCGCGCCCAAGAGCCAGCTCACCGGCGAGGTGCCCGAGCTGCGCCCGGTCGACAATCTCTACTTTGACCTGCCGGCCTACCTCGACTTTATGAAGACCTACACCGCCAAGCTCGCCCAGAACCCGCAGGTTCGCTCCGTGGTCTCCAAGACCATGGAGGAGTGGCTGCTGCCGGCTCAGCTCTACATCCAGAACAAGTTCCGCGAGGCCTTCGATGCCGTCGAGGACCAGCTCCCCGAGCACACCGTGCTGGAGCCCGAGGGCAACAAGAGCAGCTTTACCGTCACCTTCCCCAGCTGGAAGGAGCGCGACGACGCCCACGCGGTGCTCGCCAACGGTGGCGTGCGCTTCCGCAGCGGCAAGGCACTCGTGCCCTTCCGCATCACCGGCAACATCGACTGGGGCGTTCCGGTGCCCGAGGTCGATGGCGTCTCCGACGTCACCTGCTGGTGCTGGCCCGAGAGCCTGTGGGCGCCCATCAGCTATACGCGTACCGTGCTCGCGCGCGATGCCAAGGCCGCCGGCGTGACCGAGGGCGTCGCCGCCCAGGATGCCGCCCTCATGGGCGAGCCCGCCGCCGACTCCACGCAGGTGCCCGCACCCACCTACCAGCACAGCTCGCTCGACTGGCGCGACTGGTGGTGCTCTGACGACGCTCAGATTTACCAGTTCATCGGTCAGGACAACATCTATTTCTACTGCATCGCGCAGACCGCCATGTGGGAGGCCCTGGGCTGGGACCTCACGCAGAGCACCGTCAGCGCCTGCTACCACCTGCTCTACATGGGCAAAAAGGCCAGCTCGTCCTCGCAGACGCCTCCCCCGCCGGCAGACGACCTGCTCAACCACTACACCTGCGAGCAGATGCGCGCGCACTGGCTGTCGCTCGGCCTATCCGAAAAGCCGGTGAGCTTTAGCCCCAAGGCATACGACACGCGTGTGACCGGCAAGGACAAGGACGGCAACGAGGTACGCGCCTGCGACGACAAGCGCGTTATCGACCCGGCCCTTAAGGAGAGCGCGCTGCTGACCGGCGTGTTCAACCGTCTGGCCCGCAGCTGCTTCTACGGCGTCGCCGTCAAGGAAGGCGACGAGAGCCCCTACCGCAACGGCTGCATCCCCGCCGGTGCCGCTTCTGACACCGTAGTCGAAGCCGCCCAGCAGGCAGCCCTCGCCTTTGAGCAGGCCATGTACAAGTTCGAGACGCACCGCGCGCTTGCCGTGTGCGACGACTACCTGCGCGCCGCCAACAAGCGCTGGAGCGACGCCTCCAAGGCCGCCAACAAGCTCGAGGGCGAGCCGGCCAATGCCGCGATGACGCAGGCCCTTGTCGACGCCTTTACCGAGCTGCGCGTGGCGACCGTCCTGATGCACGGTATTGTGCCGGCCGGCTGCGAGCTCATCTGCGAGTACTTCGACGTCGACCCGGTCGCTTTCTTTAGCTGGGATAACATCTTTGCCTCCACGGACGAGTTCGTGGAGATCCTGGGCGAGAAGCCCGGCGAGCACCGCGTGAAGCCGCTGCCCCCGCGCTTCGACTTCTTTAGCAAGCACGAGAGCCAGTACTAAACACTCGACATGTAATGGAATGGGAAGGAAAGACGGATGTCCAAGCCGCGTCGTCGTAAGCAGAAAAAGCAGGTCAAGGCCGAGCTCAAGCTCAGGCAGTTTGCCGCCACCGAGCTTTCCGACCAGCTTGCCGCCCTTCCTTGCGCCGCCGACCTGCCGCGCTTTATGGTCGACACGGTCGCCGGCGCCTATGCGCCCGCCGATGCCGAGCTCATGATCGAGGGCTTCGGCGCCGCGGCCACACGCCCGGTCACGCTGCGCGCCAACACGCTCAAGGCAACCGCCGAGGACATCGCTGCGGCGCTCGATGCCGCCGGCATCGCCCACAACCCCGTCACCTGGTACCCAGACGCCTTCATCCTGCCCGAGGCCCAGGTTTCCGATCTGTGGGATCTCGACATCTACCGCGACGGCAAAATCTACCTGCAAAGCCTGTCGTCCATGATGCCGCCTTTGGTGTTGGGCGCTCAGGCCGGCGAGGACATCCTGGACATGTGCGCGGCCCCCGGTGGCAAGACGACGCAGATCGCCGCCCTCACCCAAGGCCAGGCACACCTCACGGCCTGCGAGATGAGCATTCCCCGCGCCGAAAAGCTTGAGTCCAACCTCCACCGCCAGGGCGCCAAAAACGTACCCGTCATGCGCATCGACGCACGCGAGCTCGACGAATTCTTCCGCTTTGACCGCATCCTGCTCGACGCCCCTTGCACCGGCACGGGCACCGTCATCAGCGGCAACGAGAAAAGCCTGCGCGGCCTGACCGAGCAGCTGCTTGGCAAGTGCGCCCGTTCGCAGCGCGCGCTTCTGGACCGCGCCATGGGCGCCCTCAAGCCGGGCGGCACGCTCGTCTATTCCACCTGTTCGATCATGCCGCAGGAAAACGAGGACGCCCTGCAAGAGGCCCTCGACAAGCATATGGACTGCGAGCTCATCCCCCTCGACGGCACGCCGAGTGAAAGCGAAGCACGCCGCGCCCAGGAAGCTGGTGAGGAGCCGCGCATCGAGTCCAACGCTCTCACCGAGGCAATCGCCGCGGGTCAGGTATCGGCCATCACCAACGGCATGCCTGGCACGCTCACCATCCCGCCCAGCCGCGACTTTGAGGGCTTCTACATCGCCCTGGTCCGAAAACGCGGCTAGCGCACGGATTCAAAACTCAACAAGCTATTCCCGTGCGCGCTTGTCCTGCTGGTCACGGTGCTGCTTAAGTGCCTCGCGTTCCTTGCGCTCGGCTCTTTTGCCCTTAATGGCCGTAACCACAAAATAGATGACCGCGGCGGCAACGATTGCGCCCACGCATAGGCCAATCGAGCCCAACATTGCTGTTAATTCCATTCCGCGTCACCTCTCTTTTAAACGGGACATTCAAGATAGCACCTCAATACCCGCCACCACAGCTCCTTCACGTTCGCCGACCCTTCGGTCTAACGGATGGCGCGGCGGGGAAAAATCAACTCGTCAAACGATTTAGCAAGCACAACGCTGCCGGCACCCTGCCGACCACCATCGCATAGAATCGAGGATCCATGGATACCCTCAACGACCTAAACGAGCGCGTCGACGCCTTTGTCGGCACCAGCTCCTTCGACACGCCGGTCACGGCAAACGACCAAGCCCCCATCGATGTTCCCGCCGAGGTTCACGAGGACATCGTCGCGTCGGTCGATTTTTCCGAGGTCGAGCTCGCAGACGAGTTCACCGAGCCCCAGGTAGCCGTGACCCCCAACGGACTGCTCCCCATGGAGCCGCTGCCCATCGACGGGCGCTTGCGAAAGGCGGCCCTCCGTATGCCCGACGAAATCGAAGAGGCCAGCGGCTTTACGCTCTTCGGTCGTCGTATCAAATCGCTTATCTACACCACCGACGTCGCGGTCATCCGCAACTCCAACGCCGATGCCGTCTTTGCCGTTTACCCCTTCACGCCACAGCCGGCCATTACGCAGGCGCTGTTGACCGTCGCCGAGTGCCCGGTCTTTGTAGGCGTGGGCGGCGGAACTACGACCGGCAAGCGCTCCGTACAGATGGCAGCCGTCTCAGAGATGCAGGGCGCGGCGGGCTGCGTGGTCAACTCCCCCGCCACTGCCGAGATGGTCGAGCACATCACCAACATCGCCGACATCCCCGTCATCGCCACGGTCGTACGTTGCGACGATGATGCGCATGCCAAAGTGCGCGCCGGAGCCAAGATCCTCAACATCGCGGCCGGCAAGAACACGCCACAGGTCCTGCGTGAACTGCGCGAGCACTATCCCAACCTGCCGCTCATCGCACCGGGCGGCAAGACGCCCGAGAGCATCCGCGAGACCATCGCCGCCGGTGCCAACGCCATCATTTGGACGCCGCCTTCGGCCCAACAGCTGCAGACCGACATGATGCAGCGCTACCGCAAGATGAAGGAAGACGCCACGCCCGTCATCTCGCACGACGATGTGCCCATTATCGACCAGGTCGCCGCCGCCGAGGTCAGCCAGGTCGAGAACATGAGTCCCGACGTGCCGATCCCCGACGAAGTCATCGAGCGCGTCGCTTCGATCCACGAGCGCGTCGAGGAGCATCGCGCCAACCGCGGCCTCAAGCCGTCACTGCACGGCTTCTTCTTCCGCGGAAAGAAACGCTAGCAAAACATCTTGGCCCGCCCCACAAACGTGAGGCGGGCCGTTTTCGTTTGAGCAATCATGCAGCGACGTGATGGGGCAAATTAATCCACGCGCTTGTCGCCCATAAAGAAGAGCGCCACCGTACCGGGTCCGGTATGCGAGCCAATCAGAGTACCGATGTTATTGATCTCAATCTTGCCTTTAAGCTGCGGAACCTGTTCCTCAATCAGCGCCGCAACCGCCTCGGCATCCTCGCGGCACGCCGAGTGCGACATGATGCACTTACCCGAATAATCCGCACCGTCCTGCACGTGTGCCATCATGGTCTTAGCCATCTCGGAAATCGCGCGCTTCTTAGTGCGAATCTTCTCACGTGGCGACAGCCCACCTTCGCAATCGACCGTCATAAGCGGGCAAATCTTAAGCGCCGTGCCGATGATCGCGCTCGCAGCCGAAATGCGACCGCCGCGCAGGTAGCTCGACAGATCGGTCGAAAAGAACCAGTGGTGCAGGTTGAGTTTATGCTCCTCAATCCAAGCGGCAGTCTCGTCGAGCGAAGCGCCGCTATCTCGAACGTCGGCGGCACATTCCGCCAGCAGGCCAAAGCCCGAAGACGCCGCCAGCGAATCGATGACGCGAACCTTGCCGCCCTGGGGATAGCGATCCGCGAGCATCTGCGCCGCAACGCAAGCCGAACCATACGTACCCGAAATACCCGAAGATAGCGTCAGATGCAGTACATCCTTACCCTCGGAAACAAACGGCTCCCAAAACTCCTCGTACTCGCCCACGCTCACCTGAGACGTCTTGGGCATGGCGCCTGCGGCAACCTGGGCAAAAAACTCGTCCGGCGTAATCGACTGATACAGATCGTCCGTATAGACAACATCGTCGATCTCGTAATGAAAACACACGACAGGGATATTGCGCGACGCAAAGAACTCACGGGTTCGGTCGGCGGCGGATTCACAGGTCAGGACAAAATCACTCATATGAGGCTCCTTACTCATTGCTGCGCAAATTATCGCACAGTGAGCCTACATACGGTACATATGTCCACTATTTACCAAATCGAGCCAAAAATAGCGAACATCTTTACCACCATCGTCTCCACCGGCCCCACGCATAAATATCTGAGAAAACGCCTTCTGTCGTCTCCACTCAACCGCCATATCTACCTCAACTAAATCGATTTACCAAACCGTTCAGCCGACAATTCAGCCGCTGGCGCAAAATCGAAACAAAAGCGGCGCATACTGATAAACGTTTGACGCTGTTTATCAGTTTTACCAGCTCCATCGGAAGGTGTTTCATGGTCGCATTCGATCGCAATCCGCAAGACTTCAAGTATCTGCGTCTGCTGTCGAGACAGTTCCCCACCGAGCAATCCGCGTTTACCGAGATCATCAACCTCTCGGCCATCCTCAACCTGCCCAAAGGCACCGAGCATTTTATGAGCGACGTGCATGGCGAGTACGAAGCCTTTATGCACATCCTCAACAACTGCTCGGGCGTCGTGCGCGAACATGTCGACGAGATTTTTGGCGACACGCTCACCTTTGACGAAAAGGGCGAGCTGTGCACGCTCATCTACTACCCGCACGAGAAGATCGAGCTGGTCCGCAGCCAGCGCGAGGACTCGCCCACCTGGTACAAAACGATGCTTGACCAGCTCATCATGGTCGCCCGCTCGCTTTCGAGCCGCTATACGCGCTCCAAGGTGCGTAAGGCCATCCCACGCGATTACGCTTACATCATCGACGAGCTGCTGCATACGCATCCGGACGAGAACAACTATCGCGTGCGTTATCACGAGCGCATCGTGGAGTCCATTCTGGAGACCGCCAGCGCCGACGACTTTATCGAGTCGCTCGCCTCGCTCATCAAGCGCCTGGCCGTCGACCACCTGCACCTGGTGGGCGACATCTTCGACCGCGGCGGCGGCGCTGCCAAGATTATGGACCGTCTGCTCACCTACCATTCACTCGACATCCAGTGGGGCAACCACGACCTGCTGTGGATGGGCGCTGCGGCCGGTGAGCCCGCCTGCATCGCCACGGTGCTGCGCAACAACCTACGCTACGACAACTACGAGATCCTGGAGAACGACTACGGCATCTCGCTGCGTGAGCTTGTCGCCTTTGCCAATGCCACCTACACCGCCGGTGAGTCCATCACCCCGCTGATCAAGGCCATCAACGTCCTGCTCCTTAAGCTCGAGGGCCAGATTATCCAGCGCCACCCCGAGTTCGATATGACCGATCGCCTGCTACTCGACAAGATCGACCACGACACCGGCACGGTCACGCTCGCCGACGGCAGCGTGTGGCCGCTCACGACCAACGACTTCCCCACCGTCGACCCGGCGGACCCCTATACGCTCACGCCCGAGGAGCAGCACATCATCGACAAGCTCGTGTCCGAGTTTGTCACCGCCGATCACCTGCATCGCCATATCGATTTCCTCTATTCCCACGGCTCGATGTACAAGGTCGCCAACGGCAACCTGCTGTTCCATGGCTGCGTGCCGCTCAACGAAGACGGCACCTTTAGCAGCATGAACTGCCTGGGCACCTGGCACGCTGGCCGCGATTACTTCGACTTTTGCGATTACATTGCACGCCGTGCCTGGCGCGTGGGCGACCGAGACGCCCTCGATTGGATGTGGTACCTGTGGATTGGCTTTAACTCACCCGCCAGCGGACGCCTGGTGCGTACCTTTGAGCGCGCCTATATCGCCGACAAGAGCACCTGGGTCGAGCCGATGGACCCGTACTTTACGCTTACCAAGTCGCCCTCGGTCTGCGACGATATCATGCGCGAGTTCAACGTCGCTGCCATGGCCTGCTCGCCGACGGGCCACATCATCAACGGCCATACGCCCGTCAAGACCACCAAGGGCGAGCAGCCCATCCGCGCCAACGGCAAGCTGCTGGTCATCGATGGCGGTTTCTGCCGCGCCTACCACCCCAAAACGGGCATCGCCGGCTACACACTTATCTCGAGTTCGCGCGGATGCCGCCTCAAGTCGCACCGGGCCTTTACCACCGTTGCCGAGGCACTCACGCGCAACGTGGACATCGAAAGCGAGACCAACCGCTTTGACGAGGCCGACCGCCGCCGCATGGTGAGCGACACCGATACCGGCGCCAAGATCCGCAGCCAGATCCAGGACCTACGCCAACTGCTCGATGCATATAGAAACGGTGCTATCGAGGAGCGCGCCTAGCTCCACCCGCGGGGATTGGCTAAACTTGCTGGGTTTGTCATCCCCACGGCGCCCCAGCGCCACCCTAAGGCAGGTACCATGCAAAAGCTCCTTGCGCAGATCATGAAATTTGGCGTCGTCGGTGTCATTGCCACGGTCATCGACTTTGGCATTATGAATCTGCTCCACTACGGTCTGGGCCTCAACATCCTAATCGCCAACACCAGCGGCTTTATCATCTCACTCATCTTTAACTACCTCGCAAGCATGAAATACGTGTTTGCGCACAAGGAAGGCATGAGCCGCCGCCGCGAGTTCATCATCTTTGTCGTGCTGTCCGTGATCGGCCTGGCACTCAACGACGGTATCGTGCTGACACTCAACGCCGGCCTGGGGCTCGAGGCCAATATCGCCAAGATTTGCGCCACCGCGCTGGTCATGGTCTACAACTTTGTAACGCGCAAGATTTTCCTGGAGGGCGAGCAGACCAAGTAGCCCGGCTTTCCCGCGCAGCTACGGGGCCCACGGATGACGCGCGTCCAGCGCTGTGTTGTTCGTGAGCCTTGCTCGTTTACGGGAAGATTTGCAACGTTTGCGGATTACCTCTTGAATATTTGGCGAGTTCATATAGTTCTTGCCAAAGACCTTACGTTTCCCATGCAAAAGCTCTAAAGTATCCTCTGCTCGATTCGTCAACGCATTGGATGTGATTACGTGCGCAAGGCACTGGCACAACCTCATACCAAGCAGTTCCTCAAGTTCGCTGTCGTGGGTCTTATCTCCTTTGGCATCGACTGGGGTATGCTCATTGCGCTCGTCGAGCTGTTCCACCTCGACTTTTTGATGAGCACCACGGTCTCGTTTACCACCTCCGTTGTGGTCAACTACTGGCTCAGCATGAAGTACGTGTTCGACCACCGCGAGGGCATGAGCCGCAAGCGTGAGTTCACGATCTTCACCATCCTGTCGGTGATCGGCCTGGGCCTCAACGACCTATACATGTTTGTGGGCGTCACGTTTTTGAGCATCGGCTACCAAGCCATGAAGGCCATCGCCACGTTCCTCGTCACCTGGTACAACTACTTCAGCCGCCGCTTCTTCCTCGAGGACGCACGGTCGTAGTCGATTCGCTATTTGCTTGAATGTATAACCGGTTGGAATTCCCATTCCAACCGGTTTTTTGTTTGCCGAGAGACCCGGCGACCCAATCCCATTCGCATGAAAAACGGGCGGCCCGGATGTCTGTCCGAACCGCCCGTCTGGCGCGCTATGTCGAAGCCTCTAGCCTGTAACGTAATGCCAGACCACGTTGTCGCCGTTGGAGAGAACGTAGTTGCTGCAGGCCGTCATGGGCGTTGTGCCGTTGACGGAGTACATCCAGCCGCTCGTGCCGCCGTACTGTTTCTCGGCCAAACCACCAATCGCGGAGACATACGTGCCGTACGACGAGCCATGTGCGTTGACAGAAAGGCCCAGCGCGCACAGGGCATCGTAGACGGTAGCGCCTTCGTTAAAGGTAAAGGTGCCACCAGAGGACACAGGATTGCCCACAGCGCTCGATGTAACCGAAACCGTCACTGTTACGTAGCTGGACTCCTGCGAGCCGCTCTGGCCGCCCGAGGAGGCGTTTCCACCATTAGAGCTGGAGGCTCCATCAGACGACTGGCCGCCGCCCGAAGAAGCACCGCCAGACACATTGGAAGTATCGCCGGCTCCCGTATTCTGGGCAGCGGATTTATCTCCAGACTTCTTGCCGTCCTGACCATCGGACTTCTTGCTATCCGAGCTTTTATCCGATTCCTTGTTTGAAGACTCGGAATCGTCCTTGGACTCATCTTTTGCGTCATTCGATGACTTGGAATCCTTGGAACTGGCCTCGCCCGAAGTCGTAGTCGAGTCAGACCCCTTGGTGTCCTTGGTGACGACGCTCTCCCCCGTCACGGTCTGAACGATCCAGTCAATGGACCAGGCGCCGCTCTCGGAAGGATGGACGAAGCCCAGCGAGACGACGATCAGAATGGTGCACGCGGCAGCCAGAACGCCAAGGAGCGCCTTGCGACGAGGGGCGGACGCCGCCGAAGCGGCGCCCTTTTGCTTTGCATCGTCGAACTGAATGAACGAGGAATCTGGTTGCTTGGGGTCAGCGTCCTTGGATTTATTGGACACAGCCCTCACCTACCGACGTTTGGTGAACACGAACACGCCGACGATGGCGAGACCGATGACGCCGGCGGCAACGCCAACAATGGCGAGCGGGTTGATGCCAGTCTCCTGCTCGGAAGCGCTAGAGGACTTCTTAGCAGTGGTCGTGGAAACAGCACCCGTATCGGACTTGGAATCGGACTTCTTGTCGGACTTGCTGTCCTTCTTGCCAGACTTCTTGTCAGACTTCTTCTCGTCCTTCTTATCGGACTTATCGGAGTCTTTCTTGTCGGACTTGTTGTCCTTGGTCTCGGTCTTGGTCGACACCGTCGTCTTGGTCACCGGCTTCCTGCCCGGGGCAATAGCGCCGCCCTTCGAGCCGGAGCCAGAACCCGCGCCAGCGCCAGCACCGGAACCGTTGCCAGCGCCGCCGTTGCCACCATTAGTGCCAGAACCGCCATTACCGCCAGGGTTAACGGCATTCTTGGTCCACTTGGCATACAACGTCAGGTCGGCCGTCACCGGCGTGCTAAAGTCATACGCCTGCGTGCAAGCCTCATCGGTATACCAGCCAGCGAAGGTGTAGCCATCGCGCGTCGGATCGGCCGGCTTGACCAACTTGCCGTCGGCCGTAGCAACAAACTTAGTGTCGCAAGCAGACCCGCCGTTGGAATTAAAGGCAACCGTCCAAGACTCAACGGCCCCAAGCTTGAACAGCGTGCCCGAGTCATTGATGTAGTACAGGTTGCCAGATGCATCGGCAATGACCGGAGAGTCACAGTACTGGTAATGGCCAGCCGCATCATAAATCTGCGTCGCCTCTGCATCGCCGAGCGTATAGCGATACACCCCACCACCAGCAGAGTAGCTGACGTAGTCCTTGCTATCCGCGCTATTAACGGTGAAGTACACATAGGTTTTGCCGCCCTGAACACTCACCAGCGGAGTAGCAGCAATACCGTTAAATCCGGCCGGTAGTTCTTTACCGTCAGCAGCGGTGACCATCGTGGTCTTACCGGTCTTCAGATTATAGAGAACCAGAGCAGATCCAGTAGCCGTCTGCCCACCGACAATCAAGTTGTCGCCAGACACCGCCGGGGCGCTCATGTTATTCGTAAGACCCAGGTCGACCGTCTTCTGCTCGCTCAGCACGCCCTTCGCCGAAAGCGAAATCACATGGAGCTTTCCGTCGTGCGTCATCTGATAGAAGGTCGAGCCATTGGACGGATCGGCGACGCAGTCAGCGTTCGCAAGGGCGCCGAGCTTCATGGTCGAAACGACATCACCCGTTGCCTTATCAATGCACTTAAGCGTACCTGCGCTCGTGGGGACGATGGCGTACTTATCCGTCAGGGCAGCGCCAGTCCAATAATAGCCCTCAGCTGCGTCGATGTTCTGCCAAGAGACTTCGCCTGTGGCGATCTTGATGCGCGTAAAGGAACCGTTGACGTATTTCTTCCCGTCAGCCGTGCCTACATAGACGTACTCGCCGTCCGAAACGACGGTGCAGGAGCTCTGCGTCAAGTCCGTCAAACCAGGCGTCAGCCACTTGCAGATCAGCTTGTCTGCAGTAATCGCCTGGACCGCACCGCCGTTGAGCGGAACGATGATAAGGCCATTGGTATAGATCGGACGAGAGGTATAGCTCACCTTGGAGGCAAGCGGCGCAGAGGCAACCTTTTTGCCCGTGGACGAATCGATCTTAATGAGCTCGTTCTCGGTCGCGATGTACACAAAGCCGTTAGCAATGACAGGCTCGCTGCAGTTGGCATACTGCTGACCAGACTCGGCCTTCCAATCGAAGGCCCACTTAAGACCGGCGGCCTGCGCAGGCGTCTTGGCATCCGTTACGGTCGAACCGTTGCCACTGTTGCCGTAGCCGGCCCACTCGGCATCCCAATCAGGAGTCGTCGCGCTCGGATCCACGACAATCTTGTCGGGATCGGGCATGGGCGAATTATCGGTGGTATAGGCAAGCGTGACCTTATCGCCGCTCTTGAGCGTAATCTGATTGGCGCAGAGTAAGGAGGGCTCTCCGTTGATATACAGATGCCAATATTTATTGGTCGCAGCATCCCAACCATACGGCTTGTGATCGAACGGCGAAGTAATGGAATTCAGGAACCAGTACTCACCACTCTGGGAGCCGTTGTACGCAACGCCCTTGGCCTTCAGAACTGCCTCAATAAGGTTCTGGGCCGTGGAGCCTTCGGGCAGAGAAACATTGCTTGCCGTGCCCCAACGCGTATTGTTCCCGTTGACATCGGGACCGATAACATCGGCGGATCCAAGCACCTGACCGGGGAGGGCATCGGCGTCAGCACCATACATAAAGGTGACGGCGTCACCCTCCTGGAGCTTGTAGGCACCGGCGCCAACGTCGGCGAACTTGCCATTTACGTAGAAGCGCCAATAGCTATTGGTCGCAGCATCATAGCCACAATAGGACTTACCATCGAAGGGCGAATAAATGCCGTTGAGGAACCAGCCCCAAGACGATTCGCCAGCATCGAGAGTAAGGCCGACCTGCTCAAGGAGATCCTTGGCAGTGGAGCCTGCCTTGAGACTCGTCTGACCCGTCGAAGCCCAAACCTGCTGCTTGCCGTCCTTGTCCTTACCGAGAACCTGAACAGAAGCATGGACAGAATCGGACGGCAACTGGTCGCCCCAGCCACCGTAGAACCACGTGACGGTATCGCCGGCATGGATGGTGACATTGTCCGCCGTATAGTCACTCGACTTGCCGTTGATGAACAGCTGCCAATAGGTCGAATAATCTTGGGGCGTACCCAGCTCAACACCGTTGTACTTAAGGCTCAGAATGAAGGAGCCCGCAGCAACGGCGTCAATGTCGTTCGCCTCGAGTGCGACCTTCGTAAGATCAAGCGCGCTCGAACCGGACGTCACCACATACTGCGCATTATCGACCCAAGTCTGAGTCTTGCCCTGGGCATCGCGACCAATGACGGTCACATTTGCGGCAACCTGGTCTTTAACGACAGGGGACGAGCTACCAGCCGTATAGGCAAACTCAATCTTCTGCCCCTGGGTGAGCTTGACGCTGCTCGCGCCAACCGAGGAAGACGCGCCGTCGACGAACAGCTGCCAGAAGGCATAAGTCGTCGGATCGTAGGCAAGCGTGCGACCATCGCTCGGGGATGTGATGCTTTCGAGGTAGAAACCGTATGCCGTGTTCGGTTCGTACTTCGCCTTGAAGCCCGTCTTCTCCTGCAGCTTAATGAAGGCATCCGCAGCCGTCGCGCCCTCGTCGAGCTTGAGCTGCGTAGGTGCCACCCAGGTCTGAGCCTTGCCGTCAGCATCGGTGCCGATAATCGAGAACGAGACCTCAACCTGCTTCTTGGCGACATCGCCGGTTTCTGTCGGGTTCTCTGTCTGAACGGCAGCCGCGGCGGCAGGTCCCGCTTGGCCAGCGGATGCCGTCGAAGACTGCTCGCTCGTGGCAGGGCTCTCCCCCGTCGCCGAGCCTTCGTCGCCAGTTGCTGCCTCTGTTATGGCTGCACTAGCTGCAGGCGCGCCCTCGGAATCCGAAACCTCGGCCTCGCCCTGGTCGGCAGCACCGTCCGCGGCCCCCATGCCCTCACTCGGCGTCGCAGTCTGAGCCACAGCCTCGGCAATGCCCTCGGCGCCCTCGGCCCACAGCTGAGCCGGTGTGGTGCCAAAGGCCATCGCGAAGGCCAGGAATGCCACCAGGCCGCGCTTGGCTACGCCGCGCGCAATTGCGCCACGGCGATGCGAGACGCGCTGGCGCTCGTCCTCAAACATATCCATTTGTCTCCTACTGTCTGTACTTGGAGCGTTGCCTTGAGACTGCCCCACGTCATCGCGCATGTTGCGCTCGAGTTCCCCCATCGGGGTCCCCCTTCCCTCCAGAGCCCTATGCACACCGGCGGCAAAAGCCGCAGCCGCATGCAAGACGGGAGGCGATCCGACTTAACCTTAACGACTCGGGCACGTCGTCCGATCTGCGACGCGAGCATCCCGAGCCAAGAGGAATTACGGTTACTGGTACAGCCGGGGACTTGCACCCCGATTCTCCCAAATGCGCAGGATAACCGCGCATTCGTGCGTCTCCGCACCACCATCTAGGCCATCGATTATTACCGTCGAAATGGTATCACGCAAAAGGGCCTCGCACACAGGCGAAGCCCAAGGTAAAAGCTATTGTTTGCGATAGGAAAATGCGGTGACGGCCGCAGCCCCTAGTGCTTGCCGCCGTGACTGTTGAGCCAGATATTACGGCCCAGCATAAGCGCCAGCACCAGCGCGCTCACGTAGCCCATAAAGCCAATGACTGGGATACCAAACACAACCGGCTCGATGCGCGCGTAGTACACCACCGACGAACCGATAAACAAGCCGGCGATCACAATTGCCATCGACATGCGGTCGATAATTCCACCCAGCTGTCGCAGCGCCTTATCGCTGCTCATGATCTGCGTGTTTACCTTAAGCTGGCCGCGCGTGAGCATGCGCGAAGCCAAGCCCAGATACTCGGCCGCCTCGAGCGAGCCTTTTGCCGCGCGATAGCTGCTCGCGGCAAGATCGCGGCTCATCTCGCGCATGCGGGCGTAGGTGCTCTTCTCGTTTTTGATGTGCGTCTGGATGATCTGGATCATGTTGACGTTGGGCATGTACTCGGTCAACAGGCCCTCGAGCGTCACCATGCCGCGGGCGAACATCGTCACCACGCTCGGCAGCTCAACGTCATTTTTGCGCGCGAGGTTTAACAGCGAGGTCAAAAACTCACCGATATCCAGGTCCTTAAGGTCAAGGCCCGCAAAGTCAGCCACGATAAAGTCCAAATCGGACAAAAAGGCCGAATGATCGAGCTCAGCCGAGTCGCCACGCGTCACGGCGAAGCGCATGAGCGAATCCTTGAGCTTGGGCACGTCACCCTCGGCCACGGCGAAAATCATATCCTTGACGATACCGCGATCGTGACTCGACATGCGTCCGACCATGCCCAAGTCGATAAAGTAGACGATGCCGTCCTTGAGAATGATGTTTCCCGCATGCGGGTCGGCATGGAAAAAACCGTCATCGAGCACCTGCGTCGAGTAGTCCTCGACGATTGCGGCACCGATCTTTTCCAAGTCATAGCCCTCGGCCACCAAGCGTTCAGGATCGGCGATCGAAATGCCGTCGACGTAGTCCATAACCACCACGTGCTCGGTGCACAGGTCCAGATAGGATTTAGGGCACGTCACGCCATGAACGCTCTTATGGAACTCGTAGAAGTCGTTGAGGTTTTTGGCCTCGGCCAAAAAGTTGGTCTCCTCGCGAAACGAGGTCCACAACTCCTCGACTACGCCGTGCAGGTCAACGAATTGATCGGTGTTGACGAACTTGGAAACGATACGCACCACCGAGCGGATGATATCGATGTCCTGTGCCATAACCTGCTGCGCACCGGGGCGCTGCACCTTAACGGCCACGTCCTCGCCGGTCACCAGGCGGGCGCGGTGCACCTGCGCGAGCGATGCGCTACCAAGCGGATTGGGGTCGATCGCGTCGAACATCTCCCCCAGGCGCAGGCCGTATTCCTCTTCCAAGCAGCGAAGCACTACCTCGTACGGCACCGGCTCCACGTCGGAACGCAGACGGCGCAGCTCATCGCAAAAGCGCTGCGGCAGAATCTCGGACCGGTTGGCCAGAATCTGCCCCATCTTGACGAACATGGGGCCGAGCTCCTCGAGCAGGCGGCGCAAGCGAACCGGCGTGAGGTTATCCCACACACGGTACTTTTTGACCAAGCGAACAATCTGCCCGATGCGTTCGCGACGACCCGCCGGCGTGAGCTGGTATTCCTCGTCCGGCGCCATCGCGTCGGGCTCTTCGGGCACCATATCGACAGCGCGCGGCTTTTTGCGAGCGCCCGAGACGGCGGCATCGACCTCATCGACAACCGCCGCCTCGTCACCCAAAGGATCTAGATTGTTGTAATCGGTGGTGGAATCTGCCATCTGCGCTGCTACTCGGCCTCTTCGGTATCCTTCGCATCGTCGGGCTCAACGGACTCGACGGGCACCGAGGTCACGTTGTCCTCGACCGAATCGACGATGTCGCGCACATGGGCCAGGAAGGCCGTGCGCTCGGGGGCGGTCATGACGCGGACCCGGGCAAGGATGAGCTCGTCAAGCACGCGCTGGGCCGCGGTCTCGCCCTGCATGCCCAAGCGCTCGGTCAGATCGGAGATGGTACCGCCGGCCTGCTCGAACATGTCGGACACACTGCGGGCGATATCGGGGGTGGCGGTGTCCTTGCGGACCTGCTCGCCCTTGGTGTTAAGGTCGTCGAGGACCTTCTTGCCGCCTTCGACAGCAACGGCGGCAGCGCCAAAGCCCACGTTAATGGCGCCGTTAACAAGCTGATCGAGTTTCATAACCATGGTTATCTCCAATCACAAACAACTGCATTGGCGTTCTTGTACCCAAGATTGAGCGAAAGCGACAAAGCGTTTTAGCGCTATTCGATCGATGGGAAATCCCTACCTCACGTTGTCATTCATCGCGAAAGAGTTCTTCATGGCGCAGCTCGTGGTGTAGAGCACCTTGCCCAGCAGGGCATCGGTCTCCACGCGAACACGCTCGGCAAAGGCCTCGTTGGCGCGTGTAAGCTCGGAAGGCACCTCGGCCTCGGGCAGAGCGGCTACGGCAGCGTCGACGTCATGGATCTGCTTGTGGCCCATGCCACCGATCTTCTCCTGATAATCCTCGACCGCGCGGCCGCACTCATGGAAACGGACGTCGGCCAGGGCACCGATCAGGCGGTTGGCCCAGTAGAAGTTTTCGGACGTCACGCGAGCCTGCGTGTCGGCATAGTACTCGGGCATGGTCTCGACGTTGGCGTACAGCGGAACCAGCGCGTTAAACGAGTTGGAGCCAAAGGCCATCCACTGCACGGCGCGATAGGCCGGCTGCGCATAGGAACGCAGCTGCAACACGGCGAGCTGGCTGTTGCGGTTGATGCCGATGGGGCGATAGGCGCCGCGCGTGGCGGGCGTGCCCTTGCTGCCGTAGCAGTCGTACTCCGTGCCCTGGTAGTGGCTCGAAAGCACGTACTTAATGTCCTCGATGGTCACCTTGCGCTCGGGCACGCGGCTCCAAGGGATGTCGTCGCTCTCGGGCGTGAAGTCGGCGTCGGGGCCATCCCACACGTCGCTGGGGTTGAGGCAGCGCTGCATGTACCAGGCGCGCGGCGTGTTGTAGACATGGTCGCTGTCGCTGTGCGAGCCAAAGGCCTCGCGCGGGTTAAAGACGGCAGCCGGGCCGTCGCTCTCGACGCCCAGCGTCAGGTCCAGATGCCACTCGGCCATCCAGGCGCGCAGGTCGGCGGAGCACATGTGGTCGGCCTGGGCGCCCTCGGCGTCATCCAGGTCAAAGCTGTCGATACCCAATTGGTTGGGCATGGTCACATAGGCGTCATCGGGCACACGCTTGGCAATCCAATGATGGCCGCCGATGGTCTCAAGCCACCAGATCTCGTCCACGTCGCTAAAGGCGATGCCGTTGTTCTCGTAGGTGCCGTAGCGCTCGAGCAGGTCGCCCAGGATACGAACGCCGTCGCGGGCGGACTTGGCGTACGGCAGGACTAGGGTAACCATGTCCTCCTCGCCCAGGCCACCAGGCTGCGCCGGAACGTATCCGTCCTCGCCCTCGTTGCCCTTGGCGGGCACGTAGTCCACAAGCGGGTCGGCACCGCGGACGCGCTCGTTGGTGGTGAGCGTCTCGGTTGCGGACATGCCCACATTGAGCTCGTTGAAACCGGCCTCGGCCCAGATACCGTGGCCCGGGACAACATCGGGGACGCTCGTGTAGCGCATGGGGTTATCGGGCAGCTCAACGGTCAGGTGACTCAGGACGCTCGTGTAGACGCGCGGCTGCTCGTCGGGATGCACTACGCGCATGCGCTTGGGCTCAAACACCCCGTTGGACGAGTCCTCGTTACGCGCGACAAGCGTCGACCCGTCGTAGCTCGCGTTCTTACCAACCAAAATCGTTGTGCACGGCATGCGCATCCTCCTTGAGCGAAGAAATCAAACGGCAACAGTGTATCGCTTCGACGCAAAAAGGGCGAAACCACGGCCTCGGCAGCCCCCGTGGTCAAAAAATGCCAAATATGAGTACTGTCACAAATTTAGTGGCAGCAAATTGCACTGTTCCGGGCGCCGGGAATCCTCACCTGTCCAAAAACTGAGTCTAGTAATTCCCCATACGTCCAATAAAATTGGCTCTTTAACGATATTACTTATCGCTAAAGAGCCAAAATGATCTCAAACATATGTGACTAACTTGGCAACAGTACTCATATTTGGCATTTTTTGACCACGGGGTATCTAACCAACCCCCTAAACAGCCTCCAAACGCCTATTTTACCGCGCGCTCAGCCGCCTCGATCACGTGCTTGGCGAGAATTGCTGTCGTCACGGCACCCACGCCACCCGGCACGGGGGTGATTGCGCCAACAACCGGCTCCGCGGCATCAAAATCGACGTCGCCGACCAGCTTGCCAGCGGCTTCGTCCCAATTAATGCCAACATCGATAATCGCCTGGTCCTCGCGGACCGCATCTGCGCCAATCGTGCGCGCGCGTCCAACGGCGGCAACCACAATGTCGGCAGCACAGCACTCGGCGGCAAGATCGCGCGTATGCGTATGGCACGTCGTCACGGTTGCGTTGCGCGCCGTAAGCATGGCGGCAACGGGGCGGCCAATTACCAGTGAGCGTCCGACCACGGCAACTTTGGCGCCGTCCAGCTCAACGCCGTAATGATCCAGCAAAGCAAGCACGGCTTCAGCTGTGCAGGGGGCAAAACCCTCGCCGCGCCCCGAAAGCGTGGTGAGCAGCGAAGCCGGCGTCATGGAGTCAACGTCCTTGGCGGGATCGAGCGCTGCGGCGACGGCGTTCTCGTCAAGGCCGGCGGGCAGCGGGCGAAACATCAGACAGCCATGAACAGCCGAGTCGGCATTGATGTCCTCGATGGCCGTCAACAGCTCGTCTTGCGAAACACCGGCAGGAAGCAACACGCGACGCGCCTCGATGCCAACCTTTTCGCAGCGTTTAAGGGCGCCGCGCTCGTAGGATAGGTCGTCCTCGCGTTCACCCACACGCACGATAGCAAGCGTCGGAACAACACCGCGTTCGCGCAGCGCAGCGCAGCGGGCAGCGAGCTCCTCAGTCAAAGCGCGGGCGACGGGAGCACCCTTCAGTAGCTCAGCCATGGCTATCCCCTCTTTCTTGCAGCGTCGGAGGCGCGGCGCGCCAGCGCATCGGCGCGCGGCAACCATGTGTCGAGCAACTCATCACACGCCGTCTCGAGCTCCTCGGCGCGTGCACGATCCTTCATAGACGTGGTGTTCGCAAAGAGCGTCAAGCTCGCGCCCTGCATGGCGGCGCGGCAGAATACGGCGCCGCACGCCACATCGGACAGCAGCTGACGCGAACCCTTGTCGGCCATGTCCTCGAGCAGCGCCAGTGCGCGCCCGCAGGCATCCATAATGCGATACGGCGGCATAGCGGCCACATGCAGCGCATCCTGAATCGCAGCCGGTCGGGCCGGGTCCTCACGCGGAATACCGTACGCAGCGGACACCTGGCCGTACGCACGAACGTCCTCGGCGACCAGACCCACAAGCTCCTGCGCCAACTCGTCTGCCTGGGCAAACGCACGCGTCAGGTCATCCGCACGATCAGCAAGCGCGGGATTGGTCGCACCGTAGCGGGCAACCATTCCGCACAGCGAGGCGCCCAGCGCGCCCACAAAAGCGCTCGCGCTGCCACCACCGGGAACTGGCTCGCGCGCGGCCAGCGCCTCGGCAAAACCGCGACAGGTTTTATCCATCATCTCTTGGCTCATACGCACACGCACCTTCAAGTCATATATATCGGTCGGGCGGCCGACGCCGGCCGACCGCATCGATCACGTAATGGTGCTAAGTCTAGCCCATAAGTACGCGAGCGTCAGCGCACCTGGCCATCGCGGATTTCTATGGCACACGATAGGCCATGCCAACGCAAACATGGGACACATGGCCCACCTTTCGAGACTCCCGAGCAGCACAAGCTGGGGCATATCTATAAGTAAGGAACCCGTTAGTAAGGAACCCGTTGGGGAACGGCCGCGCAACGGCCACAAGCGATGAACGGAGGCATAAGTCGCACAGTACACAGAGACATCCGCCGCCAGCGCAATCAGTACCCCAACAGCATGCGGCGCCGTGATGTCATCAGCAGACAAGGAGGACGCCACCATGATGAAAAAGACCCTATCAATCCTTTCCCTTTGCATCGCCCTCTTTGCCGCGCTCGCCCTTGTGGGCTGCGGCGGGAGTGCATCGGGCGGCGGCAGCGCCCCCAAGAGCGAGAGCAAGGAAAAGGCCCCCGTCGCCAAGAAGACCGACTACATCTGGTTTAAGGTCGAGATGCCCGAGGGCGTCGGCGTAAGCGACTCTGCCGGCAAGAATGCCGACAGGGTCCAGCTCACCTTCCCCGAAGACGAGAACGCCTCGGCCGATCGCTTTATCCCCGTTTGGAAAAAAGCGCTGACGGCCGAGGAATCCCACGCCGACCAGGCGGAAAAGAAGGGGGATACGTTCCAGTGGAAGGATGGCGGGTCCGTCGAGTATAACGGCAGGACGTGGCTC
>DXMY01000049.1 GCA_019413925.1 Collinsella sp.
GGATTGGGTCATATGAGCGAAAGCCCGCCAGGGCGAGCAAGGTGCCTTGAAACGAGGCGGCATTGACCTTCTGGTCATGCCGCCGAAGTTGAAAGGCAGATTGCCGCTCTGGCGGGTTTGCAGCGTCAACTGGTTACGCGGTTTGGTAAAACCGCGTAACTCTAGTAGTTGGCTTCGTAGCCGTTGCCGTCACCGGTGGGCTCTTCGTAGTAGTCCGAATCGCTTGAATCGCTTGAGTCATCGGAATCGTCAGAGCTGACCGATGAGGTTGCGGTACCGTTTGCGTAGTCGTCAGACGTGTTGTTGTTCAGGTCGCCGATCGTAGAGCTGGAACCGTCGGAAAGACCCATGGTGTTGGGACCCTTGGGATCCTTGCCGGCATCGACGCGCTCCATCATTTCCTTGAGCTCGTCCTCGTAGACAAAGACGTAGCTCACTCCGTCGATCATGGTGCTGTCGTCGGCGTACGAGGGCAGGTTGGCCGAGTAGATACCGTCGACATCCATACCGCGCATGGCATTGACCGTAGCCACGATATCCTGAACGCTCATATCGGTTACGAGCATATCGGACAGCGAATTAACCAGGCCAAAGATCTTCGTGGCATCGAAGTTATTGAGAATCTGGTTGGCAAGGGCGCCAAGCACCTGACGCTGGTGGCGCATGCGCGTGTAATCGCCGTCGGCATAGGTGTAGCGGCAGCGGGCATAGGTAAGGGCGGTGGCACCGTCCATATGCTGCTGGCCAGCGGTAATCTTAATATCCAGGTGCTCGGGGTCGTCAACATCATCGGTTGCGTTAATGTCGATACCGCCAACCGAATCAATCAGCGCCTGCATACCGTCGAAGCTGACCTCGGCATAGTGGGAAATCTGAACACCGCACAGCTCGTTGACCGCCTCGACCATGGCCTCGGCGCCGCCAACGGTATGGCAGGCGTTGATCTTCATGGTCTCGCCCTTGTACTCGACCTTGGTGTCGCGCGGAACGGAAATGAGCGTCGCCTGCTTTTGCGTGGGGTCGATGCGTGCCAGGATAATCGAGTCGGCACGATACGTATCCTCGCCCGGACGGCCGTCGGTGCCAAGAAGCAGCACGTAGAACGGATCCTTTGCCTCATCGGTGTCAACCAGAACCCGACGCAGATTGTCGGTAATGACATTAGAATCGCCGAGCTTGCCCATAATGGTGGCAAACCACAGGCCGGCAGCGGTAGTGGCACTCAGCAGCACGCCAAGCACGACAATGAGCGCGACGTGACGAATCGTGTGGCTACGACGACGTTGACGAGCGCGCTCGGAATAGCGAGCCACGTTATCGCGACTGTAGATCTTGGCCTGCGCACCAGTTGAGGGTCTTCGGGCGGTGGTATCCGCGAGGGGCTTTTTATTAAACATAGGCAACCTGTATTAGTAGATGACGGGATCGGGGACGGTAGCATGCTCGACATGCACGCCGAGCGCCTGCAGCTTTTCGACAAACTGCTCGTAGCCGCGCTTGATGTGATGGATGGCCGAAACCTCGGTCGTCCCGTCGGCGATCAAGCCCGCTACGACGAGGGCCGCTCCGCCACGCAGATCGGGCGAGGTAACCTGTGCACCCGAGAAGCCCTTGACGCCATGAATCATGGCATGATGGCTCTCGATACGAATGTCGGCACCCATGCGCACCAGCTCAGAGGCAAACATAAAGCGATTCTCGAAGATGTTCTCGGTAATAACGGAACTGCCGTCGGCGAGAGCGGAGAGCACCATAATCTGCGCCTGCATGTCCGTCGGGAAGCCGGGGAACGGAAGCGTCTGGATGTCGACCGGCTTGATACGCTCGGCACGGTTTACATGGACGCCATCCTCGACGCGCTCGCAGTCGATACCCATGAGCTCCATCTTCTTGAGCACCATGCCCAAGTGAATGGGGCAAAAGCCCGTGACATCGACACCGCGATCGTCGGCCATCAACGCACCGGCAACGATAAAGGTACCGGCCTCGATGCGGTCGCCCACCACGCGATGGGTAACGGGATGGAGCTCTTCCACGCCTTCGATAGTCACGACGGGCGTACCCGCGCCGACAATCTTGGCGCCCATCTCGTTGAGCATGTTGGCGAGATCGACGATCTCGGGCTCGCGGGCGGCATTGTCGATAACCGTGGTACCCTGCGCGCGCACGGATGCCATAATGAGGTTCTCGGTCGCACCGACGCTGGCGAACTCGAGCGTGACGGTGGTACCGCGCAGACCTTGGGGCGCATTAGCGTTGATGTAGCCGTGGGCGGTATCGAACTCTACGCCCAGGGCCTCGAGACCCAGAATGTGCATATCGATCTTGCGAGCACCCAGGTTGCAGCCGCCCGGCATGGCGATCTTGGCGCGATGGAAACGGCCCAGCAGGGGTCCCATCACGGCTGTAGAAGCACGCATCTTGGCAACGAGCTCGTAGGGGGCCTCCCAAGAATCGACCTGAGAGGTATCAATCTCGAGCGTATGCTCGTCGAGAACATCGATCGTAGCGCCCATGCCCTTGAGCACCTTGCCCATCACGTGGACATCGGAAATATCGGGCACGTTCTGCAGCGTCGTCTTGCCCGGCGCCAGAAGCGTTGCCGCCATGAGTTTGAGCGCGGAGTTCTTGGCACCCGAGACGGGCACGGAGCCTCCGATGGCGTGGCCACCCTCAACGCGGATAATATCCAAGGTCTACCCTTTCAAAAAGCATGCCCGGGGTGGCTGGGCCATCCCGGGCATGATGTGTTCGCAAATGGTCGAACGCTAAATCGTTTGACTATTGGGCAAGCTTGAGCTTACACCATGCGATTTCATTATAGAGGTAGGCGCGGCGTGCATCATCCTCCGACAAATTACCCAGCTTCTCTTCAAAACCTTGAATATCAGCTTTAAGCTTGTCGGCATCGACGGTCGCCAAATCGCAAGCGCGCTCGGCGAGAACGGTCACTACATCGTCCGCAACCTGGGCATAGCCGCCGGCCACGGCAAACGTGTGGTCGACAGTGCCCATGGCCTTATCGGAAACGCGAACGTAACCGCGGTCGATCGTGCAGATCTCGCTGGAGTGAGCAGGCAGAACGCCAAACTCGCCATCCGTGGACGGAATCGACACAAACGCAGCGTCGCCCTCATAGGCGCAGCTCACGGGGCACACGATGCGGATACGCATAACCTACTTCTCCCCCATCTTGCGGGCGCGTTCGCGCACGTCCTCAATCGTGGAAGCATAGCGGAAAGCCTGCTCGGGCAGGTCATCGGCCTTGCCGTCGACAATCTCGGCGAAAGAGCGGACGGTATCCTCGACGCGGACGTAGACACCGGGGTTGCCGGTGAACTTCTCGGCGACGTGGAAGGACTGCGAGAGGAACTGCTGAATCTTACGGGCACGGTTGACCGTAAGGCGCTGCTCCTCGGACAGCTCGTCCATACCCAGAATGGCGATGATGTCCTGAAGGTCGGAGTACTCCTGCAGGAGCTCCTGGACCTTGACGGCGACACGGTAGTGCTCCTCGCCGACGATCGAGGGATCGAGAGCGTCGGAGGAAGACGCAAGCGGGTCGATAGCCGGGAACAGGCCGAGCGACGAAATGCTACGCGAAAGAACCGTGGTGGCATCGAGGTGCGTAAACGTCGTGGCAGGCGCCGGGTCGGTCAGGTCGTCTGCGGGGACGTAGACAGCCTGGACGGAGGTAATGGAGCCCGTCTTGGTCGAGGTAATGCGCTCCTGGAGGTCGCCCATCTCGGTTGCCAGCGTGGGCTGGTAACCAACGGCGGACGGCATACGGCCCAGCAGTGCGGAAACCTCGGAACCTGCCTGGGAGAAGCGGAAGATGTTGTCGATGAACAGCAGAACGTCCTGGCCGCGATCGCGGAAGTACTCAGCGGTGGTAAGGCCGGCCAGACCGATGCGCAGACGCGCTCCGGGCGGCTCGTTCATCTGACCATAGACCAAGCAGGTCTTGTCGATAACGCCAGACTCGCTCATCTCGAGGAACAGGTCGGTGCCCTCGCGGGTACGCTCGCCGACGCCGGTGAACACCGAGGTGCCGCCGTGCTCCTGGGCGAGGTTGTTGATGAGCTCCTGGATCAGAACGGTCTTGCCGACGCCGGCGCCGCCGAACAGACCTGTCTTGCCGCCGCGGATGTAGGGCTCGAGCAGGTCGACGGCCTTGATGCCGGTCTCGAAGATCTCGGTCTTGGTGGTGAGCTCGTCGAAACGGGGCGCTGCATGGTGGATGGGGTAGAACTCCTCCACCTCGGGCATGGGCTTGCCGTCGACGGGCTTGCCCATGACGTTCCAAATGCGGCCGAGCGTCTTGGGACCAACGGGCATCTTCATGGGCTCACCGGTATCGGTGGCGATGAGGCCGCGCTGCAAGCCGTCGGTCGAGGACATGGCGACCGTGCGGACGACGCCGCCCGGAAGCTGGCTCTCGACCTCGAGGATCGTGCTCAGATGACCGATCGGGGTCTCGGCCTCGACCGTGAGCGCGTTGTAGATCGGGGGCACCGCGCCGTCAAACTTGACGTCGACGACAGGGCCGATGATTCGCACGATGCGACCATCACCGGCAGTCGTCTTCTTGGTGGCTTCCTCGACCGCAAGCTTTACGGTGTTATTAGCCATTACTGTTCCTCCAATGCTGAGGCTCCGCCGACGATCTCGTTAATCTCGGTCGTGATCGAAGCCTGGCGCACGCGACTATACGTGCGGGTAAGGGTCGAGATGATCGCGGTGGCGTTTTCCGTCGCGGAGTGCATGGCCTTGCGGCGTGCACCCTGCTCGGCAGCCGCCGAATCGATCAGGGCCTGGTAGATGACCGTCAGGATATAAGACGGCACAAGCTTGCCGAGAACATGCTCGGGAGAGGGCACGAACTCGAACGTGGACGAGATGCGCTTAGGGGCGTCGGTCTCGTTCTTACGCGGACCGTGGGCCATAGCGATCATCTCGGGGTCGAGCGGCAACAGATGCTCGACGCGAAGCTCCTGATCCACGCGGTTCTTGGCGTGGTGGTAGACAAGCTCGACACGGTCAAGCTCACCGGCACGATACGCATCGCAGATATGAGAGGAGATCATGCGGGCCTGATTGAAATCGGGCTCAGAGGAGTTGCCCTCAAAGTGCATGACAACGTTTGCGCGGTCACGGAAATACGTGGCCGGCTTACGCCCGCACGCGATGATCTCGCATTCGATGCCGTCGTTCGCCCAAGAAGCGGCGAGCTTTTCGGCCGTGCGCTCCACCGTCGTATTGAAACCGCCGGCAAGGCCGCGGTCCGAGGCAATAACGACAATCAGGCCATGCTTGACGCTCTCATGCTTCTGCAGCATGGGATCGGTGCCCGAACAGGAGGCGTCGCCGGCGACCGTCAACATGACGTCGGTCAGCGCCTCCTTATAGGGCTCGGCCTGCTTGGAGCGATCGAGGGCACGACGAATCTTGGCCGTAGAGACCATCTCCATCGTGCGCGTGATCTGCTTGGTCGTGGTAACCGAGGAGATTCGCTTCTTAATGTCGCGAAGGTTGGCCATGGGGCTTAGTTCTCCTCTGATCCAGAAACATCCGAATGGTGCTTGGCCATGAACTGCTGCTTGAAGTCGCCGATGACGCGCAAGAGCTCAGCCTTGGTGTCATCATCGATCTTCTTGGCGCGAACCTTGTCGAGCAGCGAACCAAAGCCATTGTCCATGTACTCGATGAGCTCGGCACGGAAAGGCAGCACGTCGGCGATCTCCAGGTCATCCAGGAAGCCCTCGTTGCCAGCGAACAGCGTAACGATCTGCTCGCCAACCTCAAACGGCTTGTAACGCGGCTGCTTCAGGAGCTCGGTCATGCGAGCACCGTGGGTCAGCTGCTTCTGAGTAGCCTCGTCGAGATCGGAGCCGAACTGCGTAAAGCCAGCGAGCTCCTGATAGGAAGCGAGGTCCAGACGGAGGTTGCCGGCGACCTGCTTCATGGCCTTGGTCTGCGCATCGCCACCGACGCGGGACACGGAGATACCCACGTCGACTGCCGGGCGCTGACCCTGGAAGAAGAGCTCGGACTGCAGGTAGATCTGACCATCGGTAATGGAAATGACGTTGGTCGGAATGTAGGCCGAGACGTCGCCGTCCTGGGTCTCGATGATCGGCAGTGCCGTCATGGAGCCGTAACCGTTCTTCTTGGACATCTTGACGGCACGCTCGAGCAGACGAGAGTGCAGGTAGAAGATGTCGCCAGGATAGGCCTCGCGTCCGGGCGGACGATGCAGCGTCAGCGACATCTGACGGTAGGCCACAGCATGCTTGGACAGGTCATCGTAGATGACGAGCACGTGGCCGCCGGGGTTGGTCTCGCTGGCGGGCTTGCCGTCCTCGCCGTTGTACATAAAGAACTCGCCGATAGCGGCACCGGCCATAGGCGCGATGTACTGCATAGGGGCGGAATCGGCAGCGGTGGCCGAAACGATGATGGTGTAGTCGAGCGCACCGTGCTGAGCGAGGGTCTCGCGGATGTTGGCAACCGTGGAGGCCTTCTGGCCGATGGCGACATAGATGCAGACCATGCCCTTGCCGCGCTGGTTGAGGATAGCGTCGATGGCGATGGCGGTCTTACCGGTCTTACGGTCACCGATGATGAGCTCACGCTGACCGCGGCCAATAGGCACCATGGAGTCGATAGCGAGCAGACCGGTCTGAACCGGCTCGCACACCGGGGTACGATCGATGACGCCGGGAGCCTTGAACTCGATGGGGCGACGGTGCGTAGCGACGATGTCGCCCAGGCCGTCGATGGGCTGGCCGAGCGGATTGACGACGCGGCCGAGCATGGCACGGCTCACGGGGATATCCATAACGCGGCCAGTGGTGCGGCACTCGTCGCCTTCCTTGATGGAGTCGACGGCACCGAACAGAACGGCGCCGACCTCGTCACGGTCAAGGTTCTGGGCAAGGCCGAAGACGGTCTCACCGGTATCGGAGCTCTTGAACTCCAGAAGCTCGCCTGCCATGGCGCTCTTGAGGCCGGAGACGCGCGCGATGCCGTCGCCTACCTCGTCGACCGTTGAAACCTCATGCGTATCGACCGTCGCGGAGAGGCTCGTGAGCTGCTCCTGCAGTTTCTTGGCGATATCCTGGGCATTGAGGGTTTCGGACATTAGGCTTCACCTCCGTACGAATTAGCAGAGTTTGCGAGGGTCTCCTGCGCGATGCGCAGCTGCGTCTTGACGGAAATGTCACGACGCTCGCCGCGGGCCTCGAGCACCAGGCCGCCCACGATAGACGGGTCGACCTGCTCGATAAGGAATACCTTGCGGCCGAAGTCCTGCTCGCATTTCTTAGTGATGGTTTGACGCAGCTCGTCGTCGAGCGGGATCGCCGTGGTGACGGTCACGCCCACTACATCCTCGTCTTCCTCGGCAACATACTTAAAGGCAGCTGCCACCTTGGGAAGAAGGTCGAGCTGGTCGCGCTTGGACATGGTGTCGAGCACGGCGATGATCTCGGGGCTGGCAGAAGCCAAGCGCTCGATCATCTCGAGGTCCTCGAACACATGGTTCTCGGCCTTAGCGGCTTCCAGAAGGGAGCGCGCGTAGGTCTCGAGTACCTTGTCCTGATAGCGGCTAGTCGGCATTCAGGCTACCTGCTTCCTGGATGTAGCGCTCGATGAGCTTCTTCTGCTCGGCATCGTCCTCGAGTGCCTCGCCCACGATCTTGGTGGCGACGGCAACGGACAGGTCGGCGATGGAGCTCGCGGCACCGGCGTAGATGGACTTGCGCTCGTCCTCGACGGTCGTATGGGCCTTGGCGATGATCTCCTCAGCCTCCTTGTGAGCAGCCTCGATGATACGGGCGCGCTCGGACTCGGCGTCCTTACGGGCCTCGAGAACGATGTCGGCAGCCTGACGACGGGCGTCGGTGACGATCGAGTCGGACTCAGCGCGCTTGGCGATAGCCTCCTGCTTGGTCTTCTCGGCCTCGTCGAGGCTCTCCTCGATCTTCTTGCCGCGCTCCTCCATGGTTTTCATGATGCCCGGCAGGGCAACCTTGGCCAGCACGATCCAGATGATCAGGAAGGCGATAAGCGCCGGGATGAACTCCGCCATCTTAGGGATGAGGATGTCCGCACCGGCGGCGCCGTCCTCGGCGAACGCGGAAACCGGCATGAGCAGCGCGGCCGCGGACGCGGAGAGTGCGATCGCGCTCTTCTGGGATGAAAGATTCATACTTGACGCTCCGTGCTATTTAACGATCAGCGCGACAACGAAGCCGATCAGAGCCAGAGCCTCGCCGAAGGCGGAGCCCATAATGAAGACGGTGAACACGCGGCCCTGGACCTCAGGCTGACGGGCCATAGCACCCGTAGCACCCAGAGCAGACAGGCCGATAGCAAGACCAGCGCCGATAACACCGAGACCGTAACCGATAACTCCCACGATTCCTCCTTTGTCGTGCGTGTCTTATTTCACGCAGGATAACCTTTTTATAACTGCCGGGCTCCATGGGTACGGGCACCGGCGGTTTAACGAATTACCTTACCTTTAAGGCGCGAACGGAAGACTACTCCTCCTCCGCGACCTCCTCTGCCTCGGAGACATACACGGCGGTAAGGACCGTGAAGACGTAAGCCTGGATGGCGCCGACCACAAGCTCGATCGCATAGATCAGGATGAGGATGGCAAGCCAGGCCAGCGAAGGCAGGGCGCCAACGGCGTGGGCCGCGGAAACCTGCTGAAGCAGCGGCTGCATGAACATGCTCGCCATGATGGCGAACGAGCCCATGACCACGTGTCCTGCGAACATGTTGCAGAACAGACGGACGGCGAGCGTGATGAGGCGCAGGAAGGTCGAGAAAAGCTCGACGACCCACACGAGCACGTTCATCGGGAAGCTCACGCCCTGCGGGGCGAGGCTCTTGATGTAGCCGATCACGCCGTGAGCCTTGCATCCGTAGTAGATGAAGTACACGAAGGCGAAAATGGCGAGTGCGGCGGTGGAGCCGATTGCGCCGGTGCCGGGCTTCATTCCCGGAATCAGGCCGATCATGTTATTGATCAGGATGAACAGGAAAAGCGAGCACAGGAACGGGAAGTGCTTCTTCCAGTTCTCACCCACGACACCCTTGCCGATATCGTTCTCGACGTACTCGATGATGTACTCGAAACCGTTGACGAAGAAGCCCTTGGGAACCAGGGTCTGCTTCTTCTTGAACACGGCCAGGACGATCAGGAGCACGATCGTGGAGACGATCAGCCAAAACGAGTACTGCGTGATGCCGCAGCTCAGATCGCCCACGACAGGGGTGGAGCTGAACTCGCTGACCAGATGATTAATCTCATCAGGCAGCTTTTCAAAAATTTCCACGACTTACCTTTCGACCTCATGAGGATCTCGCAGCGCCTTGACGACACGAACCGTGCAGGCAGCCATAAAGGCCACGAAGCCGATCGCCTCGCCCAGGAGGAACATGCGAAATGCCTCTCCGAACAACACGAACACAACCAAGGTAAAGACGAGTAGGGCGATTGCCGAGACCGCCAGACTCACCATGCCCTTGAGCATGTCCGCATTCTGCTTATCGTCAAGAACCGGCTTGAGCGTAAAAACAAAGGGAAGAAAGGCGACCGCGCCCGCGATGACGCCTGCAACGATAGCGAGCAGATCGGCTATCTGAAACACTGGCGTCCTCACTTTCCCTCTTTAACGCTTCCCAGAACAGTTCCCGCCAAACATTGGTGACTATTGTACGAGCCAATCGCTAAAGTACAACCGAAAAAGCATCGGTTAATACGCACCTGTTCGTTTTCTTAAGACCTTCTTTATGCCGCAGGTAGGTAATACGTTTTTCTCGAACCCTGCAGGGCAAAACGTCCGTTAACGGGAGTGCGCGCGGTCGCCTTTTGTTCGTCCGCGCGCACCGTTTCTTCGTATTTGCAGCCGCGGCCGTCTTAGCCCGACGACTAGAGCGTGCCGTAGATGCGGTCGCCGGCGTCGCCCAGGCCGGGAACGATGTAGGCAGCCTCGTTGAGATGGTCGTCGATGGCGCAGGTATAGATATGCACATCGGGATCCTTCTCGGTCAGCGACTTGAGGCCCTCGGGGGCCGCGACGATGCACAGCATGCGGATGTCCTTGACACCGCGCTCGCGCAGGTAGCTGATGGCCATCTCGGCCGAACCGCCCGTGGCAAGCATGGGGTCGACGACCAGGCAGATGCGCTGGTCGATATCCTTGGGCATCTTGCAGTAATACTCGTGCGGCTCGCGGGTGACCTCGTCGCGTTCCATGCCGATGTGGCCCACGCGAGCGGAGGGCACCAGGTCGAGGATGCCGTCGACCATGCCAAGGCCCGCACGCAGGATGGGCACGATGGCGAGTTTCTTGCCGGCAAGCTGTTTGAACGTGGCGGTAGTGATGGGGGTCTCGACCTCGACGTCTTCCATAGGCAGGTCGCGCATGGCCTCGTAGCCGTCAAAAAGCGCGAGTTCGCGCACGAGCTGACGGAACTGGTTGGTGCCGGTGTTTTTGTCGCGCAGGATCGACAGCTTGTGCTGGACGAGCGGGTGATCGACAAGCGTCACACGGGACGCATCGTAGGTGACGGTCATGGATTGATTGCCCCTTTCGTTGCGGCCGCAAAACGGCCTTGCTGACAGGGTGTGCAGCAATGTTGCCGCCGCACGCCATGCATTAGTTTAGCGGTTTGTTGTATCGAGCAGCCCATCGCAGCCCTACTGTGAGGTGTTGAGCGAGCGCCTGACTGCATCACGCCAGCCCGCAAGGTTTTGCTCGCGGCGCTCGGCGGACATGTGGGGAAGGAAGGTCCTAACGATCTGGGCATTTTGCTCCAGCTCTTCCAGGTCTTCCCAATAGCCGACGGCAAGACCCGCCAAGTACGCGGCACCGATTGCCGTGGTCTCCACCGTCTCGCATTGCAGCACGGGGATATCCAGCAGGTCGGCCTGGAATTGCATGATGAACTCGTTGCGCGAGGCACCGCCATCGACAGACAGGCGCTCAATCGAAAGCCCCACGTCCTGCTCCATGGCGCGCAGCACGTCGTAGCTCTGATATGCCATGGATTCGCAGGCGGCACGTACGATGGTCGCACGGCTCGAGGCGCCGGTCAGACCGCACACGATACCGCGAGCATGCGGGTCCCACCAGGGAGCACCCAAACCCGCAAAGGCCGGAACGAAGTAGCAGCCCTCGTTGTCGCTAATCGAAGCGGCGAGTTGTGCCGACTCGCTCACGCTCGAGATGATGCCCATGTTGTTGCGAAGCCAGTTCATCGTTGAGCCGGCGGCAAAAATAGAGCCCTCGAGCGCATAGCTGACTTTGCCGTCCGCAGCGATACCGATGGTGGAGACCAGGCCATTCTTGGATTCGACGATCTCGTCGCCGGTGTTCATGAGCATAAAGCAACCCGTGCCATAGGTGTTTTTGGTCTGGCCGGGACGGAAACAGCAGTGGCCGAACAGCGACGCCTGCTGGTCACCCGCCACGCCCATGATGGGCGGCATGTTGGTCATGATGTCGCTCGCGACGCAGCCGTAGTCGCCCGAGCTCCAGCGAACCTCGGGCATCATGGAACGTGGAACGTCAAAGAGTGCCAGCAGGTCGTCGTCCCAATCGAGCGTATGGATATTAAAGAGTGCCGTGCGGCTGGCATTGGTGTAGTCGGTGGCAAAGACCTGGCCGCCGGTGAGGTTGTAGATGAGCCAGGTGTCGATGGTGCCAAACATGAGGTCGCCCGCCGCCGCGCTTTCGCGTGCGCCGTCGACGTTGTCGAGAATCCACTGCACCTTGGAGGCCGAGAAATACGGGTCGAGCGTGAGTCCCGTGCGGGAGCGCACCAGCCCTTCTGCGCCCTGCTCGACAAGCTCGTCGATCAGAGGTGCGGTACGGCGGCACTGCCATACGATAGCGTTATAGATCGGCTGACCGCTCACGCGATCCCAGACCACCGTGGTCTCGCGCTGGTTGGAGATGCCGATGGCAGCAATGCGGTCGGAGTGGATACCGCTCTTAAACTGGACTTCCATCATGACGGCGATCTGGCTAGCAAGGACCGCCATGGGGTCTTGCTCCACCCAGCCGGGACGCGGGAAGCTGGTTTTGACGCTGCGACGTGCCTGCGCGACGATGCAGCCGTACTCGTCGACGATGGTCGCAAGTACCGAGGTGGTGCCGCAGTCGAGCGCCATGATGTAGGAACCGCCAAAGTCAAACGAGGCATCTTCCATGCCCAGGCTGCCCAGATTCAACGACATCGCTTAAACCTTTCTATTGCATCGGGTCGGACAGGACCCGTTCGATCTCTGATGCGGGAAGTGCGCCTTGGCGCAGGATCTGGAGCTCGCCGTGCTGAAACGACACGATGGTCGAGGCGTCGCGACACGGGGTCTCACCGGCGTCGACGGCAACATCGACCCCCTCCAGGATGCGACCCTCCACCGTGATAAAACTTGCCGGCGCGGGCGCGCCATGCGTGTTGGCGCTGGTGCAGGCAAGGGGGCTGCCACAGGCGCGAATGAGCGCCTGCACCACGGGCGAGGCCGAAGCGCGAAGTGCCACCGTGTCGTCGGCAGCGCGCATAAAGGTCGGCACGCAGGGGGCTGCCTTGACCACGATAGTCAGAGCTCCCGGCCAGCATCGTCGCGCGAGTATGCGGGCATCTTCCGGGATATCCACGCCATAGCGGTCGAGCGCCTCGGCATCATCGACCAGCCAGGCAACCGTTTGGGTGAGCTCGCGCTGCTTGAGGGTAAAGATACGACGATAGCCGGTACCGAGTGCGGGGACCGCGGCGCCGTTGACGGTGGCCTGCGGATCGCGCGGCCACGGCAGAGGTTCACTTGTATCTTGTGGAACGGCATCCGAGAAGGCGTTGACTGCCACGGCGACACCGTAGACCGTCTCGGTTGGAATAAGCGCCAGGCCACCGCGACCGAGTAGCTCGGCCGTGCGCTCGACTGCAAGCCGATGCGGCTCGCGCGCTCCCTCGTATACCCGATAGACCGTCTGCATGTGTATGCCAGCCCCTTACGCCCTGGTGCAAGTTTGTTTACTGTGGGGCATTCTCGCACGAAACGTTCAACCTATTTGCCCAGAGCGCATGTTGGTTTGGTGAGCGGCTCTAGTAGTCGGTGAAAGTGAGGGGGTTATTGGACTGCGACGAACTTCTTTGGCCTGCCGGCGTGGCGTTCTTGGGCGGCGTAGCGCTCGATGCTGCCTATCGTTATCATCCGACGGCCGTCGACGAGTTCAACATCGAGCTTTCCGGCTTTGACCAGCGCGGTAATCCGCGGAGCGGAGACTTTGAGGTCCAGCGCTGCGTCTTTAAATGTTCGGCACGCCGCTTCCCGAGCGTCCTCGTGGTCGATTTCGACTGAAAGGGCCACGACCTCGGCCGAGCGTTCGTACCCTGCCGGAGTCAAACCGTTGTTGAGGTCGTCGGCCAAAAACGCCATCAGTGCCTCGGTGGCATGGGCAATCGCTTCTTCGCGCGTATCGCCATCGGCAAAGGCGCCGGGAATCTGCGGGAAGCTAGCGCAGTAACCATCGTCTTCTTTTATGAGAACGCAGTCATAGGTAAATCGCTGCCTCATTTTGCCTCCAACTACCATCCAGCTTGGCGACGAATACTTGCCCACGTGCCCTTCTTTGGTCGATCACCGCCAGAGCCGTTCACGGTGACAACGCGGTCACCAGAAACATACTTAGCATGACTACCGACTTGCGCGACCTTCACGAATCCATCGTGCTTGAGTAGGGCAATGATTTCCCGAAAGGTAGGAGGTTGCATGGGCCGACCTCTTTCAGCCGTCCTAATTATAAACTACTTTATAATTTTTGCTAACCAGTTAATAAATATTACTGGCGTTGCTTGGGCTCGGTGACGATGGCTCGGACAATGCGGGGGCGATCGGTGAGGTCGTGGACGATACGCACGTCCGAAAGGCCTGCTTGACGACAGAGCTCGGCCGCGGCGTCGAGCGCGCCCTCGTAGAGCTCGCAGGCAAACAGGCCGCCGGCACGCAGCATGTAGGGCGCCGCGTTGAGCAGGCGGCGGAAGATATCGAGACCGTCGGCACCGCCCTCGAGCGCCAGATCGGGCTCAAAGTCCTTGACCTCATGCGGCAGCGAGCGCATGACATCGGTGGGGATGTAGGGCGGGTTGGAGACGAGTACGTCAAAGGTGCCCCACTCTTCGCGGGGAATGGAGCTCACCAGGTTTGTGAGGCTGAAGGCGACCTCGTCGGACGTGAGGCCAAGCGCATCGCGGTTTTTGGTAGCAAGGTCGATGGCGCGCGGCTCGATATCGGTAGCAGTGCAGGTGACGTGGCCGCGACGCTCCCAGGCGATCGAGAGCGAGATACAGCCCGTGCCGCAGCCGACCTCGAGAACGCGGGCAGTGCGGGGCTCGGCTGGGGCAGGCGCAGCGGCATCCTGAGCTGAAACCGTCTCCTGGTCGGCGCCCTCGATGGCGATGTCGTATTCGTCGAGCTCGGGCTCGGCGGCTTTTGCGGCTTCGGCTTCTGCTGCTTGCGCGGCGGCTTCCTCGGCCTCGCGATCGGCAAGCTCCTCGGCATAGGCGCGGCTACCGAGCACGTCGCTACCCAGCGCGGCCTCATCGGCGGCCGTCAGGTTGGCAGCACGGCGCTCGGCGGTCGCGCGTTCGTCGGCCAGCGCCGCCTCAGCTTTGCGGGCCTGCTCGACCTCATCGTTCCAAGGCAGCTCAACACGCTGACGGGCAGCGGCCTCGGGGCTCAGCACCTCGGTATCCAGATAATTGAGGACTTCTTCGACGAGCATCTCGGTCTCGGGGCGCGGGATGAGCACGCCGGGGGCGCACGCGACGTCGATCATGCGAAACTGCGTGCTGCCCGTGATGTATTGCAGCGGCTCGCCCTTAGCGCGGCGGACAACGGCCGCATGCATGGTCTCGAGCTGGGCCGCGTTAAGCGTCTCGTCCATACGCATATATAGGTCAATGCGCGCCAGGCCCGTGGCGGCGCACAGCAGCCACTCGGCAGAAAGACGGGGGTGCTCCTCGCCGCGCTCGGCCAGGTACTCCTTGGTCCACTCGAGACAACGCTTGATGGTCCAAATCTCGTTTGCCATGGGGCCCTCCCCTCTTAAGCGCCGGACGGCGCGCGGATGTCGGAGCAGATTGTAAGCGAGGCCAGCGCTTGGCAAGGGGCGATTGAAGGCGATTATCGAGAATCAGCCCAGATTTTTGCTTGGATTGCAATCGAAGCGTTCATTCGCCGACGTCTAAATCTGCATCCGTCAAGCTTTTGGCAAGGTTGACCCAAAACTGACCAATATCTAACCAAGAACTTGCCAAATCACTTGACGTGCGACGCATCAAAAAATGCACTTCGACTTCTCGGACGATTTTTTGAGCATTATTATCGATAGCAGATAAACGCCGTTGATTGCTTTAAGCAGTTAAATTGCTTAATTTCTAACAAAGCAGATTAAATAAACTCGAATAGCAATTTACTCAACCTAGTCATTTAAGAACGTCCCCAATGACTACCCAAGAGAACGCCGCAGGTAGAGGACGGACAGCGAGCGACGTCCAGAGCGAACAAGTTGGCATGAAAAAGGCGAGGCATAGACCTTCTGGTCATGCCTCGCCTTTTGAATGACAAATTGTCGCTCTGGGCGGCGCGCAGCGTCGAGCCGTTACGCGGTTTGGTAAAACCGCGTAACCTAAACTGCTTGTGCCAGCTTCTCGGCTCGCTCGGCGGCGGCAAGTGCCTCGATGACGGTGCCGAGCTGATCGCCCAGAAGGACGCCGTTGTAGGTGGAGTTGAAGCCGATACGGTGATCGGTCACGCGGTCCTGGGGCTGGTTGTAAGTACGGATCTTCTCGGAACGGTTGCCGTGGCCAATCTGGCTCTGGCGCTCGGCACCGAGCTCGGCCTGCTGCTTCTCGAGTTCCATCTCGTACAGACGGGCGCGCAGCATCTGCATGCAGACCTCGCGGTTCTGGATCTGGGAACGCTGCTCCTGCGACTGCACCACGGTGTTGGTGGGCAGGTGGGTGATGCGCACGGCGGAGTAGGTGGTGTTAACGCACTGACCGCCAGGGCCGGAGGCGCAGTAGGTGTCGATGCGCAGGTCGGACTGGTTGATCTGGACGTCGATCTCCTCGGCCTCGGGAAGTACGGCGACGGTAGCCGTGGAGGTCTGAATGCGGCCCTGGGACTCAGTCTTGGGAACGCGCTGGACGCGGTGCACGCCGGACTCGAACTTCATGACGGAGTAGACGCGGTCGCCCTCGACCTTGAACTCGATGGACTTAAAGCCACCGGCCTCGCTGGGGCTGGAATCGAGCACGGTAGTCTTCCAGCCGCGCGACTCGCAAAAGCGCTGGTACATCTTGTACAGATCGCCGGCGAAGATGGCCGCCTCGTCGCCACCGGCGGCGGAGCGGATCTCGACGATGGTGTTCTTGTCGTCGTTGGGGTCGCTCGGGATGAGCATGTACTTGATGTCTTCCTCGAGCTGGGGAAGCTTGGCCTCGTTTTCGGAGATGTCCATCTGGAGCATCTCCTTCTCATCGGCATCGGTGGTATCGTGCAGCATTTCCTTGGCAGCCTCGATGTCATCGAGCGCGCCGATGTACTCGCGCGAGGCGGCAATGAGGTCGGACTGGTGCGCGTACTCCTTGTTGAGACGCGTGAACTCCTTGATATCGGAGGCGACGGCCGGGTCGGAAAGCTTCTTCTCGAGCTCCTCGTAGGCCTTGATGATCTTTTCGAGCTTGTCGCGCATGACGGACTCCTTTATATGCGTGAAGGCGAAAATCGGCAGAATTGATGGGGCGCGGGGCGCCGCTGCGGGGGTAAGTCCAGCTAGAGCATGTCGATCTTCAGATACATGCGCATCCCTTCGCGTATGGGGTACATAGTTGCGGTCTAACCCATATATGATAGCGTGCGCAGGCAAACCTGCATATAACCCGCACGGAATCCGACAAAGGGACAGTCCCTTTGTCGGATTCTAAAGCGTATGGATCAGGGCGACGAGGAAGCGGACACCCTGGAGGTAGGCGCGGCGGGTAATGCGCTCGTTGGTGCCGTGGACGCCGCGATCGCACTCGTCATCGTCGACCACAAAGGCCGAGAAGCGAATGCACTCGGAGCAAATGCGCTGGTAGTTGGCAGCGTCGGTCGCGCCGATCACGGTCGAGGGGACAATCGCCAACGGCTCGGATGATCCGTTTTCCTCCGTCCCCTTTGGATCACGGAAATAGCGGGCGGCGATGGAGCGAACCGCCTCGAGTCCCGGTCCGCCGATGCGCGGAGACGGCGAGGGTTCGGAGCTGCCGGGGCCGAGCTCGACCTCGACACGGTCGGCGAGCCCCGCCTCGGCAACGGCGACGCGGCAGCGGGCCACGACATCGGCCACGCTCGTGCCCTCGAGCATACGGAAATTGATATTGGCCCACATATCCTGCGGCATTACGTTGGCGCCGGTGCTGCCACCCTCGACCTGCGTGGGCGCGCAGGTGGTGGTCACGAGCGGATAGAGCTTCTTGCTGGCGAGGCAATCGCGGACAATGGCGCCCCCGTTGGCGGCAATTTCATCGGCCGTGTAAAGCCCCAGCTCGACGAGCTGTGCGGCAAGCAGGTCCGTGACGCGCGTCGGCCACTCGATATCGCAGATTGCGGTGATGGCACGGCTCAGCACCTCGAGCGACGTGCCGCCGTAGGGGTTGGAAGAATGTCCACCCGCGCTCTTTGTCTTGAGCACAATGTCGGCATAGCCCTTCTCCGCGAGGTCGGCGTGCATGAGCCAACCCTCGCCCGCGCTGTACTCGGCATCCGAAACGATGCGGTAGTCGCCCTCGTCGATCAGGAACTCGAGCTCAACACCGCGCTCCTCGAGCGCGCGGCCGATGGCGCCTGCGCCGCACTGCGTCGTCTCCTCGTCCTGGCCAAAGGCCAGGAGCAGCGTCCGCTCGTGCTGCCAACCGTGCGCCAGCGCATACTCGACAGCCTCGAGAATGCCTGCGACCTGGTCCTTCATGTCGATCGCTCCACGGCCCCAGATGTAGGTGTCGTCCACGTGCCCGCTAAAGGGGTCGTGCGTCCAGTCGGCCTCGGTACCCGGCACCACGGGAACCACGTCCATGTGGCCCATGAGCATAATGGGCTTGAGGTCAGGGTCGGAACCGCTAAGCGTCACCAATAGCGAATGGTCGATAAGGTCGACCTCGCCCGCCGCGAACACGCGCGGCCACGCCTGCTGCATATAGGCGCGCAGGTCGTCGAACGGCTGCCAGTCCACCGCCTCGGCATCCATACTCGAGATGGTCGGAAATGACAGCACGCGGCCCAAGCGCTCGCACGCGCCAGTTTCGTCCAAATCGGCAAAATCGTCCTCATGCGCAAAGAAGCGCCAAACCTCGGCCATGACATCCTTTCGATTGTGATGACGAGGGCCGCCCCACCGGAGCGGCCCTGCCACGCAAACATTTGCGGTTGGTTATTTGTCCTCGAGATAACGCGAGAGAAACTCGCGGGTGCGCTGGTGCTTGGGGTTGCCGAAGAGCTCGGCCGGCGCGGCGTCCTCGAGGACCACGCCCTTGTCCATAAAGACCACGCGATCGGACACGGTGCGGGCAAAGGCCATCTCGTGCGTGACGACGACCATGGTCATGCCGTCGGCAGCGAGCTTGCGCATGACCTCGAGCACCTCTCCCACGATCTCGGGGTCGAGCGCGGAGGTCGGCTCGTCGAACAGCATAATCTGCGGATTCATGCACAGGGCACGAGCGATGGCCACGCGCTGTTTTTGACCACCGGACAGGCGGCCCACGGCGGCGTGCGCGAACTTTTCGAGTCCCACGCTCGTCAGATGCTCCATCGCAATTTTTTCAGCCTCGGCCTTGCTCATCTTTTTGAGCGTGACGGGCGCAAGCGTGCAGTTGTCGAGCACATCCATGTTGTTGAACAGGTTAAAGCCCTGGAACACCATACCGATGTCCTCACGCAGTTTGTTAATGTTGCAGCGCTCGGCCGTGAGATCCTGGCCGTGGAACCAGATGTGGCCCGCGTCCGGGGTCTCGAGCAGGTTGAGGCAGCGCAGGAAGGTCGACTTGCCCGAGCCCGAGGCGCCGATAATGGTGACGACCTCGCCTGATTTAACGGACAGGTCGATGCCCTTGAGCACCTCGAGCGAGCCGAAGCTCTTGCGCAGGCCCTCGACGCGGATGAGCGGCTCATTGGTCTGTGCGGCGGCCGCAACGCCGGTAGTGGCGGTATCTGCCATGATGATTCTCCTCGTCTTGAGCCTAGTTGGAGCTGGGCAACGTGGCCGGAGCCTCGGCACCAAGTTTTTTGCCAAAGGCTTCGAGCAGGCGGCTCGCCACGAGCGTCAGGATCAGGTAGACCACGAGCGCCACGCAGTAGACCTCCATCTGGCGGTAGTACACGCCGGCGACGGTGGTGGTGGCGTACATGAGGTCGAACACGCCGATGACCGAGAGCACCGACGAGTCCTTGATGTTGATGATGAGCTCGTTGGTGAGCGCCGGAATCGCGTTTTTAATGCCCTGGGGGAACACGACTTTGCGCATGGCTTGCCACTGCGAAAGACCCAGCGAGCGCGCTGCCTCGGCCTGGCCGGGGTCGATGGACTCGATGCCGCCGCGCAGGACCTCCATCATGTAGGCGGTGGAGTTGAGCGAGATGGTGACGAGGCCGGCGGTGAAGGTACTCCAGATCTGGTTGGCCTGGGCGGTCTCGAAGCCCATGCCGCGCAAAACGGTGAAACCCGCGTAATAGATGAGCAGACCCTGGACCATCATGGGCGTGCCGCGCACGATGGTGGAGTAGATGGTCGCAAAGCCGCGGCCAATGCTCTTAAAGAAGCGCACCAGGTCGTTGTCCACGCGATCGAAGGTCTGAATACGCAGGAACACAAAGAGCAACGCCAGGAAGAATGCGATGACGGTGCCGAAGGTGGCAAGCGCGATGGTGATCTCGATACCGCGGATAAAGAAGTCCCCGCTCTTGTAGGTCATGTAGACCAGGCTCGACAAAAAGTCGCTGGGGTTGGAGTCCGAGACGATGCTCACCTGTACCAGGTCGATAAACGACATGACGCAGCGGTCCACGAAAAAGATCGCCGCGATGGCAACCACGACATAACTGCCCAAGCGTGCGCCACGACGGAAGCGCTCGGATGCGAACGGCGACGTTTCGCGATAGTCATTCCAGTGCATGAGTTTGGTGACGAGCGCCGCCGCCGACACGACGAGCCAGGCCCAAAGGATTGCCCAAAGGCAATCCTGGAAGATACCGGTGGGCGCCAAGAAGCTCAGCGGCGTGGGGTTGCGCTGGCTAAACGCCAGGCCAAGCGCCGCGATGACACTCGTGCCCAGGTACACATAACGGTGGTCGGCCTTGATAAAGGAGGCCAGACGATTGATGGTTTTCATGCTGCCTCCCTATGCCGGCTGGCGGTCGAGGCACGCGTCCCACATTTGGTCGCGTTCCTCTTGGCTAATGCCCTTGAGTGTCTTGTCGATGAGTTTAAGCAGTTTGTCCGAGCCCTTGCGACAGCCGACGTTTGCCGCGACCTCCTGCTTAAAGCCCTCGCCCTCGGCAAAATGAATAGGGACGATACCCGGGTTTTGGGCCATATAGCCCTTCTCGTTCTCGGTGTTGTAAGTCACGGCGTCGCACGTGCCCTGCAGCAGATTCGAGAACACCGTGGGGACGGAGTCGACCGGGTTCTTGTGCACAACGCCCGGAATCTCGTCGATGACGGTGTCGAGCATGGTGTCCTTTTGGCCGAGTACCGTGGCACCGCTAAAGTCGCTGAGTTTGGTGGCGTTTTGGTAGGGGGAACCCTCTTTTACGAACAGGCCAAAGTAGCCAATAAAGTACGGGTCGGAGAAGCCGACCGACTCCTCGCGCTCGGGCGTGGCGCTCATGCCGGCGATGATGAGGTCGATCTGGCCGTTGTTGAGCGAATCGATAAGGCCCGAGAAGCTCTGCTTGACGGCAACGGGCTCGCCACCGAGGGCCTTGCAGACGATCTTGGCGATCTGCACGTCGTAGCCATCGGCATAGGCGCCCTGCACGTTATCGATGGGGATAGTGTACTCACTGGCTTCGGAAACCTGCCAGTTGTACGGGGCGTAGGCCGCCTCCATGCCAATGCGGATCTTGTCCTTGCCGATCACGGAATCGGACAGGTCGTCGCGACCGCCGCCCGTCGTGGGCTGAACCACCTTGAGCGTGGACGGACGCTGACAGCCGGCGAGCGCGCCGGCGACGACGGAAGCGCTCGCAGCGAGAGCGCTACCCAAGAAGATGCGACGGCTGCACACCGGCTGTGGATGCGCGTCGCGCTGATGGGGAGAATGCATAATCTGCCTTCCCTGTTGAATCGTATGCTGACGACTTAACAGGATATACGCCAGCGACCAGCAGTGCAGCACAAGCTCGAAAAATTAATAGACACATGGTAGTCATTGGGGACGTCGATGTTTTGGCAATGCCGGCGAGCGACGTCCAGAGCGAACAAGTGGCATGAAAAAGACAAGGCATGACCAGAAGGTCTATGCCTTGCCTTTTGAATGACAAATTATCGCTCTGGACGGCACGCAGCATCGACCGAGCGGCGGAACCTCTAGAGCAAGGTGACGCTAAAGCTGCGTTTATCGGTAGCGCCGGGGGCCAAGGTGATGGTGTTGACCTTGTGCTCAAAGACGTCGTCCTCGGTGGACATGGTGGTGTGACCGGTCCAAGGCTCGAGCGCCACAAACGGAGCATCGTTGGCGGCAGACCACACGCCGATGTACTTAAAACCCTCAAAGTCGATCTTGACGCCGTGGCCCGACTTGCGGCCGCGCAGTGTGAGCGTGGAGCCCGGAGTATCGGTGAACATGATGGCATCGTTATCGAAGCTGCGGTGCGTGATGGGCAGCACGTCCGAGTTATCGGGGGCCTTGTAGCTACCCTCGAACGTCATAAGACCGTCGGGCGTGATGATGGGAGCCTCGTTGGTCCAAGCCTCGGTAAACGCCAGCTCGTAATCCTCGAACGCCTCGTCTTCGGCACCGGGGGCGGGCACGTTGAATGCAGGATGACCGCCCACCGAGAACGGCAGGGCCACGTCGCCGGTGTTGGTGACGGCAAAGGTCTGCGTGAGCGTGGCGTCGCCGGTCAGGGCATAGGTCATGTTGAGCTTAAAGTGGAACGGGAACGCCTTGAGCGACTCGGGCGTGTCAGTGATCTCGTACGTTACCGAGGAGCCGTCCTCCGAAACCTCGACCAACTTGTGCTCGACGATGCGAGCGAGTCCGTGGCGCGGCATCTCGCAGGTGCCGGCCGCAGATGTCGCCATGTTGTTGCGCAGCGATCCCACGATGGGGAACAGGATAGGCGCATGCTTGCCCCAAAAGGCCGGGTCGCCCTGCCACAGATACTCGTTGCCGTTGAGGGCAAGGCTCGTGAGCTGGGCGCCCATGGAATCGATGGCCGCGATGAGGCCGCCGCGCTTGATGGTAGTGACGGTGGACATGCTACTTCCTCCAATAGTAAACAACGGTGTCGAGGGCTATTGTCCCACTCTTGGCGGCGGGGTTGAGCGACAGGTGCAGTTATTGAGCAATAGCGTAAAGGTCAAACCCGCCCTGCGGCGTGCTATCGACCGTATCGGGCGCCTGTGAATTAAAACTCACCGGAACCATGCGCTTTGAGGCACGGTAACGCGTGCCGTCGGTGGCGACGGGCGGCTCATCGACCGTGAGCTCGTAGTCGCCGGGCTTGAGCTCGATGCCGTCACCTTCGGAATTGACGTATTGGTACTCGTCGATCGCTTGCCCCTTGAGCGTGCGGCCCACGATATGGATGAGCATTTGGCTATCGCCGCGCGCGGTATCCCACGTCGCGCCGTCCTTAACCTCGACCGACACATGCACCGAGCGCGTGCGGCTGAGCGATTGCTCGACAGACATCTCGACCTTGGCGGCGTCTTTGCGCTGTTGCTCCACGTGGCTCCAGACATTTCCGATCGCCGAGCAAGCGATGACGCCGGCCATGAAGGCGATGAGGATGGGGCCGAGCGGTGGGCGGCGGGCCGCGTCTTCCTCGCGAGCCAGGTTGGGGCGATGCGTGGGGGCGGGCGCCTGGGCACCCTGCGAGGGCACGTCGAGAATGCTGAAGGATGCCGTGCTGTCGGGGTCGATGGTATGGCGAGGTTGCGGGGTCTTTGCCGGCGAGATGGACATATCGGCCGGCTCACCGAGCGTGGCTGTGGCATCGGCCTTAGCCTCATCGGCCTCGGCTTGGGCCCAAGCCTGTTCAAAGGTTAGGGGTTCGGCGGCATCGGAGGCGGCTTCAGGCTCGACACCGGCATCGTTGCCGGTCTCGTCCTCGTCGCTCGACACGTCACACGGCGCGGGCTCGTCCCACTCTTCGTCCGGAGCCTCGCCCTCGCTATACCACCATTCAAAGTTATCGATATCCATACGGGGCGCCCCTTAGGCCTCGCAAATAAACACTCGCTAGTCTTATACCCCCAGACGGCACCGAAGCTCACCCGCGCCGGACACGAAAACCGTCACAACATTCGACGTTTTTCCTCGTTTTCGAGATTTTCATCGAATGTTGTGACGGTTTAGGCGGCAGCCACGCCGCGAATGTGACAAAGAGACTGTCCCTTTGTCACATTCTGTTAGAGTTGCAGGGATTGAATCCCGCTTATTCACGCGACATTGGAGTGACAACCTTGACCGCCGCAACCACGCCAAAAAGTAAGTCAACCGCCGCCGCGCTCTCCCCCGCGCGCACCAATCTTTGCCTGGCGCTGCTCGTGCTGTTGGGATTCTCGCTCGGCTGCTCCGAGTTCGTGGTCATCGGCATCGAAAGCGACCTAGCGACGGAACTCGGCGTATCGCTTGCCACCGCAGGCCAACTTATTAGCGTGTTCGCACTGATCTACGCTATCTCGACGCCGGTGCTCGCGCTCAGCACGGGGCGTTTTCGCCGCTACCAGCTGCTCGTGTGCTACAGCATCGTCTTTGTGCTCGGCAACCTGGTCATGGCGTTGGCGCCCAACTTCCAGGTGCTGTTCATCTCGCGCATCATCCTGGGCTCCGTCTCGGGCGCACTGCTCGCCGTGGGCGTGACGTACATCCCCGAGCTTCTGTCTCCGCAGCAAACTTCGCTTGCCATCTCGGTGGTATATGGTGCGTTTTCCGTGGCAATGGTCTTTGTCACTTCGATCGGCAAGTTTGTGGCCGACACGCTCGATTGGCACGTGGCCATGTACGGCACGCTGGCCTTTGCCGTTCTGATCTGCGGAGCGCTCGTGGCGTTTATGCCGCGCGCTGGGCAAACCGACGAGCCCGCCACTTTTCGCGAGCAGGCGGGTCTGCTACGCGAGCCGAGCATCATCACCGGCATGCTCATCTTTTTGTTTGGCGTGGGGTCGGTCTACGTTTTCTACGGCTACGTGACGCCTTATCTTGAGCAGGTGCTGGGCATGGGCACGGTCGAAGCCAGTACCACGCTCATGGCCTACGGCGTGTTCTGCCTGATCTCGAACATCCTGGGCGGATGGATCGATGCGCGCTTTGGCATGAAGGCGCTACTCGTGACGTTTGTGCTGCAGGCTGCAGCGTTACTCGGACTGTTTGCTGTGGGCGGCACCATGCCGCTCGCGCTGGTCTTTGTCTTTAGCCTGGCGCTGCTCATGTACCTGTTCTCGGTGTCGTGCATCACGCACTTTATGGACGTGGCACGCAGCCGCCATCCCAAGTCGATGGTACTCGCAAGTTCGGTTGAGCCCATGGCGTTTAACGTCGGCATCTCGTTTGGCACCGCAGTGGGCGGCGCCGTGGTAAGCAGCGTTGGCATTGCATATGTAGGCGCAGTGGGTGCCGCGTTCTCGCTTGTGGCCTGGGTGCTTACGCTGGTGACGATTAAGTTGGCTCGCTGGGAACGCAAGAGGGCGATGGCGCAGGCGTAGATGCGATACTCGAGCTCGATGATGGCGATCGAAAGGAAACCGCATATGCAACGTGTACTGTTCATCTGCTATGGAAACATCTGCCGCTCGACGATGGCTGAGTCGGTGTTTACCGAGCTGGTGCACCGCGCTGGGCGCATGGGCGAGTTTGTCATTGACTCCGCTGCGACCTCGACCGAGGAGATCGGCAACCCGCCACACCACGGTACCGTTGCCAAGCTGCGCGAGGTCGGGATTCCCGTCGTCGCACATCGTGCACGTCAGGTGCGTCGCGCAGAGTATGGCGACTGGGACCACATTGTCTATATGGACGACGAGAACGCCCGCGGCCTGTACCGAATTTTTGGGAAGGACCCCGATGGCAAGATCTCGCGCCTGCTCGATTGGACCGATCGCCCCGGCGACGTGGCCGACCCCTGGTACACCGGCAATTTCGATGCCACCTACCGCGATGTGCTCGCCGGTTGCACCGCTATGCTCGAGCAACTGTAGGCGCTCGGGCGGCGCGGGCACACGGGCCACGCTCGTTATCTCGGTGGGAGAAAATCCACGCTCCCGGATGTGACAAAGGGACTGCCCCTTTGTCACATCCGGGACTGGCCCTAGACCGGCTTGACCTCCAGCTTAATCCCCTTGGCACAGGAGTCGCCCAAAACATCCGAAAGGGCCCAGGTCGCATATAGCGGCAAATAGAGAACCGCTCCGTTGCGCTCAACGTTGCCTCTCGAGAAAACAATCCCGAGCCTTACGCCATATTCAGCCGTATCAAGCACATGACCGAGCGCAGCGTGCGCGTGGTAATAGGAGCCCGATTTAACCTCGATCGGAACAGCCGTCCCATCCGGTCCATCGACCACAAAGTCCACTTCACCGCGCTTTTTTGTCTGATAGTAGTAAAGCTGGCGATTTTGGGCAGCCAGCTGCTGGGCCACCACGTTTTCGTAAATGCCGCCCAGATTGGACTCCTTGCTATCAAGATACGCCGCTTGGGCGACTCCAACGGGGTAGCGCGCCATCAACATGCCCGTATCCGATTGATATAACTTGAACTGCGATGGCCGTGCCGTCTTGAGCAGAGGCGATTTTGGCTCGGTTACGATATCGGCTTTGAGAGCAACGCCGGCATCGACAAGCCATACAAAATCTCGCTGATACTTCTCGTAGTGCGCCTTAGGGTCAATGGAATTGAGCACGAAGCGCTTGTTTTCGCCCTCGAGCATAATAGGGAGCTGATCGTAGATGCTCTGCACCTGAAGGGCTCGCCCGCTTGCATACTTGGAGATATCCCGCCGGTACTGTTCGTTGAGCTCTGACTGCAGCTGACGAACAGAGGCAAGGTCGCCCTGCGTGTCAAGGAAACGCTGCACGACCTCCGGCATTCCGCCGACAACGGTATAGGTCCTGAAGTTTGCCATCATCGCGTCATGAATGTAATCAGGAATGGGCCTCTCGCTGATACACGCGTCACGTATCGTTTGGCGAGCCCCCTCGCTCACCCCGGTTGCCCAGCAAAACTCCTCAAAATCGAGCGGGAACATCCTAAGCTCGTGGACATACCCCACGGGATAGGACCTGACGCCCTTGAACTGGGTCCCGAGCATTGACCCCGAAAACGCCCAGCGGCACCTCCCGTCCTCTACAAGGAACTTTGCCATCGTCATGATGTCGGGGGCCTCTTGGACCTCATCGATAAACACGAGCGTTTTGCCTGGTGCAATCGACTTTCCCGAAAGAAGCGTCACCCTGCTGATGAAATCATCGGCATTCCGCGCCTCGAGAAGAGCATCTTTTGCCTGGCGATTTTCCATGAGATTGAGCTCGATGTAGGTTGCATGGCTGGCTTTGCCAAATGCGCGAATCGAATAGCTTTTGCCGATCTGGCGAGAACCCGTGATGAATAAGGCCTTTTGCTCGGCAGACTTCAGCCAACGCTCCAGCTCTGCCGCTATTTTCCTGCGCAGCATAGGCTCTCCCCTCAGTGTCATCAAATGAAATGCAAAGTTTTATGCGCTTAATTATCGATGAAATGTAGGATTTTTAGAACCTAAAATCGGATGAAATGCAGAGATTTAGGATTATAAGCAAAAAGAAGGGGCAGCCCCGGCGAATGTGACAAAGGGACTGTCCCTTTGTCACATTGCGCTCGACTACTCGTCGACGATCTCGGCAAGCCAGACGTTCAGCGTATCGACCTCGGGGCAGCAGAACTTTGCCGTACCGGGCTCGTTGCCAGGCACGGTTCCGCCATAGCGCAGGATATCGATATAGGGAAAGCCCACATGGCAGGCCATGGCACACATCTTGCCGCGGTCTCGGTCGAAGTCAAAAACGTCGCCCGGCTTGTGACCATGGTGGCAGCGGCACGCACCCAGCTGGTCCACGCAGCTCACGCGGATGCGCGGACGCTTGCCCCGCGGCGCGCCGAGCGGCTTGTTCTCGCCCGCAGGCTTGGCGCCGCCCTCGCCAGCATTACTCATGGTCAATCACATCCAGGCAGGCCTCGATGGGAAGGCCAGCCGACTTGTCCTCTTGGTCGGCATTGCGCTCGATAAGCTCAGCCACCACGCGCATGGCATCGGACGTCGCGCGCTGCAGGCTCCAACCGGCCATAACGCGGCCGACGAGCACCGCCGAGAACGTGTCGCCCGTGCCCGGGAAATAGACCGGAATGAGCTCAAAGGGAATCGTGAAGTACTCCCCCGCCACATGGTCGTAACCGATAACCGCGTTCGTGCCATTGACCACGGCGCTCGTAATGACCACCGACTTGGCACCCAGCTCGCGCACGGCGTCCACAAGGGCGCGGGCCTCGTCGGGCGTGAGTTGCTCGGCGATAGGCGTATCGGTGAGCAGGCATGCCTCGGTATAGTTGGGCACCGCGTAGTCTGCGCACTCCAGCAGATGCCGCATAAGGCCAATCGTGGACTCGGGCACGCCCGCATAGAGCTTGCCGTTGTCGCCCATGATGGGATCGACGAACACCTTGGTGCCCTTTTGCGCGCGGCGGTGGCAAAAGTCCGAGATGATACGCGTCTCTTCCTCGGTCACGATAAAGCCGGTCGAGATGGCGTCGAACTCAAAGCCGAGCTCCTCCCAGATAGCGAGGCTTTGACGCACGTACTCGGTGGTGTCGTGGATGTAGAACTTGGGGTAGTTGAGCGTATCGGAAACGAGCGCCGTCGGCAGGTTATGGATACGGTAGCCCATGTGCGACAGCACCGGCAGCATGGCGGAAAGCGCGACCTTGCCGTAGCCGCACATATCGTTGATCAGCAGCAGCTGAGTGTTCTTCATGAGAGTCCCCCCTTAGTTCGGGCGCGGCACAGCAGCGCCACAGTGCGACTAAGTGTAGCGCAGGGGACGTTGTGAGCGGAGTCGAGCAGCGCGAAGGGTAAATTGTTGCGGAAAGGTTACGGAAAATGATCCCTTTTCCTCCGTCCCCAAGGGATCACATGCACCAAAGCGGATCGTGGCGGAATCACAGATTGCCGCTTAGGAACGCTTGCAGCGTCGAGCCGTTACGCGGTTTGGTAAAACCGCGTAACCACTAGTTTGGTACCTTGACATTCATTTCTCATGCTCCTAGATTGGTTAGGCACAAAACAATTCCACTACCTAACTAAAGAAAGGAGCAACACTAATTCATGTGCGATGAACTTCTTAACCTTTGTTCGCACGAGCCCGGCGGCGACCCGTCACAGCCGGCGGATGTACCCGAAGCGGTTAGCTCGGAAGACAAGCTTGCCAAGCGCATCCTGAGCGGCCTGGGTTTTTGCGGCCATTACATGCATTTTCATGGCGGAGGCGTGTCCGGCAAGGCGCCCATCATTTGCCTGCTGGCCAAGCAGCCCGGCGGCGAGATGTCGCAGCAGGAACTCGGCATGCACTTTGACCTCAAGCCGGGGTCGCTTTCCGAGATCCTGTCCAAGCTCGAGGTCAACGGCCTCATTGAGCGCAGCCGTAACCCCAAAGATCGACGGCAACTCACCATTCGCCTGACCGAAACCGGCCGAGAAAACGCCCGCATCGACCAGGCGGCCCGCATCCGCTTTAGAGAGCGGGCCTTTAGTGCCCTCACCCACGACGAGCGCGAAGACCTCGCCGAAATGCTCGATAAAATCCGTGTAACCTGGGAGGAACTGGATGATTAAAACCCTCATGGGCAGCATCCGCGACTATATGAAAGTCACCGTTGCCACGCCGCTGCTCGTGCTTGGCGAGGTGCTCTGCGAAATGCTGATTCCATTTATCACCGCCAACCTGATCGACGCCATCAAAGACGGCGCCACCGTAGCCGAGATGCTTCCCACCGCAGGCTTTTTGGTGCTCATCGCGCTGACGTCGCTTGCTTTTGGCGCCGCTGCCGGCGTCACCTGCAGCCATGCGAGTTGCGGCTTTGCCAAGAACCTGCGTCACGACCTGTTCTACAAGATCCAGACGTTCAGCTTTGCCAACATCGATGAGTTCTCGAGCTCCTCGCTCGTCACGCGTCTGACCACTGACATCAACAACGTTCAACAGGCCTTTATGATGATCATCCGTATCGCCGTGCGCGCGCCGCTGGTCTTGATCTTCGCCTTTACCATGGCATTTATCATGGGCGGCAGCGTCGCCATGGTCTACCTGGTCATCATTCCGCTGCTGGGCTTTGGACTGTTCTTTATCATCTTTAAGGTACGCCCCATCTTCTCGCGCGTGTTCCACAAGTACGACGCCCTTAACGAGTCCGTCGAGGAAAACGTCACCGGCATGCGCGTGGTCAAGAGCTACGTGCGCGAAGACTTTGAGAAGGAGAAGTTCGCCACCGCCGCGCACGACGTCCAGATGGACTTCACCCGCGCCGAGAAGCTGCTCGCCTTTAACAACCCCATGATGAACATCTGCGTCAACGGCGCATTTGTCATCATCATCTACCTGGGATCCAAGCTCATCATCACGAGCCAGGGCACGCTGTTCGACGTGGGCCAGCTCTCCTCGATCTTTACCTATGGCTTCGCGATCCTCATGAGCCTGATGCAGCTGTCGATGATCTTTGTCATGGTGACCATGGCCGACGAATCGGCGCGCCGCATTACCGAGGTGCTGGCCGCCGAGCCCACGATCGCCGATCCCGCCGAGCCCGTGCTCGAGGTTGCCGACGGTTCCATCGACTTTGACCACGTGAGCTTTAAGTATTCCGCGCATGCGAAGCGCCAGGCGCTCGACGATATCGACCTGCACATTAAGAGCGGCGAGACCATCGGTATCGTCGGCGGTACCGGCTCGGCCAAGTCCACGCTTGTAAACCTCATCGCCCGTCTGTACGACGCCACCGAAGGCACCGTGCGCGTGGGCGGCATGGACGTACGCGACTACGACCTGGACGCGCTGCGCCACCAAGTGGCCATGGTGCTGCAGAAAAACGTGCTGTTTAGCGGCACCATTGCCGAGAACCTGCGCTGGGGCGACCCGAACGCCACCGACGAGGAAGTCCGCGAGGCGGCACATCTGGCCTGCGCCGACGAGTTTGTCGATGGCTTCCCCAAGGGCTATGACACCTGGATCGAACAGGGCGGCTCCAATGTTTCCGGCGGTCAGAAGCAGCGCCTGTGCATTGCGCGTGCCCTGCTGCGTCGCCCCAAGATCTTAATCCTGGACGACTCCACCAGCGCTGTCGACACCAAGACCGACGCCAAGATTCGCGCAGGGTTGGCAAGCTATCTGCCCAACACGACCAAGCTCATCATCGCCCAGCGCATCAGCTCCGTGCAGGACGCAGACCGCATCATCGTCATGGAGGGTGGCCGTATCGCGCAGATCGGCAACCATGACGAGCTGCTCAAGACGAGCGAGATCTACCGCGAGACCTTTACCTCGCAAAACAAGATGTCTGCCGAGGGCGAAGGGGCCGTCGAGGCCGACACCGAGGCATCCGCAACACAAGCTCAGACCCAGGAAGGAGGCGAGGCACATGAGTAAGGCAACGACCGCCGAGCGCGCGCTCAACCGCAAGGGTGGCACCATGTCGCGCCTCATCAAGACGCTCTTTGGCTTCTACCCCGTGCTTTTGCCCCTCGTCGTCGTCGGCGTGGTGCTCTGCGCCATCATCAACTCCATCGGCGCGACCTTCCTTCAGAGCGCTCTGCAGATTATTAGCGAATCGTGGCAGTCGGGCGATTGGGAAGCCGCACAGCCCAAGATCGCACAGCTCGTGACCACCCTCGCCTGCATCTACGGCGTCGGCATCCTGTCTTCGCTCTTCTGGAACCGCGCCATGGCCATCGTCACGCAGGGCTCGCTCGAGAAGCTGCGCGAGAAGATGTTCAACCGCATGCAGGACCTGCCGATTCGCTACTTCGACACGCACCAGCGCGGCGACATCATGAGCCACTACACCAACGACATCGACACGCTGCGCCAGATGATCAGCCAGTCGCTGCCCAACCTGCTCATGACGACCATCGTCATCGTCACGGTGTTCTTTATCATGCTGTACTACAGCGTTTGGATGTGCCTGGTCATTGTGGCAGGCGTCGCCTTTATGACCTTTATGACCAAGCTGCTCGGCTCCAACTCCGCGCGCTTCTTCATTGCGCAGCAGACCGAGCTCGGCGTGGTCGAGGGTCATATCGAGGAAGTCATGAACGGCCAGAAGGTCGTCAAGGCATTCTGCCACGAGTCTGCCGCCGAGGCCGATTTTGACGAGCGCAACGAAAAGCTCTTCGAGGTCTCGCAGAAGGCCAACATGTACGCCAACATCCTCATGCCCATCCTTATGAACCTGGGCAATCTGCTCTACGTGCTGGTGGCCCTTGCCGGCGGCATTTTCCTGGCGCTGGGCGTGCCCAACCTGAGCATCTCGGGTATGGCGCTGTCCATCGCCGTCGTGGTGCCGTTCCTCAACATGACCAAGCAGTTCTGCGGACAGATCGGCCAGATCTCGCAGCAGATCAACGCCGTGGTCATGGGCCTCGCCGGCGCCGACCGCATCTTTGAGCTCATCGACGAGAAGCCCGAGACCGACGAAGGCTACGTGACGCTCGTCAACGCGCAGGTGAACCCCGATACCTGGCAGCTCGAGGAGGCCGACCACCACACCGGCATGTGGGCGTGGAAACACCCGCACCGTGCAACCGGCGAGATCGAGTACGTACCGCTGCGCGGCGACCTGGTCATGGACAACGTCGACTTTGGCTACACGCCCGACCACGAGGTGTTGCACGGCGTGTCCGTGTTTGCCAAGCCGGGCCAGAAGGTCGCGTTTGTCGGCGCCACCGGTGCCGGCAAGACGACCATCACCAACCTCATCAACCGCTTCTATGACATCGCCGACGGCAAGATTCGCTACGACGGCATCAACGTCAACAAGATCCGCAAGGCCGATCTGCGCCGCTCGCTGGGCGTGGTACTGCAGGACGTGAACCTGTTCACCGGCACCGTGATGGATAACATCCGCTACGGCAACCTGGACGCCACCGACGAGGAGTGCATCGCGGCAGCCAAGCTCGCGGGCGCCGACGACTTTATCACCCGCCTGCCCGACGGCTACGACACGATGCTCACCGGCAACGGCGCGCAGCTGTCGCAGGGCCAGCGCCAGCTGATTTCGATCGCACGCGCCGCCGTCGCCGATCCGCCGGCAATGATTCTGGACGAGGCCACGAGCTCCATCGACACCCGCACCGAGGCCATCGTGCAGGCTGGCATGGATAAGCTCATGGAGGGCCGCACGACGTTTGTCATCGCACACCGCCTGTCCACCGTGCGCAACTCCGACGCGATCATCTGCCTGGACCACGGCCGCATCATCGAGCGCGGCAACCACGACGAGCTGATCGCCAAGCGCGGATACTACTATCAGCTCTATACCGGAGCGTTTGAGCTGGAGTAGTTCGGCCCGCCGAGATGACCGATTTGTCGCTCATTCGTCGGGCATGACCCTAAGGTCAATGCCCTCCTCTTTCGGGGCAAATCGACTCATCTCAACGACCCAAACACAATGCGCCGCAACGAATAAAGCCTCCGCAGCACACACGAGCTGCGGAGGCTTTTTCATGCCGGCCGGAAACCGTATCCCACTTTTCGGGCCCAGAATGGGATGCCGTTTCCCGCTGGGTCCCCTCCGGGAAACGGCATCCCATTTCAAGGGCATAAACCGGGATGTGGTTTCCCCTAACGGCACCTTTGGGAAGCCGCATCCCATTCTAGACGCACAAAACGGGATGAGCTTTCCCATGGTGATCCAAGACCAGAAGCATGTCCGATAGCGCGGCCAGGTCAAGAACAACAAGGCAAGCGTCACGCCAATTTGGACGAGCGTCTGCTGCAGTTTGAGGCTGCTGGCCCATATGGTAGAGTTAACCACCCATGAATTTCAGCACACTGCGTGCTACCTGTTCTTTTGTCATTTAGGGGAGTGAACTTGTGAATACTTCTGTCGCCAAGAAGGCCGGACAGGCGGTGCGCCTGCTCATGATGGTGCTCACGGCAGTTCTCATCTTCTTCTTCATCAATGTTATGCTGCTCGTCTCCGATATCCAGGGCACGGCGCGTGTGGTCAACTACGCCGGTCTGGTGCGCGGTACCACGCAGCGAATCGTTAAGCTCGAGGATGCGGGCCAGCCTCAAGATGACCTGCTCAAAGCCGTGGATTCATACATCAACGGTTTGCGTTACGGAAGTGACGACCTCAACCTCGTCCGTCTCGACGACGATGAGTATCAGGCAAAAATGACCGAGCTTGCAAATTATTTTGATGAGCTTTGCACCGAGATTGCCCGTGTGCGTGAAGTCGGCTACGAGAACACCGATATCATCGCGATGAGCGAGGAGTTCTTTGGCATTTGCGACGATGCTACGCGACTCGCAGAGGACTACTCTCAGGAGAAGGCGTCGGCGCTCAACTATCTCGAGGGCCTGGTGATCATCGACATCATGGGCTTGGTGGCGACCTTTGCGGTCGAACTTGTTCGCGCGGTGCGAACTGCCGCGCTCAATCGCGAACTGCAGAGCAAAGTCTATCTCGACGAAGCCACGGGGCTGCCCAACAAGAACAAGTGCGAGGAGATCTTGGGGCAGGAGCAGCCTGTCTCCGCGGAGGAGCCCGTTGCGGTGTGCGTCTTCGACCTTAACAATCTGCATATGGTCAATAACAACTTCGGCCATGAGAAGGGCGATGAATACATTCGCTCTTTTGCCCAACAACTGGGAAGTGTGGCGTCGGAGACGTGCTTTGTGGGTCGCGACGGCGGCGATGAGTTTATCGCGGTGCTGCGGGATGCCGACCGAGCCGCTGTGGAATCTTGTCTCGCTCGGATTCGCGCGAACGTGAACGAGTATTCCGAAGTCCACCCCGATATGCCCATCAGCTACGCGGTGGGCTATGCGCTTTCCAGCGATTTTGACGAGCCGCCTACCATGCGCGAACTCTTTTCCCAGGCCGACAAGAACATGTACGTCGATAAGAACCGCGTAAAGACAGCCGAGGCAGCCGGGCCGCAACGCGAGGACCGCTAAACCCGTAGCAAAGGGTAGCTAATTTGGGACGGGACTCTTTTGGCTACTTGAGGAGTTGGGCCATGGCGTTGACGAATTTTTGTACTTGGAGGGTTGGCTCGAGCGGGTAGTGTAGAAAGACCGGCACCTCGCGGCCGCATAGGAACGGTACGCCCACAAAGGCGGGGTGCACGCCCGACCACGCTCCGCAGGTGAGCACCGCGTCGCCCTTTTCCTCGGCTTCGTTAAAGAGCGCAAAGTCGAAGCTATCCACGTCGATCACGTCCACGCCGCCGTCGGCCAAAAGGTCGATACGCAGGCTGTCTATGGCGTCGTTGCCGTGACGGAGCACGCGCAGGCGCATGCCCTCCAGATCGGCAACCGTGATGCGCTCCTTGCGCGCGAGCCGACTTGAGCGCGGCACGTCGATGTAAAACGGCACGTTGACGATGCGGAGCTTTTGACAGGCGTCGCCCCAGCGCGGGGTCGAAAAACTCGACTGCACCACATCCACCTCGCGCCCCAGACTGCGCATGACGGTCTCGCGCTCATCGTAAAGGTCCCCCACCGGCACAATCTCAAAACGCAAGCGCGGCTCCATGTCGTGCACCTGCGGCCACAGCGCGAGCGTGTGGCGCCCCGGGCACATCATCGATACGCCCAGGCGCACCGCACCGCCATCGCCCGCCGCTCGCCGGGCGCGGCGCAACGCATCCTCGGATTGGCGCATGATCGAGCGCGCGTCGTCCACCAACAGCGCGCCCGCCGGCGTCACCTTGACGCCCGAGTGCGAGCGCTCGAACAACGTGATGCCAAACTCGGCCTCGAACCCCGACACCTGTTTAACGAGCGCCGGGGTCGACACGCGCAATTTTGCCGCCGCACGCGAGAAACTTCCCAGCTCCGCGGCGGCCGAAATAGCGTCAAGTCGTCGATCGTACACGTCAATCTCCCGTTTTCGCACGCGCGGGCGCACAGCACCGCAGGGGGTCGTTTTCGCAGGTCACGCGCTCAATTGAGAACAAACCTCAATGCATAGTATAAACCTATGGTTAATGTCATTCTAACAAATATGCAATTCACCTGCGCAAATGCAAAGCATACGATAACCAGCAAAAACCACGTGGGTCGGTTAATGGGAGCGACCCACCGGGAGGCACAAGAAGGGAAGTTCCTATGAGCAATTGGCTTAAGCTCGAGGGCGATGTTTGCGCCGTGACCGGCGCACTCGGCGGTATGGGCGTCGAGATTTGTCGCGAGTTCGCCCGCAATGGCGCCAACGTCGTCATGCTCGACTTGGACGAGGAGAAGGTCAAGGCCGCTGCCTCCGACCTTGCTGCCGAGTTTGGCATCCACGCCGAGGGTTACAAGATGAACGCCACCGACGAGGCCGAGGTTCAGGCTGCCGTCGACGCCACCATCGCCAACTTCGGCGGTGTCGACGTCCTCGTCAACACCGCCGGCATCCTGCGCTTCGCCGCCATGGAGGACCTGCCGCTGAGCGACTGGGAGCAAGTGCTCAACGTCAACCTCACCGGCTACTTCATCACCTCGCAGCGCTTTGGTCGCGAGATGATCAAGGCCGGGCAGGGCCGACTGGTGCACATCTCCACCGTCGCCAGCCACTCCCCCGAGACGTTCTCGGGCGTGTACAGCTCCACCAAGGCCGGCGTCAACATGATGTCCAAGATGCTGGCCGCCGAGTGGGGCCCCTACGGTGTGCGCTCCAACTGCGTCGAGCCCTGCTTTGTTAAGACCCCCATGTCGGCGAGCTTTTACGCCGACCCCGAGGTCGAGAAGAGCCGCAGCCGCCTCATCGCCACGCGCCGCATCGGCGAGGTCAGCGATATCGCCAACGCCGTCATGTTCCTGGCGTCCAAGCGCTCGGACTTTACCACCGGCGACGCCATCAAGGTCGACGGCGGCTTCTCCAATATGATGGGCGACCTCACCGCCAAGCCCGGCGGCCGCCGCGCCTTTGCCGACAACTACCTCAAGAACAAGGGTGTCGAGCTTTGGTCCGACGAGTCCGGTGTCGCAAAGCCGACTGACCAGTAAACAAGCCCGGTAGAAAGGGGCGCGGGGCAAGCACCTCAGCGGCGTTTGCCCCTCCCCTCCCCCCGCATCGATTAGAAAGAGTCCCATGGCTTCCACCAACTCCAACAAGGGTCGCGCCGTCGTGCTTTCCGCCGCGTGCGTCACTATGTTCTTCATCAGCTCCATCGCGCTGTACTCCGTCGTGTCCAAGAACCTGCTCGCCGTCTACCCCGAGTGGTCCAGCGCCCTTACCTGGGCGTTCCCGGTCTTTCAGACCATCATGGCCGTGACGGGCATCTTCGCCGGCCGCATCTCCGACAAGATCGGCCCGCGCAACGTCGTGATCGCCGCCGCCGTGTGCTACGGCGTGGGCTGGTTCATGTCCGGCACCGTCACCGAGCCGTGGCAGTTCTACCTGTGGTTCTCGCTCGTCGCCGCCGTCGGCAACGGCCTGGGCTACAACCCGGCGCTCACCACCGGCCAAAAGTGGTTCATCGACAAGAAGGGTCTCGCCTCCGGCATCACCCTGGCCGCATCGACCGCCGGCCCCGCCGTGCTGTCCCCGGTGCTCGCCTCGCTGCTCATCCCGAGCCTCGGCATCTTTGGCGCCCTCAAGGCACTCGGCGTCATCTTCTTTGTGACGATCGCCGCCTCCGCCCTGTTCCTGAAGGCCCCCGAGGCCGGCTGGCTGCCCGAGGGCTTCGAGGCCCCCAAGGGCGGCGCACACGCCGGCACCTTCGGCGACCTCACCCCGGGCGAGATGGTCAAGACCCCGCGCTTCTGGGTCCTCATCGTCACCTTCGCCTTTGCCGCCACCGCGGGCACCCTGCTCGTGGGCAAGGTTGCCTCCATCGCCGCCGTCCAGCTCTTCGCCGACCCCACGAGCGCCGCAGCTGTCGCCCTCGGCGGTGTGGTGGTCTCCGTCAACACCTGCGCCAACCTGGTCGGCCGTCTGTCCTTTGGCCAGATCATCGACAAGCTCGGCGCCTACAAGTCGCTGCTCATCAGCCTTGTCGTGACCATCGTCGCGCTCGTCATCATGTCGATGAGCTTTACGCAGAGCATGTTCTTTGTGGCGCTCGCCCTGCTTGGCTTTAGCTTTGGCGCCCTGCTCGTCATCTACCCGCCGCTCACCGGTGGCGCCTTTGGCACCAGCAACATCGGCGTCAACTACGGCATCATGTTTTTGGGTTACGCCGCCTCCACCTGGATCAGCCAACCCATCACCGCCGTGCTGTATCACGCCGAGGCCGGCAGCGCCGCCTACCAGCAGTCCTTCTACGGCGCCATTGTGATCGCCGCCATCGCCGTCGTGCTCACCGTCTACATGATGGTCTCCGACAGCAAGAAGAAATCCGCCTAGTTTTACCGATGCGACAAAGGGACTGCCCCTTTGTCGCATTCCACCAGCCACCAGCATTAAGGAGTCGAAATGTCTGAGCTCAACCCCGTCCGCATTGCCGTTATCGGTGCCGGCGCCATGGGCCGCAACCACATCCGCTTTGTCACTGAGGAGCCCGAGGCCGAGCTCGTCGCCATCGCCGACGCCTTTGAGGGCGCCCGCGCCACGGCCGAGGCCGCCGGCGTGCCGTTTTACACTGATCCCGCCCAGATGATGGACGAGGTCAAGCCCGAGGCCGTCATCATCGCCACCCCCAACGACCTGCATCTGGGCGTTGCCCGCGAGGCCGTGAAGCGCAACATCGTGCCGCTGGTCGAAAAGCCGATCTCCAACGATCTCGAGGATGCCCAGGCCTTCGCCGCCGAGGCCGAGACCGCCGGTGTGCCCGTGCTCGTGGGCCAGCACCGTCGCCACAACCCCTTCGTCAACAAGGCCAAGGAGATCATCGAGTCCGGCGAGCTGGGCAAGCTCACCGTGTCGAGCTTCCACTACATGATCTATAAGAACGACGAGTACTTTGACGTCGAGTGGCGCCGCAAGAAGGGTGCCGGCCCGATCCTGGTCAACCTGGTGCACGACGTCGACCTGCTCCGCTACCTGCTGGGCGAGCCCATTGCCGTCCAGGGCATGCAGTCCAGCGCCGCCCGCGGTTTTGAGACCGAGGACTCCGCCGTGGTCAACGTTCGCTTTGCCGACGGCGCGCTCGCGAGCATGACCATCTCCGACGCCACCGCCAGCCCCTGGAACTGGGAGGCGACCGCTCGCGAGGATCCGCAGTACCGTCCCTTCGACGCCGACGCCTACTTTATCGGCGGAACCTTGGGCGCCCTTTCGCTGCCCCGCCTGCACCAGTTCTCCTACGACGGCGCCTCCAACTGGCACAAGCCGCTGCAGATGGAGATTCCGGCCGTCGACCCGGCGCTGCCGCACAAGATGCAGCTCAAGCACTTTGTAAAGGTTGTCCGCCGTGAGGTTGAGCCCGTCGTGACCCCCGCCGACAACGTTAAGACGCTCACGCTTCTCAACGCTATCAAGGAGGCCGCCGAGACCGGCCAGCTCGTCGAGCTGTAATGCCTTAAGAGCGGCCGCGGCAGAAGCCCCATGCCGAACCCTTCGGTCCGCCACAAATAAGCCCCTCTTCTTTGCCCCGTGAGCAGCCTCCTGCCCGCGGGGCATTTTGCTACCTTGCCGACGATTTTTCTGGGGCGGGGGCTATTTTGCACCTCGGCTTGATTCGTTCGCCACGAAAACGACCTATCTACTACGTTTAACCGATCGCCCTTAACCATGCCAAATTTCGCGAAATAAAAGCCGCAGGTAGACGGCTTGCGTATTCTCGGAAAACCGGGGGATGGTCGACCCATACGGTTCAAACGTAGTAGATAGGTCGTTTTCGTGGCGCGGCCCCAAAACGGTCTTTTGGGACGGGTGGTATCCTTGGTAGCTCTGTGCTGCAAACGCACCTTTACCGCAAGGAGTTTCATGGATCTTATCGCCCAGCTCGCCCGCGAGCTCAACCTTAAGGCCGCCAACGTCGAGGCGGCCGTCAAACTCATCGACGAGGGCAACACCATCCCCTTTATCTCGCGCTACCGCAAGGAAGCCACGGGCGGCATGGACGACGTCGCCCTACGCGCTCTCGACGAGCGCCTGTCCTACCTGCGCAATCTTGAGCAGCGTAAAGAGGACGTCATTCTGCTCATCGACGCCCAGGGCAAACTCACGCCCGAACTCGAGCAGCAGATTCGCGAGACCACGCAGCTCCAACGCGTCGAGGACCTCTACAAGCCCTACCGCAAAAAGCGCATGACCCGCGCGCAGAAGGCCCGCGAGGCAGGCCTGGAGCCACTCGCCAACATGATCATCATGCAGGCCTCGGCCAAGGGCAGCGCGCTCGACGCCGCCGCGGCATACGTCAACGAGGAGGCCGGCTTCAACACGCCCGAGAAGGCGCTCGCCGGCGCCGCCGACATCGTGGCCGAGACGGTAGCCGAGGACCCGGAGAACGTCGCTGACCTGCGCGCCTTTACGCAAAACACCGCCGATATCGTTGTCGAGGCCACCGACCCCGCGGAGAAGACTCCCTACGAGCCCTACTACAACTTTGACGAGCCGCTACGCCGTATTCCCAACCACCGCGTGCTGGCCATCGACCGCGGCGAGCGCGAGGGCAAGCTCCGCGTGCGCGTGAACGTCGACGGCGCTGCCGCTAAGGCACGCCTCGGCAGCCGCTGGCCCCGTCGCCAGGGCGTGTTTGCTCCCGTCTTTAATGCCGCCATCGCTGACGGTTACAAGCGCCTCATGGCCCCCTCGCTGGAGCGCGAGGCCCGCGCCAAACTCACCGTTCGCGCCCAGACCGAGGCCATCAACGTCTTTGCCAAGAATCTCGAGGGCCTGCTCTCGGCACGCCCCGTGCACGGTGCCCGCGTGCTCGCGCTCGACCCGGGCTACCGCACCGGCTGCAAGGTCGCCGTCATGGACGAGACCGGCAAGCTGCTCGACCACGGCGTGGTCTACCCCACCAAACCGCGCCACGACGTCGCCGGCACCAAGCGCGAGCTCGCCCGCCTCGTCAAAAAGGACGGCGTCAACACCATCGTCATCGGCAACGGCACCGCCAGCCGCGAGACCGAAGAAGTCGTCTCGGAGTTCATTGCCGAGCAGGCGCCCGGGTTGCGCTACACCATCGTCAACGAGGCCGGCGCATCTGTGTACTCCGCCTCCGAGCTCGCCAGCCAGGAATATCCCGACCTGGACGTCACCGTGCGTGGCGCCATGAGCCTGGGCCGTCGCCTGCAAGACCCGCTGGCAGAGCTCGTCAAGATTCCGCCCCAGTCTATCGGCGTGGGCCAGTACCAGCACGACCTTGACCAGGCCGAGCTTTCGCGCACCCTGGGCCATGTGGTGGAGGACGTCGTCAACCGCGTGGGCGTCGACGTGAATACCGCGAGCGCGAGCCTACTGGGATACGTATCGGGCATTACGCCGAGCGTGGCCAAAAACATCGTGGCCTACCGCGAGGAAAACGGAGCCTTTACCGATCGCCGCCAGCTCAAGAAGGTCCCCAAGTTGGGACCCAAGGCATATCTCAACGCCGCGGGCTTTTTGCGCATCAGCGGCGGCAAGAACCCACTCGACGCGACGAGCGTCCACCCCGAGAGCTACGAGGTGGCCACGTCCGTCCTGGAGCGCGCAGGCGTTAAAGCCAGCGAGCTCAGCCGCGGCGGCGTGCCCGACATCGAGCGCCGTCTGGGCAGCATCTCGACGCTGGCTAGCGATCTGAACTGCGGCACCCTCACGCTCATCGACATCGTTAACGAGCTCAAGAAGCCCGGTCGCGACCCGCGCGATGACGCGCCCGAGGTGGTCTTTAGCCGCTCAGCGCTTTCCATCGACGACCTGGAACCCGGCATGGAGCTCAAGGGCACGGTGCGCAACGTCGTCGACTTTGGCGCCTTCGTCGACGTGGGCGTGCACCAGGACGGCCTCGTGCACATCTCCAAACTGGCCAACCGCTTTGTCAAGCACCCCAGCGACGTGGTGCGCGTCGGTGACACGGTCAAGGTGTGGGTCGAAAAGGTCGATCGCGACCGCAAGAAGATCTCGCTCACCATGGTGCAGGGCAAGTAAACCGCCAAAGCAAAGGTACCCCCTGTAGCGATGTGCAAAATCGCGAGTATTCTGCAAATTCCACCGTTCCGGGTGCCCCTCAGAGACGAAAAAGCAAAAAAACAGCCCCCGTTTTAGCGTCGTCAGAGCCAAAACGGGGGCCGTTCCATGCTTCGGTTAACTGGTAAAGACCTTTACCTTGCTGAATACTCTCAATTTTGCACGTCGCGGGCGGGGGTACCTTTGCCCACGACAGGATATGGAAGCCAAGCGCCAACTTGCTGGCAAGCTCGTACCGGCAGCCCCGGCCTTTCCTTTGCCTAGCGCGACCCTCGCGGAGCGCGTGAGCGATAGGGAAAGGAAAGGCCGGGGCGAACAGCCCACGGTACAGTCGGTGTTCGCGCTACGGCAGGATATGGAAACCGAGCGAGGCGATATCCTTGGCAAAACCGCGCACGGTATCGAGCGAGACCTCGTACGGGTCGCGGCCGATGTTCTTGCGCTTGGCCAGAATGCTGTTGGGCACCGTGATGATCTGGCAACCGCAGGCTTCTGCCTGGTAAATGTTGATAAGCTCGCGCGTGGACGCCCACAGGACCTCGCAGTTGGGTTTAACGGCGGCCTTCTTGACCGATTCCGTCATAAACGGAATGGGGTCGACGCCGGTATCGGCGATGCGTCCGGCAAAGAGCGAGATGATGGACGGCGTCTCGGCGTCAACGGCCTCGACCATCTCGTCGACCTGCGCAGGCGTAAAGATGGTGGTGACGTTGACCTTGATGCCGTCGGCCGAAAGCTTGCGCACTAGCTCGGCGGTGGACTCACCCTTGGTGGTCACGCACGGAATCTTGACGTAGACGTTATCTGCCCAGGTAGCGATCTCGCGGGCCTCGACCTCCATGGTCTCGACGTCGTCGGCAAAGACCTCAAACGACACGGACACATCGGTGATGTGGGCCAGGACCTCCTTGGCAAACGCGCGGTAATCCGTCACGCCGCCCTTCTTCATAAGGGACGGGTTGGTCGTGAAACCCTGAACGTTGCCGTTCTCGTACATGTCGAGCATGCCCTCGAGGTTTGCACCGTCAGCGAACACCTTGATTGCCATCTGCCTGATTCCTTTCGTTTGCACATGGGCGTTGCACTGCTAAACACTTTACCTACGTTTATCAAGGCGTGAACTGCGGTTTTCTATCTTCTCGGCGAACGGCATAAACACCTCAGTGTTTGGATTGATAAATCGATTGAGCATGCAAAAGCAAAAAGTCGCAGTTTGAGCAAACGTCAGAAGGCGAGATTCATTAGATGAGGCCGAAATGTCGCATCGCGGTGACGGTGCCGTCGTTCGCGACGTCGTCGGTCACGTAGTCGGCGACCGCCTTGACCTCGGGCATGGCGTTGCCCATGGCAACAGCCGTCTCGACGGCGGCGAGCATGCCCAGGTCGTTGCCCGAATCGCCAAAGCCAAAGGTGCGCGCATTCCCCTCGCGGCCCAGATACTCCAGCGCTCGCGCCACGCCCACGCCCTTGTCGATGCCTTTGGGGCTCAGCTCACGATTCTGACCGCCGGTGTTGCACAGCTCAAACTCGCGCTCGATAAAGCCGTCATCGTTGGCTACGCGAGCCAAGTCGCGCGCGTTAAGGCACACCTTGCCCACGCGCAGATGAGCGTCGATGCGCATTTCCTCGGCACTGTGCACCACAGCGGTGCCGATCAAAGACGACTGCTCAACGCCCGCGGGCTCCAGCGCAAAGGTCGCAGCATTGGCCTCGAAAAAGGCCTCGAACCCTGCCGCGACAATGCGACGCGCAAGCTCCTCGACAATGTCCTCGTCAAAGCAATCCTCGTGTACCACACGCCCTTCGACCTCGAGCGTGGCGCCCGCCATGGCCACGACGCCCGCAGGGTCGAGTGCACGCAGGCTATCGGCAATCAGCCACAAGGGACGACCCGTACAGATAAACGCCTTGTGCCCCGCATCGCGCAGGCGATGAAACGCCTCGATGACCGCCTGCGAGGGATGCACCGCCGAAAAGTCCTTATCGGTCATATCGTCGGGATCGAACGACGTCAGCGTGCCGTCCACGTCAAAAAGAGCACGGCGGAATCGGGGCACGCATCAATCATATGGGTTCCTTTCGAGGATAAGGGCAAACGAAGCATCCATCATATAATGGAGCGACGCAACCAGAGAGGTCACCCATGGAATTTTACGCAAGCTGCCCCGAGGGCTTTGAGTCCGCACTCGCCGATGAGCTTAAACGCCTCGGGCTTTCGCATGTCCGCCGCCTGAAAGGCCGCGCTACGTTTGAGGGCGAGCTCGAAGAAGGCTACCGCGCCTGTCTGTGGTCGCGCCTGGCGAGCCGCGTGTTCGTGGTACTCGGGCGCTTTGAGGCGCAGGATGCCGATGAACTGTACGATAGCGTTTACGACATCGCCTGGGAGAGCATCGTCCGCCCCGGCGCCACCATCGCCATTACCGCCCGCGGCGTGACCGAGCAGCTGCGCAACACGCGCTTCTCGGCCCTGCGCGCCAAGGACGCATTGTGCGACCGCTTGGCCGAAACCACGGGCCGTCGCGCCGATGTCGACGCCGCCGATCCCGATGTTCACCTGCTGCTTTCGCTGCGTCAGCGCCGCGCGAGCATCAGCCTGGACCTTTCGGGCGACCCGCTGTTCAAACGCCTACCGCCCGCAGCGACCCGCGCCGGCGAGGGCGCGCACGTGCTGCGCCCCGACTACGCCGCCCTGGTGCTGGCGCAGGTCGGCTGGACCGCACTATGCGAACGCGAGCTGACGGCCGACGATTACGAGAACGAAGCCCTTCCCACGCTGATCGATGCCTCGTGCGCCGGCGGCGGTCTGCTGCTGGAGGCCGTGAACAGTCTGACCGACCGCGCCCCGGGCGCCGCACGCGAGCGCTGGGGCTTTGAGGGCTGGCAGCTGCACGATGCCGCCCTGTGGGAGCAGCTGCTTGCCGAGGCGCGCGAGCGCGAGGCGGCAGCGCGCGAGCGCCAGGCGCGCATCGTGGCCGTGGATGTTGACCCCGCCGCCCGTAAGACCGCTGAGCACATGGTTAAATGTGCCGGCTACAAGCGCTTTGTCGATTTTTGCGCCGCCAAGTCCGCCACCGTACTGGACCACGCGGGCGCTGTCGCCGGCGCCGCCGTGGTCGCGGATACGACCGAGACACCGCTTTCGCTCATGCACGACGCCATGACGCTGGTCGGCGAGCTGCGCCGCGCGCCCGAACTCGCTTCGGCACCGGTCGCCGCGCTCACCCACGACGGATTGCTGGCCCGCGCGCTCCACACCGAGCCCGAGTGCTCGATCGCCGTCATGCCCAACAACGAAGAGGCGACCGTCGAAGTCTGGCCCTCGCTCGACCACGCCGCCGCAGCGTTTGAGGCTGCGACCAGTGCGGATGCCGAGGCCGAGATTGCGGATGCCAACGAAGTCAACGATGAAGCCGCCGCTTCCGCCATGCCCGAACCTGCCGCCACACTCGACCTGGGTGACGGCAAGCCGCTGCCCGTGCTCATCCCCGAGTCCGAGCAGTTCGCCAACCGCCTGCGCAAGGACGCACGCCTGCGCCGCAAGTGGGCCAAGCGCGAGGGCGTGAGCTGCTACCGCGTCTACGATGCCGACCTGCCCGACTACTCCGCCGCCATCGATCTGTACGAGGGTTGCCCGCAGACGCCGGGCCGCTGGCTCGTCATCGCCGAATATGCCGCGCCCAAGACCATCGACCCCGCACTGGCCCAGGCCCGTATGCTCGATATCCTGGCCATCGCGCCGCGTATCCTAGATATTCCCGCCGAGCATGTGCACGCCAAGGCCCGCATGCGTTCGCGCGGCGGCTCGCAATACGGCAAGCAGGGCGCCGGCAAGGGCGGCTCGGGCGAGCGCGCCAATATCGCGCGCCGTCGTCTGCCGCTCATCGAAGAGGGCGGCCTCACCTTTGCCGTCAACTTTGACGACTACCTGGACGTGGGTATCTTCTTGGACCACCGCGTCACCCGCAACCTGGTGCGCGAGCACGCCAAGCAGGCGCGCCGCTTCCTCAACCTGTTTGCCTACACCGGCACTGCCACCTGCTACGCGGCCGATGGCGGCGTCGAGGAGACCGTGACGGTCGACCTCTCCAACACCTATCTGGACTGGGCCGAGCGCAACATGCGCCAGAACGGCTTTGTGGGGCCTCAGCATCATTTTGTGCGCGACGACGTGCTCGCCTGGATTCGCGACCAGCGCCAGACGCGCAACCGCTGGGACCTGATCTTTGTCGACCCGCCAACGTTCTCGAACTCGTCCAAGATGGGCCGTCGCACCTGGGATGTCCAGCGCGACCATGTTGAGCTTTTGGCCGGCGTATCGCGCCTGCTCGCGCAGGGCGGCCATGCCATCTTTAGCTGCAACCTGCGCGGCTTCCGCCCCGAAACGCGCAAGCTCGCCCGCGCGGGCGTGGTGCTGGAGGACATTACGGCGCAGACCATCCCCGAGGACTTCGCGCGCAACCAGAAAGTGCACCACTGCTACATCGTGCGCCGCCTGCCCATCGAGGACGCCATGGCCGAGGTCGGCTTTAGCGCCGAGGAAATTGCCGAGCGCGTCGAGGAACTGCGCAACCCCGAGGCCCGCAAGACACGTGCGGCAGTACCCGCGCACGCGCAGGCCGGCAACGGCAAGTCCAACTTTGCCGGCAAGCCCTTCCCCGCCGGCAAGCCCAAAAAGAAGAAGTTCTACGCCAGCAAGCCCAAGGGCAAATAACAAAGTTGCGGTGGAATACGGACTGTTTTGCCTGGAGTTAGGCAAATTTAGACCGTATTTCACCGCAACTCATATTGGGATGGTGGTTGGCGATCTAGCCTTGGGTGACCAGGCGATAGCCGATGCCCACATGCGTCTGGATATAGCGCGGATGCGCGGGGTCGGACTCGATTTTCTTGCGCAGCGTGCCCATAAAGACGCGCAGGCTCGCCAGGTCGCTCTTGGTCGCCGTGCCCCAAATCTCGTGCAGGATAAACTGGTGCGTCAACACCTTGTCGGCGTTGTGCGCCAGCAGACACAGGAGCTTGTACTCGATCGGCGTCAGGTGCAGTTCCTCGCCATCCATCATGGCAATGCCGGCATCAAAATCGATATGCAGCTCACCGGTATCGAACGAGCCCTCGGAGGCAACGCCGCCCGTTTGCGCATACGAAAGGCGCCTGAGCGTCGTGCGAATGCGCGCGAGCAGCTCCTCGACCGAAAACGGCTTGGTCAGGTAATCGTCGGCACCAGCATCGAGCGCGCGGATCTTGTCCGCGTCCTCGCTGCGCGCCGAGACCACGATGATCGGCATGCCCGACCACGTGCGCACCGACTCCACCACCTTGACGCCGTCCATATCGGGCAGGCCCAGGTCGAGCAGCACAATGCTCGGCGCCTGCGACGAGGCGGCGGCGATGGCGGCATGTGCGGTCTCCACGGCCATATGGCGCAAGCCGTGCGCCTCGAGCGCGGCGACGATAAGGTTGCGGACGGCGGGATCGTCCTCAACGACCAAGATGAGCGGTTTCACGGCAGAGTTCGGCACGGCGCTACTCCTTATCAAACGAAACATCGGCGGCGGGAAGCTCAATCGTAAAGACCGAGCCGTGCGGGTCCGCCGCGGCAACCTCTATGCTACCGCCATGCGCCAACGCAATGGAGCGGCAGAGCGAAAGACCCAGGCCCACGCTGCGATGGCTGTCGGCAAGACCGTGGTTGGCGGTGTAGAACGACTCAAAGATTCGCTCGCGGTCCTCGGGTGCGATGCCCGGCCCGTCATCGGCAACCGAGCACGCCACGCGTCCGCCGTCGACGTCAATCGAGATCACGATATGCGAGCCCTCGGGCGTATAGGTGATGGCGTTGTTCACCAGGTTTACCACCAGCTGCACCATCAGGCGCGCGTCGACGTTGACGAGCGCCGGCTCATCGCACGCCACCACCTTAAGGTCGTGCTCGCGCACGGCCGGATTTACATGGCGCAGTGCCTCCTCGACGATATCGTCCATAAGCTCGAGCGTTGTCGACAGATGCATGCCGCCGCCCTCGAGCTTGGTGATGGCAAGCAGGTTCTCGACGGTGGCGTTGAGCCACAGCGCATCCGAGCGAATGGATAGCAGCAGGCCGCGGCGCGTCTGGGCATCGAGCACCGCGGTGCCGGTCGAGCCCTGGTCGAGCAGCACGTCGGCATTACCCGAAATACTGGTAAGCGGCGTGCGCAGATCGTGCGAGATGGAGCGCAGCAGATTGGCGCGCAGCTGCTCATTTTTGGCAAGCACCGCCGCCTCCTCGCGGGCCTCCATGGCGCGAGCGCGATCGAGTGCCAGCTCGCCTTCGCTCACGATGGCATCGGCAAGTGTCCGCTCCTCGTGCGTCAGCACGTCGGGCTCGGCAACGATAGCCAGCACGCCCACCACCGAGGCGGGATCGCCCGCGCGCACCATGGTGTCGCCCGAGCGCACGGTCAGGTAGATGCCGTAGAACGCCGAGCCGCCGTAGGTGGCATCGAGCGGCGTTCCCACATAGGCGGACGCCGAGAGCCGCGGCGGCATCTGCGGCGCCAGTTCATGCACCGGCGCGACATCGCCCACGGCCGTGTATGTCGCACGCGGCAGCAGGTCATCGCCCTCGGCGTCGGCGCTGTACCACACGACAGGACAGCCCGAAAGACGCGCCAGCTGCGTTGCCATAGCATGGACAATCTGCTGCTTATCGGCGCAGCGCTGCAGCATGCGGTTGGTCTCGAGCACCATCTGCGTGCGGCGGTCGCTGGCGGCGGCCTGCGCCAAGGCGCGGCGCAGGGCCAACGCAATCGAGCTCGACACGAGCGAGACCGCAAACATAATGAAGAACATGCCGGGATAGACGCGGTCGATAAACGACAGCGAGTAGCGCGGGTCGACAAACAGGAAGTTGTAGAGCGCCACGGCGGCAGCCGAACTCAGCAGGCAATACAGGCGGCTCCAGGTAAAGAATGCGCACAGCTGCACGGCGAACACATAGACGATCATGATGCTCGGCGCGAGACCCGGATGGTCGAGCAGCGCGCCCACAATCGTCGCCGCGACCAACAGCCCCACCGATACGCAGGCGTCATACAGAGGAGTGCGGCGCGTCAGCGTTGTGCGCCGCCACCAAAAGCTATCGGCAATATCGCCGTCCGTACGGACGTCCATCAGCGCCCTGCCCCTCTCTCAAAAACAAAAACCACCACAAAGGGGACAGGCACCTTTGTGGTGGTTTCCCCTTGTGGTGGTTCCAAGTGTATAGCCTTTGCAACCGGCGGTCGCTAGACAAACAGCACGTGCGCGAGCAGGGCGCACACGCACACCGCTCCAAATACCAGTGCCACGATCGAAATTACGCGATCGGCCATATCCATGTTGGAGCGGTTCGTCAAAAATCGATCTTCGGCGGCGTCGGCACGTGCCTCACGTACCAGCTCGGCAACCACCTCGCGACCATCAAGCATCTTTGCATCCATGTTTGCCTCCCCGGTCTCAATCTTGTCCATCGAAAACCAACTCCGTGTAGCCGCCGACGTCTACGGCCGCTCGTTGGGAGCCAGGCGCTGCATCTTATTCACAGCTTTGAACTTGGTGAACAGCGGCACGTACTCAAAGCTCACGTTGGAGTTCTCCAAGCCGTACCAGCGCGCAGGCGTGCCGGCGGCGCGGCGGATGATGTACTTGAGCGTGATGGCCGTACGCTCGCTCGGCTCCACGTCGCTTTCGGGCGCCAGAAGCTTACGAATCAGGACGAACTTGAACGTACCGATGTTGCCCGGATCCTTGTAGACCGAGTAGTCATGCGTCTGCGCCGGCAGCTCGCCGGTGGCAGCCAGGTCCTGAACGACCTGACGCAGATAGGCATTGACGCGCTGGTTAATCTTGTAGCCCAGGTACAGATGCACGCGGAACACGTAGTCGGTGCCGAACGTCTCGACCGAATAGGCAAAGGTATGCGGCTCGTCCATGGTCTCGACATTCACGAACCACCAGGCGCGAGCACGCTTGGGATGCTTGTCCAAGATCGAGTAGACGATATCACGGTCGATGTAATCGGTATGGGTGTCCTTGGTCAGGTACACGATGTTGTCGCTCATGCGCTCGTAACGGTCGTCGTCGCGCAGGCGCTTGAGCTGCGGCAGATAGCTGCGCAGCGGCAGCAGCGTAAACTGGCGCTGCTCGACCGCCGTGCCGTTGTACCAGCACACCATAATGCCCATGATGAGTGCAGCCATGAGGATGGTGAAGTAGCCGCCGTGGAAGAACTTGGTGAGCGAGCTCACGAAGAAGAAGCCTTCGAGCAAAAGGAAGAAGGCCGCGAAGATCCACGGAGCAACCTTGAGCTTGCGCTCCTCGTGCAGGTAGAAGAAGAGCAGCAGCGTGGTGCACATCATAGTCAGCGTAATGGCAAGGCCGTAAGCGGCCTCCATGTGTGCCGAGTTCTGGAACAGCAGCACCACGATGACGCAGCCCACGAGCATGACGTTGTTGACCATGGGGATGTAGAGCTGGCCTTTGGTCTCGGCAGGGTAGAAGACCTGCATGTGCGGCATGAGGTCCAGACGGCTGGCCTCGGACACCAGCGAGAATGCGCCGGTGATGAGCGCCTGCGAGGCAATGATGGCCGCGACGGTGGAAAGGCCTACGGCAAACGGGCGCAGGCCCGGGGCGAGCATCTGGTAGAACGGGTTGAGATCGGCAATGCCCATGAGCTCGGGGTTGGCAGCGTTGTTCATAAGCCAAGCGCCCTGGCCCATATAGGAAAGCAGCAGGCAGCACTTAACGAACGGCCAGGTAGCGTAGATGTTGCCGCGGCCGACGTGGCCCATGTCGGAGTAGAGCGCCTCGGCACCGGTGGTGGCGAGGAAGCAGCTGCCCAGGATCATGATGCCCGCGTGGTTGTTGGGGCTCAGCAAAAAGGCGATGCCGCGCACCGGGTTGAGGCACAGCAGCACGGCGGGGTGCTGGAAGACAAAGAACAGACCCGTGCCGCCCAGGAACAGGAACCACAGCGTCATGATGGGGCCAAAGGCGTGACCGATTTTGGCCGTACCGATGCGCTGTACCAAGAAGAGCACGATGATGATGGCGAGCGTAATGGCGACGACGCGGCCTTGGTCATCGCCCAGCACGGCATGGACCGCCGGGATGGTGCGCAGGCCCTCGATGGCCGTGGTAACGGTAACGGCCGGCGTCAGGATGCCGTCGGCGAGCAGCGCGGCGCCACCCAGCATGGCGGGGATGATAAGCCACTTGCCGCAGCGCTTGACCAGGCTGTACAGGGCAAAGATGCCGCCCTCACCATGGTTATCGGCGCGCAGCGAGATGAGCACATACTTGATGGTGGTCAGCAGCGTGACCGTCCACACGACAAGGGAGAGCGCGCCAAGCACGAACTCCTCCGTCACACTTCCGATGCCGCCGTTGCCGGCAACGAGCGCCTTGGTTACATACATAGGGCTGGTGCCGATATCGCCGTACACCACGCCCAGCGTGACGAGCATCGCCGAGATGCTCACAGGAATCGCAGCGTGCGAGGCTGCCTCCTTGGCCTTTTGTTCCATAAGCCGGTTTCCTCCCAACTTTAATGTTCGAAGGAATTATAGGTAATCGGCCCATGTTTGAATGGCACTGTTTTCCCAGCTAAATAAACATTTATACGGCCTTTAGGCCACCTCGGCGATATGGAATGTGACAAAGGGACTGTCCCTTTGTCACATCGCCGCATTCGTTACTTGCCGAGCCAGTTTTTGAACCACCACTCCATAGAGCGGCTCATCTCGGCCATAAAGGGACTCGTGTGCTTACGGGTGTAGATATCGACGACGCGCTCGCCCACCTCGCGGGCGTGCGGGCGAAACATCGCGTCCATCTCGGCCACCTGCGCATCCAAGGTCGCGGCGTCGGCGCGACAATAACGCTCCTCATGCACCAGGTTCACCACGGGATGCGCGATCGCCGGGCGCTCCTTGCGGGGCGTGCCGATGATGAGCATCGACAGCGGCATGGTATAGGGAGGCAAGTCCAGCAGCGCGGCGACTTCCTCGGCGTTCTCGACGACATCGCCGATATAGCAGCTCCCCAGCCCCAGGGCCTCGGCGGCAACCACGGCGTTTTGAGCGGCGATCACGGCATCCTGCGCCGCGATGGCAAAGTCGCCCAAACCCGGCGCGGGGCGGGGCGCCTTGCCCGTGCGCTCGACAAACTCGGGCTCAAAGCAGCCCACGTGCTCAAACAGATCGATCCACTTGGCATAATCGACCACAAATATGAGTGCCCAGGGCGCCTTGGCGATCATGGGCTGGTGGTCGCACAGGTCGGCAAGACGATCGAGCGTAGCCTGCTCACGAATGCTCACGATGGAATACATCATCATGGCGCCCGCCGACGGCGCGCGACTCGCCGCATGCAAGATCGCCGCCCGCTGCTCGTCGGTCACCGCCACGGGACGGCTGTCGTCATCGCGCGCAAAAGCGCGCGTGGACGAGCGGTGCTCCAAAATGTCCAGTACCGCGTTGCCCGTAGTCTCGACCGGATAGCCGTACGTATCCACGCCCGCAGCTCCGCCGCCGCCCATGTCCGCCTCGCAAACCTGCTCGCTCATCGCCCTACCCTCGCCATTTCTTTAAGAAGCCTTTACGTTTCCGTGTAATTCCCGTCCATTATCGCGCAGGTCGCCACTACATTGCGCCACACCGCCACACGCGCGCGTTAATATGGCTGGTTGGTGTGCGCAGCCACCAATTGCTGCGCATATCTTGGTAACAATCGGGTAAATCCCCGCTTTCGTAGGTTTTAGTTTGTGAGGAGTCTCAGCATGTTCGCTGCCGCCATCTCGCTCGTCGGTCTTGCGGCGACCGTCTACCTTGTCTTGCGCGAGGCCAAGGCCATTTGCGCAAAGTCGGGCACCGTTGCCAAAAGCGCTCTTGGGTGGAGCGTCGCCTTCGGCCTGTTCCAGCTCTTTTTGACCATTTGGGGCGCCATTGGCCTCGTCGCTCAAAACGAGCCGCTCGCCTTTGTGATGCTCATCCTGACCAACGCCATCCTTACCGGATGCGCTTGGGCCAGCATCGCCCGCGACCGCATCGCCCCGCGCGTCTTTGCGTTCGCCTCGGCCGACGCTCCCGCCCCCACTGGCAAGCTCGCCCGCCTGCGCGGCGCCTTTGTGGGCAAACCGCTCGTCGCCGCCGTCCTGTGCCTGCTGCTCGCCGGCGTCTTTGCGCTGCTGGGCATGGAGGTCTCGTCCAACCACGACTTTACCTGGGTCTACCCCCTGTGCATCCTGCTCGAGTGGGCCATCATCACCGTGCTCATGACCGGCTTGTTCTTCCTATTCCAGCGCCACGGCGCAGCTCCCGCGGTCCTGGCCTTTGCCCTCTTTGTCCTGGGCATTGCCGAGTTCTTCGTCATCACGTTTAAATCCATGCCCATCCAGCCGGGCGACCTTTCGGCCATCTCCACCGCCGCCGCGGTCGCCGGCAACGGCTACACCTTCTCCATCTCGCTGTTCTGCGTGCTGTCCATGGGCTTTACCGCCATCGCCATGCTGCTATGCGAGTACGCCGGCCTGGTGGCACCGCACCGTCAGAAGGGCGCCGCCAACGCCAAGCGCATGCTGCTCACCAACCTGCTCGTGGCCGTGCTATGCCTGGGCGGCGTGACCGCGCACGTCACGCTTATCGACTACTACAACACCCTCGGCATCACCGTCTACACCTGGCGCCCGCTCGAGAGCTACTGGCGCGAGGGCTATCTGCCTGCCTTTATTAGTGCAGCACAGTCCATCAAGCCGCCCAAACCCGCCGACTACTCCGTCGACGATGCCAAGGCCACGCTCAAAAAGTACGCCAAGGCCTACGACAAGTCCGACGCGGCCAAGAGCGACGGGCGCGCCGCCGCCCAGGAGCAGTTCGATAGCGAGAAGCCCACGGTCATCGCCATCATGAACGAGACCTTCTCGGACCTGTCGATCTATCAGAACATGCGCGCCGGCTACGAGGGCCCGCAGTACTTTAAGAACCTTTCCAACTGTCTCAGCCGCGGCAAGCTCTATGTGAGCGCCTACGGCGGCGGCACGGCCAATACCGAGTTTGAGTTTATGACCGGCAACTCCATGGCCAACCTGGGTTCGGGCGTGTACCCCTACACCATCTACAACATGGAGACGACCGGGAACCTGGCAGAGCAGTTCAAATCGCTCGGCTATTCCACCACGGCCATGCACCCCAACCACGCCACCAACTGGAACCGCGAGAACGTCTATAAGGACTTTGGCTTTGACCAGTTCCTGTCCATCAACGATTTCCAAGGCGCCGATACCCTGCGCGGCATGGTGACCGACCAGGCGACCTACGACAAGATTCTTGAGCTGCTCAATCAGAACGCCGATCCGCAGTTTATCTTCGATGTGACCATGCAGAACCACTCGGGCTACGACACGGGTCTGCTGCCGGTCGACAAGCAGATGCACCTGAACATCGACACGACCGACCTGGACGCTAAGACCGTCGAGGACGGCACGCTCTCCGATGTTGACGAGTATGTCTCGTGCATCGAGCAGTCCGACCAAGCGCTGCGTTACTTCCTCAACGCCCTGAGCAAGCTCGACCGCAAGGTGGTCGTGGTGTTCTGGGGCGACCACCAGCCGTTCTTCCCGTCCAAGTTCAACGATAAGTGGTTTACCGGCGAGGACGACGCCACCCACCAGGAACGCTTGTGGCAGACCGACTACATCATTTGGGCTAACTACGACGTTGCCGGTTGTGACCAGACGAGCGAGGTCGACGACCTGTCCACCAACTACCTGTCCACCCAGCTGATGCAACTGATCGGCGCACCGCTGACCGACTACCAGAAAGCGCACATGACGCTGCGCGAGTCGCTGCCCGCCATCAACTCCGTGGGCTACGAGGACGCCAGCCTGCGCTGGGCGCTCTCCTCCAACGTCACCGGTGACGACGCCGCAGCCGCAGCCGCCACCAAGGCGCGTGAGGATTACGCCAAGATGCAGTACTACGAAATGTTCCGCGACGGCAAGAACGTCTACACCGAGCACTTCCAGACCGAGGCCAACGAGACCGACCCCAACCTGGCGCCGGGTACAACCAAGATCAAATAGCGACTAGCTGCTGAGCCACAACTGAAACGTCTGTCCAGGCGGAGGCATATAAGGTTCCCTGCTCGGACAGTCCTGCGCAAGACGAAGGCCACATTAAGTGGCCTTCTTTGCGTGCGGAACTCGCGATGAACCTTATATGCCTCCGCCTGGACAGACGCCTTGTTGTTGGAGCGCGGCTTGTCATGGGGGTACCCGCAACATATATAAGTTGAAGGCCACATTAAGTGGCCTTCTTTGTATTCGGAAAGTGTGTCCCGGAATCTGCCTTCGGAATGGGACGCAGTTTCCGCTTGAGGGCCTGTTGGGAAAGCGCATCCCACTTCAAGAGTAAATTCCGGGTCGCACTTTCCGCTAAGGCTCTCAACCGGAAAGTGCATCCCATTCCAAGCCTTAATTCCGGGACATAGTTTCCGGACAAGACATCAACCGGAAAGTGGGGACCACTCTGAGCGCCGATTCTGGGACACACTTTCCGAAACACCGCCCATCCGGAAAGCCCGTCCCGCTCTGAATACATCCGGGCATGGAATATCCGCTTATTAGGCCTTCCATCAATAAAGGGGCGCCCTCCCGGGCAGCGGGCACGAAGTTCATCGCGAGTTCCGCACGCAAAGAAGGCCACTTAATGTGGCCTTCGTCTTGCGCAGGACTGTAGAGCAGGGAACTTCGTGCCCGCCGCCCGGGGGGGCGTTGCGTTTAGAAGATGAACCTAGCGCTTATCCCTCCGGGACAAAAGAAGCGCGGCTATAAATGCGATGCTGGCAAGCGTTAGCAACACCAAAAGCAACGTGAGCGTGCTGTCGCCCGTTGCCACGAGACCAAGCAAGCCGGGCTTCTTGCTGTCAGCAGACTGCACGGGAATCTTCTCGCCATCGTCTTCAGCGGTGATTTCCCAGCGAATTGCCTTGTTTGCGTCGGCAAGCTCGTTGCCCACCGACGTCGGGACAGTTAGTTGCAAATTGAGCACCGTGCTGCCATCGCTCGTAAACGTTGCGATCTGCGTGGGATAGGCGAACACACTGCCTGGCGTTCCCGTCTGGAGCCAACCGGCAGACGCATCGCCCGCCGACGCCGCTAAGGTAATGGGCGACAGCAGGCGTGCCGTCTCGTGATCGACAACGGCACGCACAAACACGCGCACCTGGGACTTTACGCCCGTGGCACGAATCTCTATCTGCTGATCACGCACATCGCCAGGCATCAGATCTTTAAAGGCCGAAAACAAATCGGGCTCCCCCGAGGAGTCCGTCGCCCCCGAGACCGTCAGCTGGCGCGCGTTACCGTCATAGGAAATCGCAGGAGTGTCGGCAAGCGCACGAGCAGGAGCGGCGAGCATGACCATGCAGAGAATGGCCGCGACCATGCAACGCAAGGAGCGCGTAACGCCTTTGCGAATTGGGAAAGCCATACTTACGCACCTCCATGCGGCGGCACCAGCACGCCATCCTCGACCTTGCAGCCCCATGCCTCTTTAACTGCATCGTCGGGCGTTGATTGAATTGCCTGGGTCGAAATGTCAACGACCAGATTCTTGCCATCCGTCTTCTTCTCGGACACGCTCTTGATGAGCACATCGGTTTTGTCCATCGGTGCAACGGGAGACGTCCAGTAGTAGTATCCGTCGGACGCGACAACCCAAGATGAGGCGGTGTTGGAAGCAGATGCCTTGGACACACTGCCCCAGTCAATGGTGTAGTCGGTGCCGGCAACCGGCTCATCCCACAGGCGCGCGCCATCCTTATCCTGCCAGTAGATATCCACCGCGACACGCAGGTATGCCGGAGCCGAGCCCGTGTTTTTTACCGAGACATCCCTTTTCACGTTGTCCTTGAGCGTCTCGTCCACCGAAGGCGCCACCGAGCCAAAGCCAAACTCGTTGACCAGCACGCCCGTAACCGAAAGCCACGCAAAGGTGCCGACGACGCCGGCCAAAAGGAGGACGCCGACAAGGAGGGCAACGATCCGCTTGCGCTTAGTCATCCTAGTCCTCCCTCCTTAGCGTGCCGTTTTCCCAAACATTCTTGGCACGCGAGCCGCCATCGACCCATTTGTCCTTCGCGCGCGTGTTGACGCACGTCACCACCGCATCGTCCGCGCTCGAAGCAGACGAAATCGTCAGCTCGGCAGATTTACCGGGCGCCTTGCCCGGCGTGCTCAGCTCGCCCTCGTAGCGCCATGCCCAATTCGTGTCTTCCTCGACGGTATAGATGCCCGTCGGCGCGGCAAATTGCACGCTGCCGACATACCAGGTCTCGCCGTCTTCGTCGCGCCTCTCGCTAACTTTCACCTCGACCATGCGCGTCTCGGCAGGAGAATCCTCCGACGCCTTGCGTGCCACCTTAAAGCGGAACGTTTGTCCCATGGCGCTGGCATCGGTGGTCTTTTTGACGATCGTCAGCGCATGGGTCTTGGCGAAGTCGAACACGGCATTGCCGTCGCCTTGCTTGCCTTCGCCCGTCTTCTTGGACTCCAGGCGGTTGGCCAAGTCGAACGAACCGTTACCCGAGCCCAAGCTGTAGAGCGAGACATACTGGTCGTTAACGGGTTCCTCCGTCATGGACGCATCAGGACCGTGGCTCGCCCGCTTAACGGTAACAGTCAGCTGCGTCCCCATAAACGGCTCAGCAAAGCAGACCTTAAAGGGTGCTTTGTCGGCGCTATTGTCGACTGTGTTGGCGGCGTTGGGATCGAGCAGCCATTTAAGCTGCGCGGTGGTCATGGTTACGTGGTTCTCGGGGTCGGATGTATCCTTGGCGACCACGCGATACGTCACGGGATACAGGTCCATGTCGCCCTTAACCGGCTCGTCCTTAAACTCATCCCAAGACTTCGCAGCGCCACCGTCAGGCACATATCGCCACTCCAGGAAGAGTTCGCGCACGTCACCGCTGGCCGCCCGTTCATCGAGCAGCGCGACGATCTTGAAGTGGGCGCCCGAGTCGTATGCCACGGACTTTTTCTCCATCTCGGGATTGCCGTCGTTGTCATAGACCTGCTTGCCGCTCTCATCCACCTTGGGAACATCGACGTTATGGACAAAGCCGGCGCCCGTCGCGCGCTCGCCGTCCGAGTCGACCGTCGCCGTAAAGACGACCGACCCGTCGACACCGTGATAGCGAACCTTATACGGCGCGATCTTGTACACCGCGGTGTAGGTCACGCTCTCAAAGGGCTCGCTGCCCTCGAGGGGATACTTCTCGTCATCGGTCAACAGGGTGTATTTGCCATCGGGTTCGTAGTCGCGCGACCAGCCGACAAAGTCGTACTTGGTGCCATCCTTGCCGACAACCTCAGTTGCAGCTTTTACCTCCAGCGAGATTTGATCACCAGAGTCGGTGCGCGAAAGATAACGCACGGAACCGCGGTTATCCAGATTGCCATCGATATTCGATTGGACACGTACCGCGCTGGCACGGTAGACCGGATACAACTCCATGGGGGCCTTGACCACAGTGTTTTTATTCACCATGGAAACGCCGTCCGACCAAACGACATAACCGCTGCCAGCTACCGGCTTAGTTTCCGTCCAGCCCACGAAGGCATTGTATGCGTTCGTTGCAGCATCAACCTCGCCGACGTTATACGTAGGCAGCGGCATGCCACCCGTAAGGTTGCCGAGTCTATCGCCCTGCTGGGCTACCTTGCCATCCACATCTTTGGCATTGAGATGGTACACAACCGCCAACGGCGAATAGTACGCTACAAATGTATAGGTCCCGCCGGGTTCCACCTGATGGGAATACGAGTTATCGCCGTTAGGTTCGATCTCTTCAACTTCGCCATTCGGAAGCTCGATCTCAACCTTCTGCAACTTATACAGCTCACCGCCTGCTTTATAAACCGGCGTCGTAACGTCAGGGGTCACCGTTGCCGTAGCAGGATTGGTGTCCGCGTTGATAACGGGAGCGATGTTGTAGCTAGGCACATTGACCTTGTCCGTACCCTCAAAACCTGCGCGATGCAGGTTGGTGGTGTAGCTGACGTCGTACTTTGCGTAGACGGGATAGGCATCCTGCCACTGGGTGACCTTGGACTCGTCGGTCGCCAGATACGGCTCTGCCTTATCCGGATCACTCGTCACATAGGAGTCGCCGGCGACGTCGTAGATATACTTCCAGACGTCAGAATCCTTCTGGACCTCGGCGGTCGAAATCCAGCCCAGGAACTTATAGCCCGGCACCGCCATCTCGGCATCGGTCGGAGAGGCTTCGAGGGTCAGGGGGCTCTCATACGATCCCTTCTCACCATCTTCTGGCTTTTCGGCCACTTTAACCGACTTATTAACATGCGGGTAGTAATACGTGAACGTCGGATCCGCCCCGTTCACCTTGGTCTGCAGCAAGTTACTCTCATAGCGCCGCGTGGCAGTCCTCACGACATTATCGCCCTTGTTGTAGAAATTAACGTCCGTGGTAATCATCGCGCGAACGTAGTACTTCTTATCTGTACGCACCATGCTCTCGATGGGATTTTTCACATATGTCCAATATTCACCATCGCGCTCAAGCGTCCAGAAATTCAGGCGATAGCGATCATTCACCGGTTTGACCGTTACGTTCAGCGAAGCCGAAGTCCAAGTATCGCTTAGCGTTGCAGCGCCTGGAAAATCGGTATCGGCATAGAGGTTTTTTAGAGTATCGGCTCCCGTATCGTTTTTAACGTTGTGCGAGTACGCGTTAAGGGGACTCACGACAAGGGTTTCCTTCGTGAAGCGCGTGCCACACGTTTCATAACTATCCTTTATGCCGTGGTCAACATGCTCCGGACCCCAGTGAACGACGTTTTCACGCACGAAGGTACTGCCGACGTTTTCCTCAAAGGGCGTTTGATAGCGATTCCAAACGGAACAAAGTAGCTTGCTGTCCGTAAACTCATGGTTGGTATAAGCCCGAACGTAATAATCCACTCGGTACTCAAAGCGGGCGATGTAGGTATGCGGCGCGGTTAAATCGACATCGGCGGGGAGCGTATCGCTGGGATCGCGGCTTACGCGCACCTCAAGCGGGGCATCCTCGGTTCCCTTGTTTTCGTACCAACCCAGGAAGCGGTAGCCGTCGGGCAGCGCACCGTCCTCAGATAAAGGTTTGTTGTCCACGTCGCACACCTGCACCGTGTACACACCGGTGCCATCCTCGGCAGTCTCAACCTTAACGACAGTTTTGCCCACGCCCGCGCGCTGGGTCTTATCGTCAAGCTCATCCCGCTCATTGCCCTCAAACACCGTCATGATGTTCGACACATAGTCGGTGTACACCGGATAAAGATCGGTAGGGCCAAGCACAGTGATCTCAGCGCCGGCAGGATAGAACGCACCGGCGTTTTTTAGCTCGGCAAGCTCAGGCGAGGTAATGGCCGCATAGCCGCCATGCATCCCTTCCTCGCCGCTGGGCTTCGTGGCCCAGCCGATAAATGTGGCGCTGGCAGATAGAGCGCCGCGGTCCGCAGGGGCAACCGGCGTTAAACCAACACCATAGCGGTACCAGTCCGTCGACTTGTCGTGCTCGACGCCGCTTTGCCAATCAAGCGTCTCACCCTTAACGTTATAGAACAGCACCTGCGCCTCGTATGAAGCGATAAAGAGGTCGTTACCCTTGAAGCCGAGTTTTTCATCGACGCCGCTTCCGTTGTCGGCGGTGTAGGTCGAAGCCTTATCGTGGGCCGTGTTCTCCTCGACGCGCTTGTCAGCATCGACAGCAGCAGCATCGGTCTTGCCGTTAAACCAGGCGTTATCGGCATCGATGCGGTTCACATTGACTCCGGACTCGCGGAACCAGCCCATGAAGCGATAGCCGCCGTTCGCCTCGCTCAGCCCCGCGGGCTTTGCGGAGGTTTCCTGCCTGAACGTTACCGACGTATCGCCCTGGGCCAAGCCCTGGGCCGTTCCCGCCAGCACGGCGCTCACGGCAAAGGCATATGGGTCCGAGGTCGCCTGATCAATACCAAGTTTGGTTGCCTCGATGGTCGCGGTGCCCGCACCGGGAAAATCGATCGTCGCCTTAACGCTCTGGCCATGCACGGGAATCTTCAGCTTGTAATCCATCGCCCACTCATTGGTGTGCTGGCCACCCAGGGCATCGTCGTTGTCGGTCGAGCGCATGGTGCCGGCACAAAAATCGTAGTCGTGCTCTTCCCACAGCTCGCGCGTGGTGTAGCGCTCGTCGTCCCATGGACCATAGCTGTCGCCCTTGGTGGTACCATCGCCGCCAAACGAAGGGATCTTTTTCTTAGCCGCGGTACCCTGGCTGCTGCCTTTTAGGCTCACGCTCGGCTTAAAGTAGCACTCGGTGACCGTGGCATCATCCTTGTTGGCACGCGCGGCAATGCCGCCAAGGTTCACATCGTTTTGAATGATGGGGATCACGGCGATGGGGTTGTATTGACGCGAGCTCAGGTCACCTGCAAAGTGGCTGCGGACGAGCTCATTGCCTTCTTTGGTTAAAATACGACCCGCCAGGCCACCCGTCCACGCGCGCGTCACGGCGACAACGCCCACGTACGACGCGGCATAGCTGTAGCACTGCGCCGTCGAGAAGCAGTCGATAATCTTGGCGTTACCCGCCATGCAGCCCACAAAACCCGAGGCATACACGTTGTTGCCGCCCAGAGCGCCAACGGCCACGTCGTACTTATTGGTGACGTCGGTCATGCCATTCGCGGCAATCGAGCCGTCCTCCTTGCGCGTAGGCGTAACGCGGCAGTACTCAATCGTCGAATTTGTAACGTAGCCGGCAAACGCCGCCATATACAGGCCCTCGCCGCCAATTGCCTGTACGCCCGAGGTCGTATTGTTGACGGCACGGCCGCCACGGACCTCGCAGTTGTAGAGAGTGCAGCCGTCGAGCTCGCCGGCGATGAGACCGCCCTCAAAGCCTGCGTTGGTAATGAGGTTGAGAGCATTGTTGGCGCAGGTCACGTGCAGCGTGCTCTCCATGACCATAACGTTTTCGAAGCGCGTTTTGACGGCCTTGCCCACGATAATGCCACCGCGGAAGTCCGCCCACACGTTGGCGTCCTTGACCAGGAAGTTTTTGATGGTGGCACCGTTGGTCTCGGCAAAAAATCCCGTATCGCGCTCGGGGTCAAAAGCGTCTTTATCGTAGCTCAGGCCCTCAACGGTGTGGTTTTGACCATCGAACACGCCCTTAAACGGATGCTCCTTGTTGCCAAACGACAGATGCTTAACGGTGTGCGAGACAATGGTCTTCATGTCGTCATCATTAAGCACGATATCGTTATCGAGATAAACGCGCCAGCCGGACGTATCGCGCTCACGCGAAAGCGCCACGTACACCAAAAAGTCGTTCGCGTTTTTGATGTGGTATTCGTTTGTGTTCTCGGGCACGTCCTCGGCATGCACCACCGTTGGCAGCGCCATAACGCAGCAAAGGGCAATCGCCGCGACGGCAACTAGCCTGCTAAGCACGCCCCGGTTCATGTTCTTGATCTTCATAGGCTAGTTCGCCTCCGGCCAGCCCGCGACGTCAAGCACGTCGAGGACGGTATCGCTTGCCTGCTGGTTTTTGGCCTGCACGGCCTGAACGTCGATATCGAGCCTGTATGAGCCGCCGCGCGCGGCATCGTGGTAGTCGCCCACAAAGTGCAGCGAGTCCATGAGGCTTTCCGTCATGGCGCTGGGGTCGAGCACGCCGCCACGCCCATCCAATCCGCGGTAGTAGTACCACCCATCGCCGCCATCGATCCACGGGGACCCCTCGCCCGCGTTCACGTGAAAGACAACGTTGCCCGAGGCGTTCGCGCTCGAACCGTCGGGCGCCACCGACGCCATACGCAGGCGCGCGCGAACGTACTCAGGCTGCGCGCCGGCGTTCTCCACGCGTACAATGCGGCTGATGTCAGAGCCCCCGGCCTTGGTGTCGGGATAGTCCCCGCGCTCGTTGGCCTCAAACGGAATCTCCTCGCCCCGCTCGTTGAGGGTGTATTCGCAGACTCGTACCTTCACGCTGCCAAACGATAGAACGTTGTTCACCGGAACCATATCAACGGTAAAAGCCAGCGTGCCACACATGCACGCCAGGGCCAACAGCGCAATCGCGGCAAGCGCCAAGGTGCGTTTCTGATTGTCGGAAAGATTGTTGAGCATTACGTTCGCCAATCGTCGATAAAAAGGGGGACCGAGATCCCAGCCCGAATATAGAGGTGGGGGCGGGCCGGGATCTCAGTGGGGGGATTAAGCCTGAGCCTGAGTCTTAGCCCATTCCTTGGCCTGCTTAAGGGCATTCTGCGCGTCAGCATTTTCACCCTGCTCGGTGCCATTCTGGCCCGCGCCAAAGATGTAGGCAGAGACCGTCATCGTGGGAGCCTGTTTCGGGTCAGTAGTAGTCTCGACAACATCGGTGTTGTTCATGGCAGAGGGAATCGTCACGGCAGTGAAAAGCTCATCGGTATAAACGTCCTGCGCTGCTTTGTTGGCTTCGAGCTTTGCAGGCAGGTTCTCTGCGGCAGAGTTCTTGGAGTACATAAACAGACCGCTCACGTACTGGTTGCCAGAGTTGTCAGATTGGTTGGTCTTGACTTGACCCTCAACGGGCTTCCAATTCGTATTTTTGAGCGTAAAGTACGGGGTCTTTTCAAGGCTGGTGCCAGGCTTGACGATGGCATTCTTTACGTAAATGAATACGTATGCATCATCAGAGCCAGCCTTGATGCCGACATTGGGGTTCTTGGCCACAGTGGCGCCAGGAACCATCTTGGAGTTGGCAACCCACTGGGTCTCGAACAGGTAGGCCTTTTCAGTGTTCGGATTATCGGGGTCCGGTTTCTCGGGATCGGTCGGATCAGGCTTGTTTTCCGGGTGGCCAAAGCTACCCACCGTGAACACGTTGTCAATGTGCTCCTGCGCCGTCAGCCATGCATAGGTACCCACACCGGCGGCCATCACCAACAGCAGCAGGGCGGCAATGATGCCGTAGCGCTTTTTCTTCTTGTTTTCCATCGTTCTCTTCCTTTCGAAAATCGACTTCCCCGGCAACGGCCCTTGCCGTTGCCGACACCTCTCCCCTGCCGCTATGAACGCCGCTCCCTCGCATGCGCGCGGGCATGCTTGCCCGCAGGCTCGTCGGGAACCACCCGATCGAGCACTATCGACGCCGCGACCAGCAGCGCCAGAACGGCCACCACAACAAGCAAACCGGGCATCGTCGTGCAATATGCGTTAACGAAGCCCAGGTAAGGGACACAAAAAGAGACAGTGCCGATCACGCGTGAAAAAGGCGTCTGCTCGGCATCGTGCATGATGGTTCCATCTGCATTTTTGTTTGCGATTCCCTGCGTGCCGATCGTCTGCGCGGCAGGGTCGATCTCGTACACCTGGTGCGTCACCACGGCGCCGTCCGATCGGTAAAAGGTTGCATTGTCGCCCACGGTAATATCCGTTGGCTCAACCTGGCGGACAAACACCATGGAGCCAACGGGAAGATCGGGTTCCATAGAGCCCGAAAGCACAGCAAAGGGCATGTATCCAAATGCGCGAGGCACAAAAGAAACAACGGCAAGGGCTATGACAAGCGCGAACGCCAAGCTACTCAAAAGTGCAATAAATCGTTTGAGTCTACGCGCAGCCAAAGTGATAATTCATCCCCCTTGAGGACCTATTCGACCCATCCAAAGGTCAGCAAGTTTCAACAGGAACCGCAAGGCGCTTGAAAAGTGAGTCCGAAATAAGCCAATTTGGAATCTTTTCGTAATAAAAACATAGCGATGTGCTACACATTTTTCAATGTTTTGTCGCTAAATGCTACCTATTTTGGCGTAAGTGGTCATTTATCACCAAATTAGTCTGTTTTATCCAATATCTGTGACTAACCCCCTACGCAACTTCCCCATAGAGGGATCATTTTTTTGCGAAACTAAAATAATGGTACCCCCCCCCACATTAAAACAAACTGCTGGAAGCGCCATTTATTTCCGACCCCTTTTACTAGAGTTTTATGACAACCTCATGTAGTTCGCAGCCCATAACCCTCTGAAAACCGTGTCCCAGAATTCCCGTCCGGAGTGGGATGCGGCTTCCGCTTGTGGCCCCGTTGGGAAGCCGTATCCCGCTTCGATCACAAATTCCGGGTCGCACTTTCCGCCAAGACCCTCAACCGGAAACGGCATCCCATTCCAAAGGCAAATTCCGGGACGCAGCTTCCGCAACCCCACCCATCCGGAAATCCCATCCCACTCCGCACACATCCGGGCATAGAACAATCAGCTTATTAGGCCTTCCATCAATAAAGGAGCGCCCTCGTGTCAAGAAAAAAGCCTCGAGAACTTCGAGGCTTTCACATTTGTATTGTTTTGCACGAAGGACCGCGAACGGCGAAGCTACTCTCCCAGCACGGCCTTCTTTGCGGCTGCGGCCATGTTGTCCAGATCCTCCTTAGTGGGGTGATCCTTTGCGGCAACCCAGTTGTCGAGCAGCATCTTAAATCGGGCGTTTTCGGGATCTTGCTCGAGCATGGCCTCGTAGCGCTGCTTGACCGCGGGGCCCATCTTGCCCTGGCACATCGCCCAGCCCGCAAGCTCGGCATCCCCAGCCAAATTGGAAGTTACGCGGTCGATAATCTGCTGATAGTAGCTCTGGTCGGCGCCAAAACCGCAGGTGCCAAACAGGAAGACGCGCTTACCGTGCAAGGCGGAGAGCAACGCCGCGACCGAAGGCGTGCACGCGCCCTTGTCGCACCAAAAACCGACGAGCACCATGTCGGCCGCGCAGGCCCCCTGCGCCTCGAGCGCAACCTGATCTGCATCCGCATCGTCGCTCAACGCCGCGGCATGGACAAACTCAACGCCCGCAGCCTGCAGAGCGCGCTTGATCGCGCCCGAAACCATCCTGGTATTACCGCTCTTGCTGTTAACCACCAAAGAGCACGTCATAGTCACGTTGCCTCGTTTCCCCCAAAACCAAAGCCACTAATGCAATTTATTAAAAGCATATCTTAGTACTATCGACGCAGATGTAAACCATCTGCCGCTAATCGGCAGCCCCTACTGGGCCCTACTGGGCAAACTGGCTACGATAAAGCTCGGCATAGAAGCCGCCTGCCGCTAGCAGCTCGTCATGCGTGCCGTGCTCGATAATCTGGCCGTCGCGCATCACCAGAATGCAGTCGGCGTTGCGGATGGTGCTCAGGCGGTGCGCCACGACAAAGCTTGTGCGACCTGCCATGAGCTCGTCGAATGCCGCCTGCACCTGCAGCTCGGTACGCGTATCGATGCTCGACGTTGCCTCGTCCAGCAGCAAAATCGCCGGGTCGGTGAGCATGACGCGCGCGATGCACAGCAGCTGTTTTTGACCCTGGCTAAACGTGCCGCCGTCCTCGCCAATCACCGTGTCGTAGCCTTTCGGCAGCTGCACGATAAACTTGTGCGCATGCGCGCGTTTGGCCGCCTCGATAACCTGTTCGCGTGTGGCATCGGGACAACCGTAAGCGATGATTTCCGCCACCGTGCCCTCAAACAGCCAAGTGTCCTGCAGTACCATGCCAAAGGCACGGCGCAGGCTTGCGCGCGTGTAGTCACGCGAGGAACGGCCATCGACCGCGATGCGACCGGCATCGATATCGTAAAAACGCAGCAGCAAATTGATGAGCGTTGTCTTGCCACAGCCCGTGGGGCCGACGAGGGCAAAGCGCGTGCCGGGCTTGGCATCGATGCAGATATCCTGCAGCAGTTTGCGGTCGGGCACGTAGCTAAAGTCCACATGCTCAAAGGCAACCTCGCCCTTCGGGGCGGCGAGCTCAATGGCATCCACAGCGTCGGGCTCCTGCTCGCGCGCATCGAGCAGCGCAAACATGCGGCGCGCCGAGGCGTACGCGGTCTGAATCTGCGTAATAACGTTGGTGACCTCGTTGAACGGCTTGGTGTACTGGTTGGCGTAGGACAGGAAGATCTGCACGCCGCCCACCGTAAGCGCCGCCGGCACACCCGTGATCACGCCCACGCAGCCGATCACGGCGACCACGGCGTAGATGATGTTGTTGATAAAACGCGTGCCGGGGTTGGAGAGCGAACCCATAAACTGCGCGCGCTCACCTGCCGTATAGAGCTCGGCGTTGAGGGCATCAAAGCGCAGCTGCGCGTTGGGGCCATAGGCAAACGCATCCACCAGCTTTTGTTCACCCACATACTCCTCGATATGACCGCCCAGTTGACCCTGAATACGCTGCTGGGCCGTAAAGCTCTTGTTGGAAAGCTTGGCGATGGCGCCGGCGGCAAAAATGGAAAGCGGCGTGACAAGCACCACCACAAGCGTCATGGTCAGGTTAATGGAGAGCATAAACGCGAGCGTGCCAACGATGGTGATAACGCCTGTGAAAAGCTGGGTAAAGCCCTGCAGCAGACCGTCGCCCACCTGGTCGACATCGTTGACCACGCGGCTCATGAGGTCGCCGTGGGCATGGCCGTCGATAAAGCTGAGCGGCATGCGGCTGAGCTTGTCGCTCGCCTCCACGCGCATGTCGCGCACCGTCTCGTAGGATAGACGGTTGACGCAGTAGCCCTGCAGCCACTGGAAGGCCGCGGCACCTACGACGACAATCGCGAGCTTGGTGACGAGCGGCAGTAGCGCGTCGAAGTCCACCTGCCCGGTAGCAATAACCAGGTCGATGCCCTCGCCGATAAGAATAGGTGTGTAGAGCTGCAAAATCACGGAGATAGCGGCACTCACAAACGACGCCGTAAACGAAATGCGATGCGGACGGACGTAGCCCATCAGGCGGCGCGTCACCGCGCCCACGGGATAGCGCTCGGGGTCGCCGGGCTGGCGCGGGCCGTCGCCCAGATCGTTGAGCTTGTCGTTGCCAGACACATTGGCCGTCATCGTGGCGACCGAACCGGAGGAAGTATACGGATTCATCTAGCAGCCCTCCTTTGCGCAGACGGATGCGGGGGCGGTTGGGGCGGACGCGGGTGTCGCACTCCCCTGCCGGCCCTCGAGCTCCTCGCGGCGCAGCTGCGACTGGCAGATCTCTCGGTAGAGCTGGCAGCTTGCATACAGCTCGTCATGCGTGCCCAGGTCCGCGACCGAACCGTGATCGAGCACGCAGATCATGTCGGCGTCGCGCACGGTCGAGACGCGCTGGCTCACAATCACCGTGGTCAGCGGCAGCCCGCCCTCGGCGGCACCGCGCACGCTGCGCTCGCGAATGGCATGGCGAAGCGCCGCGTCGGTCTTAAAGTCGAGCGCCGAGGCAGAATCGTCCATGATCAATATCCGAGGCGAACCCACCAAGGCGCGCGCGATGGTCAGGCGCTGGCGCTGGCCACCGCTAAAGTTCTTGCCGCCCGCCTCGACCGGGGCGTCGAGCCCCTGCGGCTTGTTGCGCACGAACTCGCTCGCCTGCGCCATTTCGAGCGCCGCCCAGAGCTCCTCGTCGGTCGCCGACTCGTCACGCCAGGTCAGGTTGCTGCGGATGGTGCCGCTCACCAGCGACGCACGCTGCGGAACGGTCGCAACCACATGGCGCAGCTGGTCGAGCGGCCAGGCGCGCACGTCGGAGCCCATCACGCTCACACTGCCGGTGCCCGCATCGTAGAGGCGCGGAATAAGCGAGACGAGCGTGGACTTGCCGCTACCCGTGCCGCCGATAATACCGAGCGTTTTGCCCGGCGGCAGTTCCAGGGTCACATCGTTGACGACGTTGGCGGCGCCGGCGCCAAAGGAGAAGCTCGCATGGCTAAAGCTCAGCGCAGGAACTGGAGCGACATTGCCCGGCTCGGGCAGTGCGACCGGCTGGTTGCCCCCGTCGGTGATGCTCGGCACGCAATTGAGCACCTCGTTGATACGCGACGCGCTGGCGCTCGACTTGGTAAAGACCACGACCAGGTTGGCGACATACACGATGGAGGTGAGGGTCTGCGTCATGTAGTTGACGAACGCCATGACCTGACCCTGCGTGAGCTCGCCCACGTTGACCTGGATGCCGCCGACCCACAGGATGGCGCACACGCCCAGGTTCATCACAAGAAACGTGACGGGGTTGAGAATCGACGAGAGCTTGCCCACCGCGATGGCAGTATTGGCCTGGTCATCGGCGGCTTGGGCAAAGCGCTCGCGCTCATGGTCCTCGCGCACAAAGGCGCGAACCACGCGGGCGCCCGAAAGGCCCTCGCGGCAGATAAGCGCGATGCGGTCGAGCTTTGCCTGCAGCTGCTTGTAGTACGGGATGCAGCGCGCCATGACAAACCAAAACACCAAGCCGATGGCGGGCGTGCAAATCAAAAAGATCATGCCGAGCTTAAGGTCGATAGAAAGGGCCGCGACCATGGAGCCCACGGCCAAGAAGGGCCAGCGGATGAGCATGCGTACGCCCAGCGCCACAGCGAGCTGCACCTGGTTAACGTCGTTGGTGATGCGGGTGATGAGCGACGGCGTGCCAAAGCGGTCGAGTTCGGCATAGCTCAGTTTTTTGATGTGCTCGTAGAGCGCGCCGCGGATATCGGTACCCATGCCCTGCGAGGTGAGCGCCGCCATCTTTTGGCAGACGAGCGTAAACGAGATGCCGATCACAGCCATGGCGGCGAGCACCGCGCCGTAACGGACGACGGCGTTGACATCGTGTGCGCCGATGCCCTTATCGATCATCTGGGCAATCATCAGCGGCGTCAGCAGGTCAAAAATCACTTCGATCAACTTACACGCAGGGCCAATCACCATATATCGGCGAAACTTACCACCAAAACGCCTGAGCAGCTCAATCATGTATAGGCGCTCCCTATCATCATTCACACTCAATTCGAATCATGATAGTACTGTCGCCCCAAAGAAGCGTAAACAACTCGTCATTTCTAATGGGGTTCGGTTTCCAAAGAAGCGGAGAAGTGCGCATGCCCGGTCAGCGGCGCGCCAATCGCTTGGTATACTTACTACAGTAGTGCCACCAGCCGAGTCGCCAACCCTTGAAATGAGGTGCCGAGATGAACGACATTCTCGCAAGAAGAGCAAGACGAGCAACCGTGGGCATCGCCCTTTCCGCGGCACTTGTCGCGGGAATCGCCCCCCGTAACGGCGATCGCGGCAGAAACCAGTTCCCCCACCGGTGCAGTTGCCTTGCAGACGGAAGATGCGGCCGCCGCAAAAGAAAAAGCGTATGCAGCCATGCAGGAAGCGCTCAAAACCCTCGAGGCCGCAAAAGACGCCGCAAGTCCTGAGAAACTTGCGGTAATCGATGATGACATTGCCGCTTTTCAAGAGATCTACGACATGGTGGTGACGGAAGCCGCCAAATGGAGGAAACCCCTTCCCGCCATGCAAGCGAACGTCGATGCAGCCCAAGCCAAATACGATGAGGCCCACAACCGGACAAGCGGCCTTCAGGCAGAATTAAATAAGGCAATCGACGACGGAGCTTCTAACGAAACTATTAAGCAGTTGCGAAGTGAGATCATGTCGGCAGAAAGGCGAGAAAAATCTTGTGAAGATGATCTTCACCACTGCCAACGCCGGCTCGAAAGCCAGGAAAGACAGGTTCAGCGTTTCGAAAGTGAGGCGGAGAAAGCCAAAGCCCACATCGATGAGGACGTAGCCAAGCGAGATGCGCTCCTCGACGATTTGGAAAAGGCGCAAGCGGCCTATGACGACGCCTGCAAGGCATACGAAGAGGCGAAAGCCGCGGCAGACAAGGCCGCCTCGCCCGAGATAGCAAAACCGACCGAGACAGTGCCTCCCTCCGGCTCAGCGCAACCGACCGAGACGACACAGCCCACCGGCTCGCCCGCGACCGGCAAATACGCTCCATCGAGCTCCACCAAGCAAGCAAATGCAGACGGCAAGCTTGCAAATACGGGCGACACGACGCCTAGTGCAATCGTACTCGCAGGAATCGCCGCCGCAGGACTCGGAATAACCGCCACAGCCACACGCCGCATCAAGAACTCAAAATAGTTGCCAGCGGTTATTGTCTTCGCCAATCCACAAGCCCAGAGACAAAAAGAGGCCCGTTTCCCCAACCCAGAGAAACGGGCCTCTTTACTTGTAAAAACAAATGGTAATGCCACTGTCTCTTGAAGCACATCGCCACCGCGCTCCAAACAACGCCAACGAGCAGCATTCCTTAAGGGATAGATTTAATTAGGCTAACGCGCCTTTACGGGTGATTTTTGGACGAAGTGGTCCCGGTGCCGGCGGGCTGTTTGGTAGTCGAGCGATCCCGCAGGCAAAGCCGAGGACCAGCGAGGCACCAAACAGCCCGCCGGCACCGGGACCGCATCGCGGCACCAAAAAAGCGCCCGTGCGCTCGATGGATTCGGATGCCCGACAGAGGCTCCTTATGGCTGCTTCCTTCCGGACCTGACCAGATTCGGAACATGTCGTCATCCGAACCCATCGAACGCGCTAGGCGCTCGGTATATCTTACCTGCTCCCGCCCGCCACGGCAAGTGGGGCGAACCCATCGGATGGATTCGCCCCACTCGTCCATATCGCTAGCGGCGCCTGCGGTACAGGACCGCGCCGCCTGCGACGGTCAGAGCGCCGATGCCGGCCATGACCGCGAGCGCGGCCGCCGGCAGGCTGCGGTCGCCGGTGTCGGGCATGCCGCCCTTGGAGCCGTCGCCGCCGGAGCCTCCGCCGGAGCCGTTATCGGAACCGCCGCCCGAGCCGCCGCCCGGCGTGCCGGGGTTCTCGGGGGTGCCGGGCTCCTCGACGTAGCTGTTGGTGAAGACCGGCGGCAGGTTGGCGTCGCCCTCGTAGGAGACCTTCGCCGACAGGTAGCCAGTCTTGGTGCCGTCTGCCGCCTCGTCGCTCACCGTGACGACGATCTCGTGCACCGCCTTGTCGTAGGTCACGTGCGCCTGGCCGTCGTCGACCTCGCTCACCGTGAAGGTGTAGGTGCCGGCCCGCTTGAAGGTCAGCGCATCGAACACGACGCTGCCGTCGGCGGCATTCTTGGCGGTCGACATGACCTTGCCGTCCCGGCCCTTGAGCTCAAAGCCAAACTGGCCCGCCGTGAGCTCGGCGCCCTTGAGCACCTTGGCGGCGCCCAGCTTGAGGGTGACGGGCGCGGCCTCGTAGCCGTTGGTAAAGATCGCCGAGGTGTCGCCCGCGGCATTGCCCTCGGCATCCGCCAGCTCGTGCTTGACGGCGAGCGTGCCGTTACCGGCATCGGTGACCGTCGTGCGCACGCGGTACGTCGTCTTGTCGTACGTCACGCCGCCCGCCGTGGCGGCGGACTCGCGCAGTTCGTAGCTGTGCGTGCCGGGCGCGGTGTAGGTGACGGGGCTGAGCGCGACCGTGCCGTCGGCGGCGTTCTTGCCCGTCGCCACGACGCTCTCGCTGCCGTCAGCGGCAATCTCGACCAGCTGGAACTCAAACTCGCCTTCGGCCAGATCACGGCCCTTAAGCTTCTTGCTCACCTTGATCTGGTCGGTGACGGAGCTCGGCGTCGGGTTCACGCCGTAGGTGTTGGTGAACTCGAACGCGCCCTTACCCTCGGGCGTGCCCTCTGCGGGCAGGACCTCCGCGACAAGCGTGCCCGCGGCGGTGTCCTCGACCACCCTGACCATGAAGGTCCTGGTTGCCGTCGCGTCATTGACCACGCCGTCGACCGAACCGGACTCGCTCACCCGGTAGGTGAACGTCTTGGCGCGCAGGCCGCCGCCGTCGATCTCGACGTCATCGAGGTCGCTCGGCTGCTTAAACGTGACGTGGCCCAGCGCGACGTTACCGGCGGCGTCGTTGGCCGCCTCGGTCACCGTCTTGCCGGAGGCGTCGACCGGCGCGGGCGCGCCGTCCAGCGGCTCAATCTTAAAGGTGTACTTGCCCGCAATGCCGGCCTGCGTGAGGCCGAGTCCGGCCTGGCTAAGCGCCAGCGTCTTGGTGCCCGCGAGATCGACCGTCGCCTCGCCGGCGCTATAGGCATTCACAAACGACAGCGTACCGTCGGAGCCCTCGGGGTAGGTCACGGCCACATCCAGCCCGCCCTTGCCGTTATCGGTCACCTTGACCGTAATGCCGAAGCTCGACACGGCCGCCGTCACGCCCGCGGGCAGCCGGTCCGTACCGTCCTCGGAAACGGTATAGGGAATGACCCAGGAGCCGTCGGCGGCCCTGGTGGCGATGCCGTCCGCCACCATCTGCTCGAGAGCGTCGGTGGTGTAGGAGATGGGCGAGAACGAAAGTCCCACGGCCTCGCCGTCGCCGGAGGCCTGGTTGGTCGCGGTCGCGACCACATTGCCCTGGGCATCGCGGACGGAGAACGAGAACTCGCCCGCCGCCGCGGCGCGGCCCGTCAGCGTCTTGGTGGCGTTGATGGCCACGTTGCCCTCGCCGCCGAGCGTTCCGGTGGCCTCGTAGGAGTTCTGGAACGCGACCGTCACGGGCGCGGGCGTCGCCGTGACGTCATTCGCTGTGGAGACCTCGCTGCGGGCGACCTCGACACCGTCCCTGGCAACCGTGGTCGTGACCGTGAGCTTGCCCGTCGCGGCGTCGTAGGCGGGCGCGATGGTCACCGTGCGCGGCGCGGTGTCGTTGGTGTAGCCCTCGCCGCCGAGCTTGGTCTCGGTGACGGTGAAGCGGTAGACCTTGCCCGCGTCGGCGTCGGTGAACTTCACATCGCTCTCCGCGGTCCCGCCGATGAGGTCGACCAGGCCGGCCGCGCCGTCATCGGCCGCGGCCACGGCGTAGGCGTCCTTACCGGTCTTGAGGCCGAGCTTGGCGGCCGTCTCGGCGTCCGCGGTCACGGTGAAGGCGAACTGCCCCGCCTCCATGGCGCGGCCGCGGAGCGTCTTGGACAGGCGCACTCCCGCGCGGGTCGAGTAGTCGAGCTCGGTCGTGTAGGTGTTGACGAAGTCGCCGCCGCTCGCCTGCGCGATTGCGGGCGTCGTGGCCGTGAGGTTGCCGGAGCCGTCGTCGGTCACGGTCACCGTCATCGTGGCGGCGTGGCCGTCGTAGGCCATGCCGGCGATGGCGGAGCCGTCATCGGGCCTGACCTCACGCACCGTGTAGGCGAAGGTCTTGGCGCGCACGCGCTTGCCGCCGACCTCGGCGAACCCGGCGTCCTTGATGTCATCGAGCGTGTAGCGGATGGGGCCGAAGTCGAAGGCGACCCTATCGCCTGCCTTGGTGCCGGCGGCGGCCGTCACACTGACGGTCTTGGAGCCGTCGGCAGAGCCCTCGGGCATGGGAGCGCCGCCCTCGCCCGCGAGCGTGAACTGGAAGCTATCGCCCTCCGCCCAGTCGCGGCCCTCGAGCGTCTTGGTGAAGAGTCCCGCGGTGGAGACGTCCCTGCCCTCGGTGGCCGTTCCGTACGTGTTGGTGAACGCTGCAGTCGCGCCTGCCTCGGTCACGGTGCCCTCGGCCCCCTCGGCCGTGGTCGCGTAGCCCTCGGCGGCATCCTCGGTCACGGTATAGTGCGCGCCCACGGGTAGGCCGGAGATGATCTTCTCCCCGCCATCCTTAAGCGTGAAGGTCGCCTTGCCGTCCGTAAACGTCACGGCGTCCTCGCCCTTGCCGAAGGTGCCGGAGACGGGCTCGCCGTCCCCGTCGGCCAGCGCGACCGTGAAGCCGAACTCACGCTGGCTGTCGCCGCCGACGACCGTCTTCTTGACGGTGAGGCTGCCCCCGCGGGGCACGCTGTTGTGGGTCGTGTTGGTCTGCGACTCGTTCTCGCCCACCTTGACCGTTGCGGTGTTGGCGATGTCGTCGACCACGGCGGCTTCGGCGGAGACCTTCACGTCAAAGCTGAGCGTGCCCGTGGCGCCCGCAGCCTGCTCGCCGAGCGACCAGGTAAGGGTGCGCGTCGCGGCGTCGTAGGCGGCACCGTCGGCAGAACCCTCAACATAGTTAACGCCCTTGGGCAGGACATCGGTCACCGTCACGTCGGCCGCCTGCGCGGCGCCCCTGTCGTCGACGCTGTTATTGGCCCAGCCGATGGTATAGGTGAGGGTATCGCCCACGCCCACCGGTTTGCCATCCACATCGACCTTGGCGCCCGAGGCGTCCGCCTTGGTGACGGTCTTGGTGTTGTCGTGCGGCGTGAAGGTGTTGGTGAAAGTCTTCTTGCCCCGCTCGTTGGAGATCTCGGCCTTAAGGCCGGCACCGGTCTGAGTCACCGCGATGTCGAAGGTGTAGGCATGCGCGTCGTCCTCAATCAGGACATCGCCGCTTGCTTTCTCGGTCACGGTCGCGTGGTAGGTGCCCAGATTGGTGAAGCTGAGCTCGCCAAAGGAAACCTTGCCGTCCTTGTCATTCTTCGCCTCGATTGGGTAGCCCTCGAGAACATTGCCCGCGCCATCGGTGAGGGAGAGCTCGAAGGTGAATTCCCCCTCCTGGAGGCCGGGCTTGCGGCCTCCAGCGAGCACCTTGGTGAGCTCGGGGACGGACGCCGTGGCGGGGGCGGGGTCGAAGGTGTTGGTGAAGGCGGCGGAGGCGACCTGATCGGCCGAGATGGAGCCCTCGGCCCTGGATCCCTCGGCTCCGTTCACCGCGGTCGTGTAGCCCTCGGCGGCACGTTCGGTCACCGTGTAGGCAGTTCCCGCGGGCAGCCCCGTGATCCTCGCCGTCTGGCCATCTTTGAGCTTGAGGGTCGCCTTGCCGTCCTCGAACGTCGCGTCACCGTAGGTGCCGGATACTTTGCGGCCCATGGCATCGGTGGCCTCAACCACAAACTTAAATATCTTGTCCGCGTCGACCGCCAGGCCCTCGCGCGCCACGACGGTCTTGGAGACATCGAGCTCGCCCGTCTTCACAGTGTTGGTCACGGTGAAGCCGCGCTCGGCGTCGCCGGAGACCTTGGAGCTGTAGCCCTCGACGGCGTCCTCGGCCACGGTGTAGCGGACCTCGGAGCCGGAAGCATCACGCTGCGGCAGGTTGGAGAAGACGCCCTCCCAGCCGTCAGACTCGCTCAGGGTGATCGAATCGATGACGGTATCGCCGTTCTTGAGATTTACTTTGACCTTATTAGGATGGGGGATCTTATGGTTCCCCCAGACCTTTTTGATGGGAATGTTGATGTTCTCGGACTTACCGATGACAACGCCGCCGTTGGCGCCGATGCCGCCTCCCAACGGCGCCGTATTGCCAGAGATCGTCAGCGACGTCTGGCCGCCGCCGAGGTTATACACATCCTCGCTCATCACAGATTTAAGCGCGACGTTCGGCGTGGCGTCGGTAAAGGACAGGGGCTCGCCGTTATCGCCATCGGGCGTGAATCGCGGGATTTTGGGGTTTGTTGCCGCAGTGGTGCCCTCGGGGTTAAACAGTCCACCGTCTCTGTACCAGCTGACCTTTCCGCCGCCCGGAGCGCGGTTGGCCAAGGTCAGTTTGTATTTGGCATCTTTGAAGCCGGTGAAGACAAAGTCGTCTCCCGCATCACCAGCCGTGTTCCTGGCGATCAGGCCGCCGTCCTGGACGTAGACCTTGGCATCTCCGGTCGGGCAGAACCACATGCCGCCGCCCTGTTTATCCGCATGGTTATCAACAACGAGAGCGTTTTCGATATGGAGCGTACTATAGCCAAGATACTCGTTACCTTCGCTATACACGCCGCCACCCATGCTCCAAGCAGTATTGCCCTTGATCTCGCCCGCGCTGAGCGTGACGCCATCCGAATAGGCATAGACGCCTCCGCCGGCGGAAGCGGAGTTGTCAGATATGGACCCGCCCTGCATGGTGAAAGCAGTATTCCCCTTTTCGCCGCCCTGGCAGCCCGGGTCAACCACACACACTCCGCCGCCTTTGCCTTTGCCCTTGCCAGACACAACGTTGTTCTTAATCTTTCCACCCGTCATGGTGAACTCGGCGTTGCCCTCAATATGAACTGCTCCGGAAGGATCGTAGGCCGCCTCCAGCCTACTGCTCCTGTTGCCGGAAATCTGGCCACCAGTCATCGTGAACTTGGCTCTTTGGTTTTCGCCCTTACCCTGGCCGTACGCAAGCACCGCACTGCCTCGATAACCGTTGTTGCCCTCGATGCGGCCTCCGCTCATGTCAAAGCGAGCATCGCCCCACAAAATGACGCCAGAAGATGTAAGCCAATAGCAATTGGTGGCCCCGGTAACGACTCCGTTGTTACGGATAACGCCACCCCTCATAACTACATGAGCGCCACTGGACGCGCGAACGGCACCGCAATACGAATGGCGCAGCTCGCACTGCTCGATAACGCCGCCCGTCATGGTAAGCGAGGCATTTTCTCCCGACACGTCGACGGCGCCCGCGTTATCACTGCTCGTGGTGCCGTCGTACACAACGGCCTCGCCAGAGAGCACAACCGCTCCCCTGCTAGAAATAATGGCGCCCTTGTTGTATCGACCCCTCAGGGACACGTTCCCCGACAGCTCGAGAGATGCCCCCTCGGCAACATTGACCAGTACGGAGACATCGCTATTCTTTGTTGCCAAGATGGTATAGGGCTTATCCGACGTGATCTTAATCATCTTCCCGGCAGGAATCGTGAGCATGGAGCCGAGCTTCACGTGCTTTTCCAGCTTGATGACGGTCTCCTTGCCTTTGGGGGCCTCGCTGACCAGCTCCTGAAGGGTCTTGGTGCCGTCATGACTCACGGTATCGCCGACGCCGTCATCGATGGACTCGCGCGTGTAGACGATATCGACGCCAGAGCTCGGGAGTTTCTCCGAGCCTTTGATGTCGTCCATGCTGTTTTCGATTGTGATCTTTTTAACCGTGCTGCCTTCAAACATATCCAAGGGTATTTCGGTAAGACCGCGCCCAATCGTTACGTCTCTCACGCCATCTACGCGCGAGAAGGCTGCCGTGCCAACGGAAGTCACGGAATCCGGAATGGAAAGCTGCTCCGGCAACGTGCCGCGATAGAAGGCGTAGTTGCCAATTTTCTCAAGTGTCTCGGGAAGCTGGACGGCGACGTTGCTCCAGATAAAGGCCCAGTCACCGATGCTCTTCAGGCTGTCGCAGAGCCCCACGATCGTAACCGGCGCGTAGCAGAACGCATAGCCCGGAACGCTCTGCAGCGAGGACAGGTCCACGGACGCCTTCAGATTTTCGCACTCGTAAAAAGCCCCCCAGCCCATGTTTGTTACCTTGCTTAGATTGGGCACGCTCGCTAGGCTGGCGCACCCCTGGAAAGCAGAGGATCCGATGCTCTTCAATGTGCCCGGGAAATCGATGCCGGTCAAACTCGAGCAATTCTGAAACGCCTTATCCCCGATGGACTCGATTTCGCCCAGCGCGGTGACGGATGTTAGAGAGGTGCATCCGTCAAACATGTGCGAGGGGATCTTAGTAACCGAAGCGGGCAACGACACGCTTGTCAGAGACGTGCAGTCTTCGAAAACGCCCGTTATGGTGTCGGAGAAGGCGACATCTTTTGGAAACTCGATGCCCGTGAGGGCTGTGGCCCCCTCGAAGGCGCCCGAGCCAGAAATCATTTTGAGGGTGGAGGGGAGATCGATCTCCGAAAGGCTGCTGCAGCCATTGACCATCATGTTGGCGCTAATCTTCTCGACGCCCTCATCGAAATAGAGCTTTTCGAGTGAGCCGGCGTTTTGCAGCGTGCAACTGAAGTCCTTGATGGAGCCAGGGATATGGAGCTCCTTGACCTTTACGAACTTCCGGAAATACCATCCGCGCACGTTTTCGAGCGTGTCGGGAAGCGTCAGCTGCTCAACGTTCTCGGCCACGATACCAGACGAGAATGCAAGTTCGGTGACCTTGTAGGTCTGGCCACCATGCTCGATGGAGCTGGGCACACTCACCGCGGTCACACTGTCATCGGCAACAATACATGTGATTTCCGCCGTGCCTTTATCCGTGGTCTCGCACGAATAGGTCACGCCGTCCTGGGTGATCTCAAACTCCTCCGCAGTATACGCAGTCCGCGATGCCGTGGCCGCATATGCGACACCGGCCGTCGCGCCAACGGATAAACATCCGAAGCCGAGAACCAGCGCAAGGCAGAGAGCAGCGACTCTCCGCCCCCCCGCCGAAAACTTTCCTCTCCAATTCCCTTCTCCCCCTCTGGTGTCGCCTTCTCTTCCCAAGAGCGATCTATTGATTAGGACAGTTTAAAGACAACATTATGCCCAAAGAGGCCCATCATGGAGATAATCCACGTCTTCGCCCGAAATGGTAATTAATTGGCAGGATTAATTGGCGAACAACTGAACGAAAGGCAATCTACTAATGGCACATAAATGGCGGCGTCAACACCTGAAGTGCATAGTCTCCGATCCCCAGACAACACCATCGAGCGCCGCAAGGCGCAGGATTGATTTGTTCAGATTCACATGCCTTTACGGGTGATTTTCTAGCCCCGTCCCAAAATGACTACTTTTCTAGATTCGGCCGAGGTCGTAGGATCGAGCGGCAGACTCGCCGGCACAGATGAGGTTGGTTGTGGCTTCTTGCAGATCGAGTGCCTGCTCCAGATCCATGGGCTTGCGGCAAATCGGCAAAACCAAGTCGATACCCTGCTCGTACACCGCATCCAGGTTGTCGGCACGACCGCCCACGACAGCGGCCACCGGCTTGCCATATCGCTTCGCACGGCAGGCCACACCCACCGGCGCCTTGCCGGCGGCGGATTGCTCATCCATATTGCCCTCGCCTGTAATGACCAGGTCGACATCGCGCACGCGCTCGTCAAACCCAACCAGATCGAGCACCGTCTCCACGCCAGAGCGCAGCTCCGCACCGAGCGCCAGCAGCGCAGCACCTAGGCCGCCCGCAGCACCGGCACCGGGCACGCCGAGCACCGAGCCAAATGTCCGTGCGCCCTCGGGTGTGCGCATCAACCCCTGGGCTCGAGCTCCGGCAATCGCCGCATCGAGCAAACGACCGTAGCCGACCATCCAACTGTCGTACCTGCGTAGCGCCTCGGTATCATCTGTCGGCAGGCCCTTCTGCCCACCGAACACCGCTAGGGCACCTCGGCGTCCCACGAGTGGGTTCTCGACATCGGAAAGCACCACGACACGCACGCCGTTCAGTGCCCGAAGCGCTGGCGCCAAATCGATACTCACCACGTGTTCGAGACCCGCGAGACCGGGAGCGATATCGCGGCCGTGCTCATCGACCACACGCGCGCCCAGCGCCTGCAGCATGCCGGCGCCACCATCGTTGGTGGCGCTGCCGCCCAAGCCAATATAGATAGTCTTTGCCCCGGCACGAACCGCACGGAGCATCAGCTCGCCCACGCCATAGGTTGTAGCAGCCAGCGCCGACAACTCCGTGCAAGGCGAATACCCAATGCCGGCCGCCTCGGCCATCTCAATCACAGCGGACCCGCGCTCGCCGTCCACCAACATCCGTGCAGACACGCGATCGCCCAAGGGGCCCGCAACCTCGCAGGTCACAAACTCGCCACCGCAAGCGGCAACGGCATCGAGCGTTCCCTCGCCACCATCTGCCAGCGGCAAAGCGTTCAGCTCGGCATCGGGCCAAACGCGGCGCACGCCCTCGGCAACCGCTGCCTCCGCCTGCGCGCTCGAAACGCTGCCCTTAAAGGAGTCAATTGCCAGCAGCACGCGGCGGGGCCGGCGGCACGCAGGACCAAAGTCAACCGCCGTGTCAGCATCCTCACCGGCACCTGCAAGCGCTGCGGCGTGAGCGGCATGCGCCTCAAGATCGGCCCCACAACCGCAATCAGTGCCGCCCGCTCCGCGCAGACCGCCAAAATAGCTACTCAGCAGCTCGCGGCATTCATCCGCCAGGACCCCAGCCGTCACGTTAAACCGATGATTCAGGCGCGAATCGGCATTCAGGTCATACAGCGAACCCAGCGCGCCCGCCTTGGCATCACTCGCGCCATACACGCAGCGCCCCACGCGCGCGTTAACCATAAGCCCCGCACACATGCAGCAGGGCTCGAGCGTCACGTAGACCGTGCAATCGGAAAGGCGCCAGCGACCGAGCGACCGAGCGGCAGCGCACAGGGCCGCAAACTCGGCATGAGCCGAAGGATCCTGATCGAGCTCGCGACGATTATGCGCCCGCGCGACAATCTCGCCCGCGCGCACCACTACGGCTCCGATGGGCACCTCGCCCACCGCCGCGGCGGCGCGCGCCTCCGCCAGCGCCTCACGCATGAACTTCTCGTCGATTTCGGTGATCGTCATCGTTCGCCTTCCCTGTTGCAAATTCAAAACGATGCTATCATTACGACTCACGGAGAGATGGCAGAGCGGTTGAATGCGGCGGTCTTGAAAACCGTTGAGCGCGAGAGCGTTCCGGGGGTTCGAATCCCCCTCTCTCCGCCACTTTTAGTGATGCACCGGCGTCATGGTTCGCTCGAACAGTGCATCGACCACGTCGGCTATCTCAGGTCGACGTTCAAGATCGTGGCCCGATTCCCACCATATCGTGAAAAGTCGAATAATACCGCCGGCGACAAACTCAGACGTCGTCTCGAGTGACACGGGGGCCAGGGCATCCTCGGCAAGCACGTTCATCACACGCTCGCGGATGGAGCGGGCAATGCGGTCGCAAATAACGTTGGTCAGCATGCCCGACATGCTGCTTGCCAAAATGTTATCCATGAGCTGCTCATGGGCCAGAATCAGGTCCATGGCATCGTCCAAAATCGCGTGCCGAAGCGCGCGCACGTCCTCGGCAGACACTGTGCCGGCCTCATCGGGCTGTTTTTGCGGCAAGCCGGACATGAGCTCATCGATATAAAAGGCAAAGTAATCGTTCTTGTCGCGAAAGTGCTTGTAGAACGTCGTGCGGCGAATCATGGCGCGGTCGCACAGCATGGCAACCGTCAGATCCTCAAAATGATGCTCCTCGAGAAGCTCGGTGAAGGCATCGAACAGGGCGCGGTAGGTTTTCTTGATGCGAAGGTCCACTGGTATCGCCATCCTCAGGGCAAAGACAACACTCGTCAATCTGTCGCATATCTTACACCTGTACCTCGCGCGCTTTGCCCCGGTGCCAACCCCACCGAAAACATAACGCTTACCGGAAAGTTCGGCACGGCAAAACGTTGCGGGTATACTAGTAGCGTTATACCAACGGCAGCTGGCGCATGCCGCCGCGGCCATTCGAAACGGAGACATCATGATTACCATCATCATCGGCATCGTTGTTGTCATTGTGATTGTCTGCGCCATCGCCGGCATCTACAACAACATGGTCACCAAGCGTAACCGCATCGATAACGCCTGGCAGAACATCGATACGCAGCTGCAGCGCCGCAACGACCTGATCCCCAACCTGGTCGAGACCGTCAAGGGCTACGCCAAGCACGAGCAGGAGACGCTCTCCGCCGTGATCAGCGCGCGTAACACCGCCGTCAAGGCCACTACGCCCGAGGCCAAGATGGAAGCCGACAACGTGCTGACCGGTGCGCTGCGCCAGCTCTTTGCCGTAGCCGAGGCCTATCCCGATCTTAAGGCAAACACCAACTTTACGCAGCTGCAGGCATCACTCGAGGATACCGAGAACAAGATTAGCTACGCACGCCAGAGCTACAACGATTGCGTGCTCAGCTACAACAACGCCATTCAGACGTTCCCGGCTGTCATCTTTGCCGGCATCTTTCAGTTTAAGGAGCGCCAGGGCTTCGAGGCCGCCGAAGCAGCCCGCCAGGCCCCGACCGTCAAGTTCTAACAATCACGGCCGAGTCTTAAGCCAGTTCATCAACCCTTTAGGGTCCAAGGCACAAACCTTGGGCCCTTTTCTTATCCACGCACAACGCGCGGCCAATAGACCGCGCACCATCTTTTTTCAGATTAATCATTGCCCGTTGTGACATCGCCGAACCCGCAGGGCAGAGAGCAAGTTCCCTCCCGGCGCACTCCGCAGGACGCAAGAAGCCCTCGCCGCACGAAGTGCGCAGCGAGGGCTTCTTGCATGTCCGAGGACGCGCCGGGAGGGAACTTGCTCTCTGCCCGGATAGGTAAGACAGCTTACGCGACGGTGTAAACCCAGTTGTGCTTGTCCTCGACAGCACCGGACTGGATGCCAGTCAGGGTCTCGCGGAGCTTCTTCATCACAGGGCCAATCTCGGTGTAGCCAGCCGGGAAGGTCACGGTCTCGTCGGCGCCGTAGACCTTGTTGTCAATCTCGCCAACCGGGGAGATGACGGCAGCGGTGCCGCACAGGCCGCACTCGACAAAGGTACCGGCCTTGACCTCGGCCCACCCGACGGGACGCTCGTCGACGGTCATACCCAGGTCCTCGGCAACCTGAACGAGCGAACGACGGGTGATAGAGGGCAGGATGGAGTCGGTGTGCGACTGCGGAACGACGAGGGTGCCGTCCTCCTTCACGAACAGCACGTTGGCGCCGCCGGTCTCCTCGACATAGGTGCGGGACTCGGAGTCGAGATACAGATTCTCGGCATAGCCCTCGCGATGGGCCTCCATCGTGGGCTTGAGGGACATGGCGTAGTTCAGGCCGGCCTTGATGTTGCCGGTGCCGTGCGGTGCGGCGCGGTCGTACTCGGAAACGCGCAGCTTGACGGGCTTAAGGCCACCCTTAAAGTACGGACCGACCGGGGTCACGAGAATGCGGAACGTGTACTCAGGAGCGGGAGCCACGCCGATCACGTCACCGGAGCCGATCATAAACGGACGCACGTACAGGGTCGCGCCGGAACCGAAGGGCGGAACCCAGGCGGCGTTGGCAGAAACGACCTGCTTGACGGCCTCGACGAACTTGTCCTTGGGGAACGGGGGCATCTCGAGGCGCTGCGCAGAGTTGTACATACGCTCGGCGTTCATGTCGGGACGGAAGCAGACGATGCTGCCGTCCTCGGCGGTGTAGGCCTTCAGGCCCTCAAAGACCTCCTGGCAGTAATGGAAGATGCCGCCGCACTCGGAGACATGCAGGGTGTGGTCGGTAGTCAGGCCGCCCTCGTCCCACTCGCCATCCTTCCAATGAGCCTCGTAGCTGTAATCGGTCTTCATGTAGCCAAAGCCGAGGCTACCCCAATCGATATCCTTCTTCTCGACAGTCATATGTCGCTCCTTACATACACAGTTGCATACTCGCGAACCCGCACGCAAGGACCGGAGCCGACCGCGTCGCAACGTCGCACGCCCGGAGCGTAGAGCCGGACGGGACACACGGACAGCATCAAAGCCGATGGCACGTCGATTCGCATGCACGAGATTGTACTCCGCACACGCATCGGATAAAACGCTTTTCTTTAACTAACTAAAGTATTTTCATTTGACCGAAGCTGAAGAGGCCCGCCACCGTAAACGGTGACGGGCCTCAACTGCACGGTTTGCGCGCTGGCTCGAGCTACGCGTTCTTTTTGCCCAGCTTAGCCTTAACCAAACCGACCACGGTCGGGATGATCGACACGGCAACGATGCCAACGATTAACAGCTCAAAGTGCTCCTGCACAAAGGGAATGCCGCCAAAGAAGTAGCCCAGCAGCGTAAAGAGCGTTGACCAGGTAATGCCGCCCAGCACGTTGAAGATGACAAAGTTGCGCCAGTGCATGCCGCCCATGCCGGCGATAAAGGGCACAAAGGTGCGAATAAACGGGAAGAAGCGGCCCAGGAAGATGGCCAGGTGGCCCCACTTGTCCAAGAAGTCCTCGGACTTTTTGATGCGCTCGGGCGTCATGGCCTTGACCTTGCCCGAAGCGATGATCTTTTTGCCAAAGAAGTGGCCGATCATAAAGTTGCACTGATCACCCAAAATGGCAGCCGCCCATGCGACGGCCAGAAGCGCCACGATGTTAAAGCCACCGTTGTGGGCAAAGAAACCCGAAGCAAACAGCAGCGAATCGCCAGGAAGGAACGGGAAGAAAACCACGCCTGTCTCGATAAAGATGATCAGGAACACGCAGCCGTAGGCCATAAGCGGGCCGGCGGCGATCCAGCTGGCAATCGCGGTGCGCGGGTCTTTGAGCAGCTCGGCGATAAAATTGATGAAACCCATGAAGTAAAACCTCTCAGTTGTGGGCGCGGATACGTCCAAGTTGACCAGTATACGGTTGCGGCGCCCCCTCGTGCGCAACCCCACAAAAGCATGACCCCATTACCAGCAAGTTTGCATAACTGACACTTGTCGCCCAAAGCAAAGCAAGATCGCCCTCCTTAATCCCTAGCGAATCGCTATACTTTATTGAATCGCATTGTCACGGCGCTGAGGGAGGGCGGCCAGTGAGCTTTATCAATACCATTCGCGAGGACATCAAGACCGTCCAAGCGCAGGACCCCGCCGCGCAAAACGGTCTGGTCATTTTTCTTTCGTACCCCGGCCTGCACGCCAAGTGGAACCACGTGCCCGAGCACTGGCTCTGGGAGCACGGTCATCGCTCGCTCGCCCGCGCGCTCTCGCAAATCACCCGCCACATCACCGGCGTCGAGATTCATCCCGCCGCGCAGATCGGCAAGCACTTCTTTATCGACCACGCCATGGGCGTCGTCATCGGCGAGACCACCATCGTGGGCGACAACTGCGTGCTCTACCAGGGCGTCACGCTCGGCGGTACCGGCAACGAGACCGGCAAACGCCACCCAACGCTCGGCGATAACGTCACCGTGGGCACGGGCGCCAAGGTGCTCGGCAACATCCGCATCGGCAACAACGTCAAAATCGGCGGCAACTCGGTTGTCGTCAAGGACGTGCCCGACAACTGCACCGTCGTGGGCGTGCCGGGACGCATCATCAAGCGCAACGGCTGCCGTGTGTTCGAGGAGAGTTTCGACGCCAAGCAGCATCGCGAGTACATGCCCGATGACGCCGCCGAGCAGTCCGCCCTCAACCGCCAGGGCATCACCGAGAATGCCCACCGCGTCAAAGAACTCGAGCGAGAGGTGGCCGAGCTCAAGGCCCTCGTCGCCAAGCTCGTGGACGAGCGCTAGGAACGCAAGCGGCACAAAACAACATCGGCACCGGCGCAAAAGGCGCGCCAGGGAATCCATCCCCGGCGCGCCTTTCTTTTTGATGTGACATGTGGGACTGTCCCTTTGTTACGTTAGGCGAACTGGCTCAGATAGAGGTCGGCATAAGCGCCCTCGGCTGCGAGCAACTCCTTATGCGTGCCTTGCTCGATAATGTTGCCATGATCCATGACCAGAATCAGGTCGGCATCCACGATCGTCGACAGGCGATGCGCGATCACAAAGCTCGTGCGCCCGCGCATGAGCGCGTCCATGGCGCGGCCGATAGCAAGCTCGGTGCGCGTGTCCACACTTGAGGTCGCCTCGTCCAGGATGAGAATCGCCGGGTTGTTGAGCAGCACGCGTGCGATGGTTAGCAGCTGACGCTGGCCCTGGCTGATGCTTTCGGCATCGTTGGCTACGCGCGTGTCGTAGCCCTGAGGCATGGTGCGCACAAAGAAGTCGACCTGGGCGGCGCGAGCGGCCGCAACAATCTCCTCGCGCGTTGCCTCGGGGCAGCCGTAGGCGATGTTCTCGGCAATCGTGCCGTCGAACAGCCAGGCGTCCTGTAGCACCATGCCAAACTGCTGTCGCAGCTCGCCGCGATCCATGCGGCTCGTATCCACGCCGTCGAGCGTAATACGCCCGCCGTCAATCTCGTAGAAGCGCATGAGCAGGTTGATGAGCGTCGTCTTGCCTGCGCCCGTGGTTCCCACCACGGCAATCTTCTGGCCCGGCTCGGCGGTAAACGACACGTCGCGCATGAGCGGCTTGTCGGGCGCATAGCCAAAGCGCACGTGCTCAAAAGCGACGCGGCCCTCAATGCGACCCGGCAGCTTGGCGGCCTCATCCGGCAGCGGATCGGCCTCCATCTCGGGCTCATCAAGCAGGTCGAACACGCGCTCCGCACTCGCCAGCGCGCTCTGCAGCGAGTTAAAAGTGAAAGACAGCTGCGTCATGGGTTCGGACGCCTCGTAGATAAACTGGAAGAACGCCTGGAACACGCCGACGGTCATGTGACCGGCGACCAGCATGCTGCAGCCCACGAGCGCAATCACAATCTGCGCCAAACGGCCGATAAAGCGAACCGCGGGTCCGACGGCGTTAATCATGAAGTCGGCCTTGGCACTCACACGTGCCAGCTCGCCCGAGGCCTCGTGCACCTCGGCAGAGCTCTGGCGCTCGCGGTTAAACGCGCGAATCACCAGACGGCCCGAGTAGCCTTCCTCGACCGCGCTCGTAATCTTGGACACCCACTCTTGGCGCTCACCGGTTACGTCATGCGTGCGGCGCGAGACCACCTTGGTCACCAGCAGCGACAACGCCGTAAAGAACAAAAAGACCAGCGTAAGTGGCACGCTAAACACGAACATCACGCTCACGGCGCCCACCACGGTGCCAATCGACACCAGCAGCTGCAGCAAGCCGCGCTGCATGCTCTCGGACATCTTGTCCAAGTCGTTGGTCGCACGGCTGACGACCTCACCGGGACGATGCGCGTCAAAAAAGGCAAGCGGCAGACGGTTGAGCTTTTGTGCGATGCGGTTGCGTAGGCACAGGTTGAGGCGTTCGGCAACGCTCGACATCAAAAAGCTCTGGAGCGCGTAGAACGAGGCGGCGGCCGTCCAAATCATAAAGTAGATGAAGATGGTCCTGCCGCAGTTCTCCCAGGTGATGTTGAAGGTGGCGTTGTTGGCAAACGCCACCTGAATGTGGCCCCACAGCTCATCGATCACACGGGCGCTATATGCCGGCGCAGCGGTGTTAAAGATGGCATAGAACACAATGCTCGCGAACACGATATAGAAGCGCCAATGGTCGCCGGCAGCCTCGCTCCACAGGCGGCGCACCGTCGCCCAGGTGTCGCGGGGTTTCTCGTCCTCGTCCTCGTCGTCCACATCGCGCATGCGCTCCGCCTCAGCGCGGGCGCGCTCGTCCTCGGCGCGCTCATTTTCCTCGTAGAGCGCTTGGCGGCGAGCCTCGCGCTCGGCTGCAGCCTTGGCGGCGTCATCCAGCTCGGTCGACGCGGCAGCCTGGTCGACCGTTTTATCGGCAGCGTCCGCAGCGGCGGCATCGACAAGGCCGCCCTGCTTCTTGAGCTCCTCGGTCATGCTACTCACCTCCCTTCATTTGCGATTCCGCGATGGCGCGGTACACCTCGCAGGTTTCCATAAGCTCGCTATGCGTGCCCAAGCCCACAATCTCGCCGTCCTTGAGCACGACAATCTGGTCGGCGTGCAAGATCGTAGAGATGCGCTGCGCGATGATGAGCACCGCAGCGTCACGCGTCTCATCTTGCAACGCATGACGCAGGGCGGCATCGGTCTTAAAGTCCAGGGCCGAGAAACTGTCGTCGAAGATATATAGATCGGCATGCTTCATGAGCGCGCGAGCAATGGCCAGGCGCTGGCGCTGACCACCCGAGAAGTTCGTACCGCCTTGGGCAACCGGGGTATCGAGCCCCTGCGGCTGATCGAGCACAAAGGTGCTCTGGGCAACCCGCAGCGCATGAAGCATGTCCGCCTCGGTCGCGTCCTCGTTGCCAAAGCGCAGATTGCTTGCCACGGTGCCCGAGAACAGCCACGCCTTCTGCGGCACATAGGCGATGTGCCCGCGAATCTCACCTTGCGAAAGCTCGCGCAGGTCCACACCATTCAGGCGAATGGAGCCCTTGGTGGCATCGTGGAAGCGCAGCAGAAGCTTTGCCACCGTCGATTTGCCCGAGCCTGTCGAGCCAACGATTGCAGTCGTCTGACCGCGACAGCAGGCAAAGCTCAGGTCGCACAGGGTGTCCTCGTCGGCATCGTCAAAGCGAAACGACATGTGGTCGAACACGGCCACCGCATCGGCTTCGTCTTGGGGCTCGCGCGCCCCGTCATCCAGCGTGCGCTCGCCATCGACGATGCTCGGCTCAATCTCCAACACCTGCTGCGCACGGTTCAGGCACGCGGCAGCACGCGGAAGCGTCAGCACCACCATCTGGGCCATCATCACAAAGAACAGGATCAGAATTGCATACTCCAGCACCGCCGAGATACTCGCAATCTGCATGGCGTGGGCGCCTACGCGGTTGCCGCCCACCCACAACACCGCCACCTCGGCGATGTTCATCAAAAAGAAGCTTGAACTGTCGAGGCCCACAAACAGGTGGTTGACTTTGATGGCGTTGGCGGCGTAGTCGCTAAACACCTCGTCCAGACGCCGTTCCTCGTGGCGCTCCTTGTTAAACGCACGGATGACGCGCGCGCCCACAATATTCTCGCGCAGCACCACGTTCATGCGGTCGATAAAGCCCTGTAGGCGCATAAAAATCGGCGCCGCGTTGGCAACCGTAAAGACCGCCGCCACCAGCACAATAGCAACGACTACGCCCAGAAGCGCGCCCATGGCGGGATCGATAAACCAGGCGAAGATGATGCCCGCCACAGCCAAAAACGGCACGGGCAGCACCAGCTGAATCGTCTGCAGAATCGCCTGCTGAATCACGTTGATGTCGTTGAGCGAGCGCGTGATCATCGATCCGGTGCCAAAGCGCTCAAAATCGCTGGCCGCGAGCTCGAGCGATTTGTCGTACACGGCATTGCGGATATCGCAAGCCACGTTGGCGGCCAGGCGCGCCGAAAGATAGCAGCCCAGCACCGTGCCGCCGCTAGCCATGCTGGTCGCGATAAACATGTATAGGCCGTTGCGTAAAATGTAGTCGACATCGCCCGTGGTAATACCGGTGTTGACCATGTTCGCCAGCATCGTGGGAACCAGCAACGTACCGACGTTATCCACCAGCAGCACCAGCAGCGTCACTGCGACAAGCCCTCGATAGGGCTTCAAAAACCTCATTAGCACTCGCACGACTCCCCCTCACCTTGATTCTCGGCTTGGCTCTCGGCAGCGATATGCCGCTTAAATGTCTCGCACTCCTCGCCGAGCACCTGAGAGAATTTGCCGATCAAGCGCATAATCTCGCGCTGCTCACACGGCTCAAGCGCGCCAAAGGCTCGCTGCTCGGCCTTGAGTGCCGGCAGCGCATAACGCTCGGCAAATCGCCTGCCCTCTTCGGTCAGGCTCACAACCTTGTTCTTACGACTGCCTTCGGCAAACTCCAACGTTGCGAAGCCCCGCGCCGTCAAGGTTTTAATTGCCGAGTTGATGGTCTGCTTGCTGTAGAACCATTCGCTTGTCAGACGGCTTACGGCAATACTGCCGCCCGCCGTGCTGGTATCAACGAGCATCCAGTAAGCGCAGTCCGAAAGGCCGCAGGCGCGCGAGAACTCCGAATAGATATGGTCGAGTCCATTGAGCAACCGGTCGAAGTCGACCAGTGTAACCGCACTATTCATCTATCCCACCATTCGATTGTCCGAGTTTTGACCAATTTTGTGTCTCTAGATTAGTCCGAGTTTTGACTATCGTCAACAGGCTCTCCGCAAATGCGTGCACTTTTATGGCCTATCGGCAGAAAAAGACCGCCGGCGCGGGGGCGGCGCCAGCGGTCACGTGAAAATCGAGTTTTATTGCCTGTTAAGCGGCGACGGCCTCATAGACCGTAGCGCCCGAGAAGCTGTCATGCAGGCTCTTGCCGGCAATCCACGGCAGCTCGACGACCTCGCAGACCGTGTTGACCAGCTCGGAGCAGTCAGTAAAGTGGCCCTTGTCGTTGAGGGCCTCGCAATCCTGAACACGCCAATAGCCATCGGTGTGCGTGATGTAGTACTCGTGATCGTTGATCGACACGAAAGCGCGCGTCTTGGAACGCAGCAGCTTCAGAAATCCTTCGAAGTCGGTCTCGACGACATCTCCAGCCTGGAACATGATGTTACCTCCTGGCCCGGCGCCACCACGGCGCATTGATAAACGTTGGTCCTCCTTTAGTAAAACCTTTATCAGAGGTTATGCGTTCGTCATTTAGGCAAGTGGTAAAAAACCGCAGGGTAGACGGGATAAAACGTTTAACCATCCCATTTGTTTGTCACATTCTGAAGGTACTTTTATGCAAACCTACTTTCCCAATTGGAATCTATCCTTTTGGCCGGGCAATTGACCGTCTATCGTTTGAGCCCGACGGGTATGAACGGGGCATCTGCAACGCCACCGCAAGGAGACACCATGGAGACTATCGAAGCACTCATTCACCTCCGCAGCTGCCGCAACTACAGCGATCGTCCCGTCGAGGCCGAAAAGCTTGCACGTATTATCGAAGCCGGCCAATATGCACCGAGCGGCATGGGCCGCCAGCCGGTGACGTTTGTCGCCGTCACCGACCCCGCGACCGTCGAGCGTCTCTCGCAGCTCAACGCGCAAGTCATGGGCAGCAACAGCGACCCCTTCTATGGCGCCAAGACCGTTGTGGTGGTGCTGGTTGACCGCAGCGTGCCCACACATCTGGAAGACGGCTCGCTCGCCATGGGCAACTTGCTCAACGCCGCTTATGCGCTGGGTGTCGATTCGTGCTGGATTCACCGCGCGCATGAGGTCTTTGACTCGCCCGAGGGCCTGGAGCTGCTGGCCAGCTGGGGCCTGCCCGCCGACGGCAGTCTGCGCGGTGTCGGTAACTGCATTCTTGGCTACGCCGAGGACACGCTACCCGAGCCCAAACCCCGCCGCGACAACATCATCTACGTAAGGTAACCCAGGAGCGTCAGCGGGGTGGCTAATTTGGGACGGGGCTATTTTAGCTACCCCACTCGCAACTTATATTGACGTCGCCGTTGTCGTCGTTTCGTTCGTCTGGGCCGTTTCGGCGCCATCGCCCTGTTCGTCCTCGTCCTTTTGCGCATCGGCGATGGTGGAGGCCGCCGCAACGATACCGCGCTGGGGCGCGACGCCTGTCTGGGTCTGTGCGCCCTCGACAACTTCTGTGCCTGCATGCGCGAGCTCGGGCGATTTAAACATTGCGTCCAAGTTGGCGCCACCGCCGGCATATCCGAGCGCAGCGAGCGCGATGACGATCACTGCAACGGCGGCCACGATCGGCACGTAGCGATGCCAGCCGGCGGGATTGAGCCCGCTGCGGCGAGCCGCCCCGCGGCTGATGTAGCCGAGCGTTCCGTCGTGCTTGAGCTTTGAGCCCACCACGCGTTTGCGGCCCCACAGCGAGGACTCTGCCTGCATTGCCAAGCGGGCGCTTGCCGAAGGATAGCCGTATTTAGTGCGCTTGAACGAGCCATCAAACCCCGAGGCGTGTTTGCCCCACGTCACCGATGTTGTGCGTCGGTTGACTGGCGCGGCACTCCGCCTTCTGCGGCTCGGTTTTGAAGTCTCAGCCATATGCCCTCGCACGCCGTAACCAAATCGAAACAATAACGCTTTGGACTGTAGCACACGCGTCGCGTGCGGTCACGGGCGCCTCGCTCAACGGTCATCGTCCTTCAGCAAGCGCCACAGCGTTGTACGGCTTATGCCCAGCACCTCCGCCGCACGGGTTCGGTTGCCGTGGAGATGGTCTACAACCAGATGCGCGATATCTCGCTCGGTATCGGCCAGCGGTCGCAGGATATACAGGTCACTTTCAAGCGTCGGGGCGCCAAAGGTTGCGGTCTTAATCACGTCCTCTTGGGCGAGCACTTCCTCCGCCACAGCGCGGTCCACCGTGCCCGTCCCCACCAATATATACAGTCGTTCCGAGACCTCGCGGAGCTGCAGATAGTTGCGCGGCCAGCGGTAAGCATCGAGCGTCTTCGTCGCCGCGGCAGACAGCGTGGGCGCTGCCGTCCCAAATGCATCAGCGAGATATTCCAAATAGCGCGCGACCTTCGTCGACGCGGCTCCCTGCTCGGCGATTGCCGGCGCGACGCTCACCGCACAGGCGAAGCGCTCGGTCACAAAGGCGGCTTGATCACTTTCGCCGCCGCCCGGCATGTCATTCGCCGTCAGCACCACATGGCAGCGCGTCGCCAACGCGGTGTCGGTCATCGTGGAGACCAGCTCGCGGAGGCGCTGGGGGACAACCGCGTTCCAGCCCTCAATGCAAAGGGTCAGCCCCATTTGGAACAACGGCGATTCGACGCTTTTGAGTACATGGCGCCAACCGCGCTCGGTGAGCTCATCGAGCGCAACGGAAACAAAGGGCTGATCGGCAAAAGGACCGTCCAGATAGAGGCGCTTGGCGATCTCGACCTGACCCGCTCCCAGCTCGCCCTCGAGCATAAGAGGCACACCGCGCGCGTAACTCTCTGCAACCGGCGCAGCCACCGAGGCCGCCCCCTCAACGATGCCGTACGCGCTCGATTCGTAGCGGGCCTCAACTTCGTCGGCGTTGAGCCACTCGATGCCCGCATGCGCCGCGGCACCGCGCACCTCGCGGACCACGACGACCCAAAGCCCCCCGCCCTCTTTGTCGGTGGGGCGAACGGTCAGGCTCAGGCGCGCACCCGCACGCCCCATAACCAGACGCGCGCCGTCTCCTATACGGTCGAGGCGCTCAGCTACAAAAGCCGCCACATCCCGCTCAAGCGCCGCGTCATTCATGGTCGAGATCGCGACGTCCCCACGCGCATCGATTGCCAATGCCGAGGCCCCGGCAGCAGCCAGGGCCTCGGTCAAGATGTTCAGCTTGGCATCGCTATCCATGATTTGCCCCTGTCCGCGGCGACATGCAGCCGCCGACGGTCGCACGACCGAGTGTTTCAAAATTGAACGATATTGCTCACCAAACACTATAGGGCAGAAAGAGCCGTCCTGCGAGTATAGGTGTTGCCCCGCATCGCCATCCTGGCGGGGCGATAAGAGCTCTTCGGGACTTATAAACCTGCGGACAAGCCATACCCGCAAGAGCTCCTATCGCTCCACCGTGAGAATGCGCTCACCAGCAACCAGCACGCAAACAAGCTACTTCTCTACCAGATTCCCAGTACGTGTTGCATTCCCAAACTCATGCACGCAATGCCAATCCAGCAGCAAAAGCCCAATGCGATGGGCTTGCCGCCCTTTTTGACCAGCTCGACGATATCGGTATTAAAGCCAATAGCCGCCATGGCCATCACAATAAAGAACTTCGACAGCTCCTTGATGGGCGCCGTAAAGGACGCGGGAAGCTGAAGCACCGTGGTGATCACGCTCGCCAGCACAAAGAACAGCACGAACATGGGAAACGCGCGTTTAAGCGAGAACGTGCTTTTGGCGTCACCGCCGGCCTTGCGCGCCAGATGCATCTGCCAGCATGCGAGAACCAACGTGATGGGAATAATGGCCAGCGTCCTGGTGAGCTTGACCACTGTGGCGCTCTCGAGCACATTGGCGCCGGGGTGCATGCTGTCCCAGGCGCTCGCCGCAGCCGTTACGGACGAGGTGTCGTTGATGGCGGTACCGGCAAACAGGCCAAAGCCCTCGTTGGTCAGCCCGAGCATGCCGCCGAGCGTCGGAAACACGAGCGCCGCGATAACGTTAAACAGGAAGATGACCGAAATAGCCTGGGCAATCTCGCGATCGTCGGCATCGATGACGGGTGCGGTCGCAGCGATGGCAGAACCGCCGCAAATCGACGAACCCACACCCACAAGCGTCGCGATCTTGCCCGGCACGTTCATAACGCGGCAGAGCACAAAGGCGATGACAAGCGAGGTCGAGATTGTCGCCACGATAATCGGCAGCGACTGGGCGCCCTTGGACAGAATCTGGGAGAGGTTCATGCCAAAGCCAAGCAGGATAACCGCGTACTGCAAGACTTTTTTGGACGTATAGGTGACGCCGGCGGCGAGCTGTTCGCGACGATTCTTGGGAAAGACGAGCGCCAGGACCATGCCAAAGAGGATGGCGAATACCGGACCGCCGACCACCTCAACCTGTTTGCCGAGCAACGTCGCGGGAATGGCGATGGTCAGGCAGAACAAGACGCCTTTCCAGCGCTCGCGTACGATATTTGCCAGTTGCATATGGGATTCCTTCTTTCTATTTCACGTTTGCGACGGCTTATGATACGGCAACATTGAGCACAGCCTTGCGCAAACACAGACTAAGATGCCGCGATAGTTCTCAGGCAACAGCCGAATTACCCACCGCGGAGAGCTGATTCGCGGCATAATTAACAACTGACATATGAGTTTGATAGAACAGTTGTGAGGCGCTATGGAAGAATCGATGCACGTCGGCGAGCAGGAAACGAGCCTACAGGACCAGTCCTACCACACCATTCGACGCAAAATCGTCTACCTGGACTACAAGCCGGGCGAAAAGCTGGGCGTCAAGCAGCTTTGCGATGACCTGGACATGGGTCGCACGCCCGTGCGCGAGGCTTTGGTTCGCTTGGCGCAGGAAGGCCTGGTGCGCACCGTGCCCCAGAGCGGCACCTACGTCTCGCCCATCAACCTCACCCTTGCCGAGAGTGCCTGTTACATCCGCGAGCATCTGGAAAAGCAGGTGATTGTGGAGTGCTGTGCGCGCGCCACGTCGGCCGGCATCGAGCAGCTCGACCGCGCCATCGTGCTGCAGGAAAAGGCCATGGCCGAGGAGGGTCGCATCGGCTTCTTTTTGAGCGACAACCTCATGCATCACATGATTTTTAGCATCGCATGTCGCAGCACCGTGTGGTCGTGGCTCGAAGAGACCAATGCCGACCTTGAGCGCTTCCGCTGGCTGCGCGCCGCCACGCAGGTTCTCGACAATCAGGACATCGTGAACGAGCACAAGCAGATTCGCCGCGCTATCGCCGGTCGCGACCCCATCGAAGCGAGCTTTTTGGTCAGCAAGCACCTGCACATGATGTTCCGCAACCAAACCGAGGTTCTGGACCAGTTCCCCGAGTACTTCGAGACCAGCAAGCTCCGCTAACCTGCCAAAAAGGGACAGGTTTATTTTGGCAGGTTTTATCTGGGCAAATGCAACAAGGCCCGGCTCCGCTGCAACGGAGCCGGGCCTTGGTCGCTAGGACGGCGGAACCAACTATTCCACGGTCACGCTCTTAGCGAGGTTTCGGGGCTGATCGACATCGCAGCCGCGCAGGATGGCGACCTCGCGGGCGAGCAGCTGCAGCGGGACGCTCGCCGTGATGGGGCTGAACACGTCGCGGACTGCTGGCACGCGGATGATGCAGTCGGCGATCTTGTTGATCTCCTCGTCGCCCTCGGTGGCAACGACGATGACCTTGGCGCCGCGCGCCTTGCACTCCATGAGGTTCGACACGGTCTTGTCGTAGGTGGCACTCTTGGTGGCCACAGCGATGACAGGGAAGCCCGGGTCGATCAGGGCAATGGGGCCGTGCTTCATCTCACCGGCGGCGTAGGCCTCGGCGTGCAGGTAGCTGACCTCCTTGAGCTTGAGTGCACCCTCGTAGGAAATAGCGGCGCCCATGCCGCGACCCACGAACAGTGCGGACTGCGCGTCCTTGCACAGCAGGGCGGCCTCATGCACGGCCTCGGTTTGGGTATCCAAAATCCACTGGATCTGCTCGGCCGTATCGGAAAGCTCGCGGAACAGCATGCGCGCCTGCTTGGTGGTCAAGCGGTACTTGACCTGCGCCAGCAGCAGGGCCAAAAGCGTAAGGCTCACAACCTGGCCGATGAAGCTCTTGGTCGAGGCGACCGCGATCTCCTTGTTGGCCTTGGTGTAGATAACACCGTCGCTCTCACGCGCTACGGGGCTGCCCACCACGTTGGTGATGCCGAAGACCTTGGCACCCTTGATGCGCGCGTCGCGAATGGCGGCAAGGGTATCGGCCGTCTCGCCCGACTGGGACACGGCAACGACAAGCGTCGTCGGCGTAATGATGGGATTGCGGTAACGGAACTCGCTGGCCGCCTCCACCTCGGTGGGGATGCGAGCCCAGCCCTCAATGAGATTCTTGGCAATGAGGCCAGCGTGATAGCTGGTGCCGCAAGCGATCACGTAGACGCGATCGATGTCGTTGAGCTCCTCGAGCGAAAGGCCCAGCTCGTCGATGTCGAGCTCGCCGGCCGGCGTCATACGACCGACCAGCGTGTCGCGCACGACGCGCGGCTGCTCGTGGATTTCCTTGAGCATAAAGTCGGGATAACCGCCCTTTTCTGCCATGTCCAGGTCCCAGTCGATGTGGGTGACCTTGGGCTCGATAACGTTGCCGGCCTCGTCGGTGTACTCGACGCCTGCGGGCGTGAGCCTGGCAAACTGACCGTCCTCGAGCACCACGACATCGCGGGTGGCGTCGATGAGCGCGATGACATCGGAGGCGACATAAGCGCCGGTCTCGCCCGCGCCGACCACGATCGGGGAATCCTTGCGGGCCACGGCGATCACGCCGGGCTCGTCAGCGCACACGGCGGCCAGACCATAGGCGCCGACCACGTGGGCGCAAGCCTCGCGCACGGAGGCCATCAGGTCGTGCGTCTCGGCATAAGCCTCTTCGATCAGATGCGCGAAGACCTCGGTATCGGTCTCGCTCTTAAAGTGGTGGCCGCGACCCTCCAGCTCTTCGCGCAGCTCGGCGAAGTTCTCGATGATGCCGTTGTGGACGATGGCGATACGACCGTCGCAGCTAGTGTGGGGGTGAGCGTTAACGACCGAAGGCTTGCCGTGGGTGGCCCAACGGGTGTGGCCGATACCGCAGGTAGCGTCGCTGTCGATGTTGGAAAGCTCGCTCTCCAGGCCCGCGACCTTGCCCACGCGGCGGATGACGTCGAGGTGCGCCGCGGCGCCCTCGCCCACCTCGAGCGCGACGCCCGAGGAATCATAGCCGCGATACTCCATACGCTTGAGGCCCGTGACCAGGATGTTCTTTGCAATATCAGAGCCGGTGTAGCCGACGATTCCGCACATAGGATAAATCCCTTCGTTCGCGTGACTGCAAGACGTCCACGCACAGGGGGCGCTGAGACGTATAACGTTCGAGTATTGTACTCACGCAAACGCAAGCTGATATACCAGAAGTGGTACCTCAACTTAGATACCACCCGATGCACACACGTCCAGCCGGTCCAAACCACCACAAAAGCGCCTGTCCCCCTTCGTGGTGGTCGCGTTGGCAACAGCGTTTCCACAGATAAAACCTGCCAAAATAAACCTATCCCTTTTTGGTTGGTTTGGGATGCTACAATCTGGCTTGTACTTGAAACGCATCAAAGGGGCCGCTATGGCAAAGGTAAAAATCAGCGACGTCGCGCGCGAGGCCGGAGTTTCGCTGGGCACGGTTTCCAACGCGCTCAACCACCCCGAAAAGCTGCGCCCCGAAACCCTCAAGCTCATCAACGAGACCATCAATCGCCTTGGCTACCTGCCCAACCAAAGCGCTCGTCAGCTCGCGGGCGGCGCCACCAAGTCCTTTGGCCTGGTGCTCCCCCGTCTCGATCACGGCTTTTCGCTCCAAATCGCCAGCGGCGCCCACAACGAGGCCCGCAAGCACGGCTACGACCTGCTCATCGCCAACGCCGATAACGACGATATTCTCGAGGACCATTACCTGCGCTACTTTATGGGCACCCAGATGTCCGGCGTCATGGTTCAGCCCATGGCATCCCCCGACTGGCACCCCGTCATGGCCAAGATGCCCGTGCCGATCGTCCACCTGGACATCCATTGCTCCGAGCCCGGCTACTACGTAGCGGCCGACAACGAGGCCCAGGGTCGCATCATTGCCGAACTCGCCATCGCCCGCGGCGCACACCATATTGTCGTCGTCGGCCGAGCAGCATTTATGCAACTCACCCTGCGCGTCCTTGGCATTCATAAAGTGCTCGCTCTACACCCCGATATCAAGATCGAAGTCATCGACGCCGGCGAATGGAATACCGCCGCCGACGGCTACGGCATCGGCGCCCAAATCGCCGCGCGCCCCGCCGACGAACGCCCCGATTTTGTCGTCGGTCTGACCGACGTGCTGGCCTCGGGCGTTATCTCGGCGCTGGTCGACAAAGGCATCGCCGTCCCCGGGGAAGTACGCGTAGCAGGTTGCGATGGCAACCCGCTCGCTTGGAGCGGATCGGTCCCGCTCACTACGGTAGCGCCCCCGGGCTACGAGATTGGCCGCAAGGGCGTTCAATTGCTCATGGAGCAAATCGAGAACAAGGCCCCGGCAAAGACCAAGCACGTCCACATCGGCTCTGCCGCGCGCACCGTCACCGCAGTCACCGCCGCCGAGGATATCAACCGCCAAGAACTGGTACGTCCGTTCCTACTGGAGCGCGCCAGCACCCAGGCAAGCACCCAGACCGACGCCACGGCCATCAACCTCGGTGCGTATCTGTAGCACGCCCGCAAGTATGCTATGTCGCCGCTTAAGCAAAAGGGGCCCGACCATTGCCGGGCCCCTTTTGCTTAGGCGCAAACGTGGGCAATTGCTCGTTTCAACGCCGCAATTGTCTAGCGCGCGGCTTTAACTGCCGCCGAAAGGTCGAACAACGTATCGAGCACGGCCTCGCAGCCATCCACCACGTCCTGCGGCAGCGGCACGATATCAGGAACGGCAAAGACGTGGCATCCGGCCGTAATGCCCGAGACACAGCCGTTGCGCGAATCCTCGACCACGGCACATTCCTCGGGAGCAAAGCCCGCGCGCTCGCAGGCGAGCAGATACATCTCGGGGTCGGGCTTGCCGTGCACGACGTCCTCGCCACACGTTACCGTTTCAAACTTGTCAAAAAGACCGACCATCTTAAGGTTGCGCTCGGCCGTAACGAGGCGCGACGACGTCGCTAGACCCACGTGATAGCCCGCAGCCAGCAGCTCGTCTAGGCACTCGGCGGCACCGGCCTTAAGTTCCAGTTCGGTCTTGACCATCTCGTCGCGAATCTCCTTGTGGCGACGATAGATCGCCTCGGTGGTTTCATGGCTGCCGTAATGCTCATCAAGGATGTCCATAACATCGGGCAGCGTGCGGCCGATAAACTGATGGATCAGCGCTTCATCAATCGCGAGCCCCAGCTCAGCGGCGCCTGCCTTCCAGGCCTTAATCCCCAAACGCTCGGTATCGACCAGCGTTCCATCCATGTCAAAAATAACAGCCTTGATCATATCGGTCCCCCATCGACTCTCGCTGTCGCATTGCCGCAACTCTACCGCATTTGGCAACTTGTATATAACGTATATACCATATTGCACTTTCGTTACACAGATAGAAGTCTTATGGCAAGTAACGCATTAGGATTATAGTTTTCGATCGAGTACTCAACGATAAGGAACGTTTCATGATTTTAGACACCACGGCACCCGCAGAGGAGCTTCAAGACAAGCTATCGGCGCTCGAACAGCTGCTTTTGGCATACGGGCGCGTGGCCATCGGGTTTTCCGGCGGCGTTGACAGCAGCTTTTTGGCCGCCGTGTGCGCCCGCATCATGCCTGCCAATACCCTCCTCATCCATCTCACCACGCCGCTCATCGGCACGCCCGAACAGACTTCGTTTGAGCAGTCCGTTGATGGACAGGCCAATGAGGGGCCGCATTTTAAGCTCCCCGTGCTCAATCTTTCGGTGGATCAGCTGCAGCTCCCCCAAGTAGCCTGCAACGATGCTAATCGCTGCTACCACTGCAAGCACGCCGGCTTTACCGCCATCGTCAACCACGCCAAGTCGCTCGGCTTTCCCACCGTCATCGATGGCAGCAATGCAAGCGATCGCGGTGACTACCGCCCCGGCATGCGTGCGGCAGAAGAGCTCGGCGTACGCTCCCCTCTCATGGAGGTCGGCTTTACCAAGGACGAAGAGCGCGAGCTGCTGCGCGCATGGGGCTATCCCGTTTGGAACCTGCCGGCGGGAGCATGTCTTGCCACCCGCGTCCCCACGGGCGAGGAGCTTACGCGCGAGAAGGTCGATTTGATCCGCACCTGCGAGGACTACCTGCACGATCTTGACCTGGCACAGGTACGCGCGCGCTTGGTCGGCGGCTGCATGCATATCGAGGCCGCACCCGCAGATGTCGCCAAGATTGCCGCGCTCGGCGGCACCGCCGTCGATGCCGAGGGCAAGACCCCGCTGCCCGCCGCCATCGAGTCCGCGCTGCGCGGGCTGGGCTGCGACCATATCTCCCCCGAGGTTACCCCCTACATCCACGGCAACATGAACCAGTAACCTGCCAAAAAGGGACAGGTTTATTTTGGCAGGTTTTATCTGGGGAAATATCGCGAGGCAGTCGCCCCTCTAGCACCCATCAAACTTCGAGAGACGATAGAGGGGCAATTCGGCTGCATCTACTTCTTCCGATAGCGGCGGTTGCGGCTCGTCGACGAACCCATTACTTCGATGAGTCCTTTATCCGCCATTTTTGGCAGATGGTAGCGGACGGACGAAATTTTGACCCCCGATGCAACCGCTATTTCTCGCGCCGTCATATCCACTTCGGCGCTGAGAGCCTCCAGGATCCTATCCGCTGTCGAAGCTGACGATTCTCTGCTCATATCGATAATCTCAAACGTGTCTTTGCCACATTTTGACAGGACATGTTTATCGACAAGATCCCCGCAGATCAGGCGAATGTCATCCGAATCCCACTTCAGGGCCTCTCGTATTTTTTGAACATCGCATACGCACCCATGCTCCCGCATAAACATGAGCAATGTTTCCTCGCGATCCGTCAGCTCGGTGCCCACATGGCTCTGAATCCACGTGCGGTTTTCAGCAAGCTCCGCCCCGTGCCGGGAAAGCAGCACCGTAAACGAATCGGCCTTAACGATAAATTTCGGCCTTCCAAGCGAACGAGACTCCATCTCGCGAATCATAGCCGGGATACCAGATCCCTGGCTTTCTGCAACGGCCCCCTCGGCATGCTCTAACGGCGTCGCCCCCATTAGGCTCATGAGCTTTGGGTTTCGGCAGCGCGATTCCCCGTCTGCAAGATTGTCCACCGTCTTTCCTCCCCAAAGCCCACCGGGGTTTTTGATCTCTATTCTGTCTGGATAGATATCGACACTCACGGCCTGCCCCACAAACATGGGCGAATATTCTCGATGGATGCAGGCATTTGCCAAGGCCTCGCGCAAAACCTCCTGGGGAACTTCCCAATCCTCCCTTCTGCCAGCACCTTGCACTATCGCCGCTTTGCGCAAGTTCCGTCCAATCGCGGCAAGGGCATCTTCGATGCAAGCCGGAATCGGGCCATCGCACAACTGGCGGTCAATAAACCGGGGTTGCCCGGGTGCAGATTTTTCCACATCGGAATGGACAGCGACATCGATCATGAGTTTGGGATAGAACTGCTGGGGGTAAATTCCCGCCGACAGAAGCCCTGCGAGCTTCACCGCACCATCCTTTGTAGTGATATTGAGTCTGACCAGCTGCTTTTCCAGCGTATCGGCCCCGCGCAAAACGCGGGGGGTCTGCAGCCGGCGATTTGCGATAATAGACCGCACGACATCTGGATCCAAATCCTCGACCGTTGCCTCCGAAACCACCGTGCCGTCTGCATCGCTCGGAAGCAACGCACTCTGCAGCTCATATAGCTCAGCGGGTGACATCTTGATATCTTTATCATCCACGCGCTTGTAGCTACCGTTCTGTACGCCGCGCGCGCCGATATAGCAGGGCTTCGCTTTAAGCTCAAGTTCAAAGATACGCACCAGAAGCACCTGGAGCCCGTCGACCTCGCCTCGATCAAGCTCGTACCGCGGCGCATGGGTCACCACTGCTGCTGAGCCTCCGTCTCCGATACCCGAAACAAACTGATCCCGCACCCTATCGATAGCAAAGTTAGCCGAAGGAACAAATCCTTCGGCTTCGTTTAGGCCCAAAATAATGAGCCCACCCGCAGTGTTCGCAAAAGCGCTCACTGTCTCCCATACGTCTGCGCTCAATTTATTCATGCAGGCTTTAACTTCTACCGATGCGTCATCAGTCCCCCGCCTGCGAAGGCGCTCAACGATAAGGCCAAGAGGTTCATCCAGCAGCATTGGCATTCCGTCTCTCTAAAACGATAGATTTATCTCTCTAAAGTATAGTATATCTCCCTAACTTTAGAGAGATAAGCACCTTATTTTAGAGAGAAATTTAGAAAGATGTATCGAATTCACTGCTAGATTGCCTAATGTTATCTCTTTAACTGGCTTTCTTTTTAGAGAGACATTTAGAGAGACGAGCGCGACCTCTCTAATCATGGGCCCCTCTCTTTAAAGTGCGCACATCCCAACCGTACCTTAAGCTGCGGTGAAATAACTCACGATTAACCCACCGAAAAGGGACAGGTTTATTTTGGCAGGTTTTATCTGGTTAAACGCCGGACAGCCCCATATGCACAACCGCTGCAGTTCCATATGAGGCAAATGAATCAGTAGCGTCTATCCCAAATCTTGAGTATTTGTTCGACAAAACGGCCTCTGCCAGCTCCTGCTAGACTGGTAGACTCCCAACCGTCCATCCAGGAGCCTCCATGTCGCGCAAGTCCGCCTACAAGCAAGTACTTTCCATCGGCACCGCCGTGGTGCTGGGGTTTGCGCTGTTTACGGGGTCGCTTGATGGAGCGCCCAAGCTGCTGTCGCCGCAAAGTGACGAGCAGGCGGCGGCTCTGGCCGAGAAACAAAACGAGAGTCCCAGCCGCACCGACGACGAGACAGCCCTGGTTGCCCGACTCGAATCGGGAACAGCGAGCTCCTCGGACTCTCAAAACAGCCAGGATGCTGGCGATGGCCCCGATTCCGCCGCGACCGACACCGGTGACGACGCCTCCGAGGACAGTGCCGCCACCCCCATCGACGAGGTCGAAAACCCCGATCTCGACCGGGCCCGCGGCGTATATCTCAGCAGTATTCCCGACTACGCCGGCAACCCCTACGTTGCCTTGCGCGCCGACAGCACGCACCCGCTCGGCACGCCGTCATTCACGCTCGATGAATACGTGCGTGCCACAGAAGAGGGCTGCTTTAAGAAGTTCTCCAAGCTCGACAGCTTGGGCCGCACCCGCAAAGCGCTCGCCTGCGTGGGCCCCGAATCGCTTGGTCAAGGCGAGCGCGGCGATATCTCGCGCATCCACCCCGCCGGCTGGCACCAGCAGCGCTACGACTTTATTCCAGGCCAGAGCCTGTACAACCGCTGCCACCTTATCGCTTGGTCGCTCTGCGGCGAAAACGCCAACCGCAAAAATCTCCTCACCGGCACGCGTTATCTCAACGAGACAGGCATGCTACCGTTTGAAGAGCAGATTCTCAACTACATCCGCGAAACGGGCAACCACGTGCTCTACCGCGTCACGCCCATGTATAACGAAGAGGAACTTGTCTGCCGTGGCGTGCGCCTTGAGGCTCAATCGGTCGAGGACCACGGCAAGACCCTCTGCTTCCACGTATATTGCTATAACCTACAGCCGCACGTGCAGGTCGACTACGCCACCGGCCGCAACCAGGCATCCGGAGACTAGTGCCGACCGCGCCGCCCGTAACCCAAAAAAATGATCCGTTTTCCTCCGTCCCCAAGGGATCAAAAAGGGCCGCCCCGGTTACCCAGGGCGGCCCTTGCATCGGCATGCATGTTGCAGGCAAAATCGCACGCTACTTGGCGCGACCCTCCTCATAGCGCTCCACCAGCTTGGCCTGAACGTCATAGGGAACCTGCTCGTAGCCAGCGGGCTTCATGGTAAAGTCGCCCGTGCCGCGCGTGATGGAGCGCAGGCGCGTCGAATAATCCGTCAGCTCGGCCAGCGGTGCCTGGGCAATGACCACGGTATCGCCGCGCTCATCGGTCTCCATGCCTGTCACGCGACCGCGCGAGGCCGAGATGTCGCCCATCACGGCGCCGGCGTAGCTCTCGGGAATAGTCACCGTGATTTCCTCGATGGGCTCCAGCACCACCGGGTCGGCATCGGCGCATGCCTTGCGCAGGCCGATGCGAGCCGCCGCGCGGAACGCCATCTCGTTGGAGTCGACGCTGTGATACGAGCCGTCGTACACAGTCACGCGAATGCCCGTGAGCGGGTAGCCGGCAATGATGCCGTCCTTCATGGTCTCCTGGACACCCTTGTCCACGGCGGGGATCAGCGAGCGCGGAATGCGGCCACCCACGACCTCATCCACAAACTCGTAGCCGTCGCTCGTGCCGTCGGGCCCAATAAGCGGCTCCACGCGCAGCCAGCAGTCGCCGTACTGACCGGCGCCACCGGTCTGCTTCTTGTGGCGACCCTGGGCGCTCGCCGTGCGGCGGATGGTCTCGCGATACGGAATGCGGATCGGCACGCTCTTGGCCACGACCTTGGTGCGATCCTCCAAACGGTTGAGCAGCACCGAAACCTGCGCCTCACCAACGGCGGAGATGATAGTCTGGCCCGTTTCCTCGTCACGATCGATGCTCATGGTCGGATCAGCCTTGCACGCCTTCTCGATAAACGTATAGAGCTTCTCTTCGTCGCCACGGTTCTCGGCCTCGATGGCAATGCGGTACTGCGAGTTGGGGAACTTAAACGCCGCAGCCTCGACCTTACCGGTAATGGAGAGCGTATCGCCCGTCTCGGCCGCCAGCTTGGGCGCCACGATGATGTCGCCGGCATAGGCGTGACCGACCTCGGTCATGTCGCGGCCGCACATCACATACAGGTGGGCCAGACGATCGCTCTTGCGGGTACGCGCGTTGATCAGCTCAAGGCCCGGCTCAAGCGTGCCCGTCAGCACCTTGATAAAGCTGATGCGACCCTGCTGAGGATCGGCCAGGGTCTTAAACACAAAGGCCACCGGGCGGTCATCGTCACTCGAGATCTTAAGCGAATCGCCGTCAATGAGCGGCATCTCGCCATAGTCGGTCGGCGCCGGGAAGTACGTGGCGATGTCGTCCATCAGCGAGTTGACGCCCTGCTCCTTGATGCAATCGCCCGCAAAGACCGGCACAAAGATGCGCTCGGCGATCGCCTTCGACAGCAGGCCTTCGAGCTCCTCCTGCGTCAGCGTCTCCTCGCCTTCCAAGTACTTCATCATCAGTTCGTCGTCAGCCTCGGCCACCAGCTCGCACAGATGGTCATGGGCCTCCTCGGCCTGGGCACGATACTCCTCGGGAATCTCCGACTCAACGGCCTCGGCGCCGTTGCAATGGCGCGCCTTCATGCGCACCAGGTCGATGATGCCGTCAAAGTCCTCGCCCTCGCCCCAGGGAAGGGTCACGGCGCCCAGGCGCGTGCCAAAGCGCTCCTGCAGCAGGTCCATCGTGGTCGCAAAGCTGGCCTCGGGGCGCGACAGGCGGTTTACGAACACCGCACGCGCCAGGCGCAGGTCCTCGGCGGCATACCAGAGCTTAACCGTCGTAGGCTGCGGGCCAGCCTCGGCGTCGACCACAAACAGAGCTGTCTCGCAAACACTCATCGCGGCAAAGGCGTCGCCGATAAAATCGGGGTAGCACGGGGCATCGAGCACATTGATGCGCGCGCCCTTCCAGTCGATCGGTGCAATGGTCGTCGAGATGGAAAATGCACGCTTGACCTCTTCGGGGTCATAGTCGAGCGTGGGCTTGGTGCCGTCGTGGCCGCCCAGGCGGGCGGTCTTGCCAGAAAGGTGGAGCATGGCCTCGGCGAGTGAAGTCTTGCCCACCCCGCCTTGGCCTACGAGCACCACGTTCCTTACATTGCCGGTCTTGGGAGCACCCATGATGACCTCCTTGCAGGGCCGCGCGCATTGCGCGACGCCAACGGGGAGAGTTCGCGGTCGGTGCCATCCCGGGAGCAGCATGGTCGGCAGCCGAGCCGACTCACCCTCCAAATGTCCTATGCCACCACCCTACCCTCACGGGCGACCGTCCATGCACACCTTTCGGCACACGTATGAATACAGGCGGCGAGAGGAAGAGACAAGCTTGTGAGGCGATTATTGAACCCCGCCGATGCAAACAAAAAGCCGCCACAGACCGTAAGACCTGCGGCGGCTTCGCCTCAATTAATAGTTGAGCAAATACCTGAGCCTATCCCTCGATACGGCTCAAAAACTCACGCGTGCGCTGCTCGCGTGGATGGTCGATAACCTGCTCGGCGGGCCCCTCCTCGACAATACGACCGCCGTCCATAAAGACCACGCGATCGGCAACATCGCGCGCAAACTGCATTGCGTGGGTCACGATCACCATCGTCATATTCTGCGCCGCAAGGTCTTTAATGACACGCAGCACCTCGGCCGTCAGCTCGGGATCGAGTGCCGAGGTCGGCTCGTCAAAGAACAGGATCTCCGGGTCGAGCGCTAGGGCGCGGGCAATACTCACGCGCTGTTGCTGACCGCCCGAAAGCTCACAAGGAACCTTGTTCTCGTTGCCCGTAAGCCCCATCTGCGCGATCAACTCGCATGCACGTGCCTCTGCCTGCTCGCGCGGGCGCTTAAGAACGCGGATCGGCGCATCGGTGATGTTTTTCATCACGGTATAGTGCGGGAACAGATTGTAGTTCTGAAACACCAGGCCAAATCGCGAGCGCGCCTGCCTGGGCACATCGCCCTTCGCATAGACCGCGCCCGAACCCGCATCCGTCGCAACGGCAAGGTCGCCAAACGAGAGCGAGCCTCCGTCGAGCGTCTCGAGCAGCGTGGCACACCGCAGCAGCGTGGACTTGCCGCCACCCGAAGGCCCGATAATCGCCACGACCTCTCCACGCTTTACCTCGAGCGAGATATCCTTGAGCACCTCATTGCCGCCAAACGCCTTACGTGCGTTTTCGATTTTCATCACTGAGTTAGTCATGATAATAGTCCAGCTTCTTTTCGGCGGCGCCCAGCAGCATCTCGACCACAAAGTTAAAGACCCAGTAGATCAACGCCGCAATCGCAAACGGCACCATGCTCACTTGCGAGGCGACCAGCGCCTTGGCCGTCGAGAACATCTCCCCCACGCCGATGGCAAACGCCAGCGACGTGTCCTTGACCAGCGTGATGATCTCGTTGCCCATCGCCGGCAGAATACGCTTGGCAACCTGCGGCATCACAATGTACAAAAACGTCTGCAGGCGCGAGTAGCCCAGCACCTCGGCGGCCTCGTATTGACCGCGCGGAATGGACTGCAGGCCCGAGCGATAGATCTCGGCAAAGTAACCGGCGTAGTTGATGATGAACGCTACGACGCACGCCGTCCACTTGGAATCGGGCGTGAGCGAAATGCCAAACACGTAGTACGGGGCAAAGTAGATGGCAAACATCTGCAGCATGAGCGGCGTACCGCGCATGACCGAGATATAGATGCGCGCAATCCAGCGAAGCGGCGCGATTTTGCTCATGCGCATAAACGCCACGGGGATTCCCAGCGGAATCGACCCCAGCAGCGTCAGCACAAACAGCTGCAAACTGACCAAGAATCCCTGGCCGAGCATCTGCATCATGACCTGAATAGACATTACTTGAGCACCCAATTATCGAAAGATAGACCATAGCTTGAATACTTGTCGCACAGGTCCTTGACCGTGCCGTCCTCATAGAGCGCCTTGAGCGACTCGGTCACGGCGGCGGCCGACTTGGTGTCGCCCTTCTTAAAGCCGACGGCGTAGTGCTCGCTGGACAGCGGCTCATCAAGCTGCGTATAGGCATCGGGCTTGGCGGCAAGCTGATACTGGGCAATCGAAAGGTCGCAAGCCACGGCATCGACCGCGCCGCTCTCGAGCTGCATAAAGGCCGTGTTGTACTCGCCGATCGTGTCGAGCGTGGCAAACGTCGCCGCCAGATCCTTCTGGTCACCCTCGAGCACATCCTGCGCAGCGGAATCGGTCTGCGTAATCACGGTCTTGCCGGCAAGATCGTCCCAGCTCTTGATGCCCGCATCCTTCTTTACCACCAGCACCTGCTCGTTGAGCATGTACGGCTCGGAGAACGTGTAGTCGTCCTCGCGACCCTCCATGGTAAAGCCGTTCCAGATGCAGTTGATGGCACCCGAGTTGAGCAGCGTATCCTTGGCATCCCAGTCGATGGCCTCGTATTTGACCTCCCAGCCCTGCTTATCGGCAACAGCCTTGGCCAGATCGAGATCAAAGCCGGTGTACTCGCCATCGTCGCCCACAAAGCCGTACGGAGGATAGGACTTATCAAAGCCCACCACGAGCTTCTTGGACTCCGCAGCGCCCTTCACGTCCTTGGCTGCAGCAGAACCGGCAGCGGAACCCTTGCCGGCACCACCGCCGCAACCGACAAGACCAAGGCCAAGCACCGTGGCGAGCGAGCCGGCTAGACCAACAAACTGACGACGAGACATATCGGTGTTCATGGTATCCCCCCTTGATGGAACTTTAGTTAAGTAAAGTGAGTCGTGTAACGTTCAGAATCATACACTTTAGTGAGATGGAGTACAAGGGAGGGTTTGCCCGCCGCGTGAGGGGTGTGGGGGTTAAGTTTCCTGCTCTACAGTCCTGCTCACGACGGAGGCCACATTAAGTGGCCTCCTGTTCGTGCGGAACTCGCGATAAACTTAACCCCCACACCCCTCACGCGGCGGGCAACCGTCGTTGGGCTTATCGCTGACACGATTAAACCGCTTGTATATCATCTGCTGGCTTGGCACGGTACAATACTTGCAGCTTTAATTCATGAATTAGTGGAGTTATTGATGGCAGAATCTCGTGCGGAGCGTAAGGCTCGTCGTGCTTTGATCGAGGCGGCTGAGGGGTCGGGGGAGAAAAAATCTTCTAAGAAATCCAAGTCGTCTCTGAATGCAAAGGGCAAGGCTAAGGCCAAGCGTCCCGGCTCTCGTCGGAACGAGGATAAGGCATCTCAGACTCGCTCCAAGCGCCCGTATAAGAATCCGGTTCCGTCTGCGCGCAAGGCCGTTGATCCCAAGTCTCCTTGTTCCACCATGAAAGCTTGCGGTGGGTGCACGGCGCTCAATCGTCCTTATAAGAAGCAGTTGGCGACCAAGCAGGCTGCTATGGAGGAGCTTTTTGCTTCGCTTTGTGAGCGTGAAGGCATTGCTGTAGATCCTATTCGTGGTATGGGTGTCACCCTGGGCGACCCGGGCAAATATCCTGCACCGCGCGGTTTTCGCCATAAGGCCGCCACTCCCTTTGCCCCCGGCAAAGAGGGCGCTGTCCGTTGCGGTTTCTTTGAGCGCGGCACGCACAAGATCGTTGCCGTACCCGAATGCCCCGTCGAGGCACCGGGCGCCCGACAGATTCTTAACGGCATCGCGCGTGAAGCTGAGCGCCTACACATTCCCGCCTTTAACGAGGACAAGCATCTTGGTTTGCTTCGCTATGCCGTCGTCCGCTGCGGTTGGCGTACCGACCAGGCCATGGTCACGCTCGTGACCGCTCAGCGCGACTTGCCGCATGCGCAGGAGTTCTTTGAGGCTGTCGCCGCGCTCAATCCGCACATCGTCACCGTCGCCCAAAACATCAACGGACGTCCCGGCAACGCCATCCTCGGCGAGGAAACCCGCATTGCATATGGCGCCGAGTGCATGCGCGACCAGCTGCTCGGTTGCGAATTCGATATCTCCCCCACCGCGTTCTATCAGACCAATCCGCAGCAGACCGAGCTGCTCTATCAGCTCGCTATCGACGGCATGGATCTGCGCCAGGGCGATGTGCTTATGGATGCTTACTGCGGCAGCGGCACCATCGGTCTTTGCGCAGCTAAAGATGCCCAGAACAAGGGGATCGGCATCATGCTGCTCGGTGTGGAGCGCAACCCGGCGGGCATTGCCGACGCACGCCGCAATGCCGAGCTCAACGGTCTTACCCGCAGCGCCTGGTTTATGGCCGACGATGCCACCGATTACATCCTAGATGCCGCCGACAACAACGAGCGGATCGATGTCCTTTCCATCGACCCGCCGCGTGCCGGCTCCACCCCCGAGTTCCTCGAAGCTGCCTGCGCACTTAAGCCGCGCCGCATCACCTATATCAGCTGCAACCCCGTGACTCAAGAGCGCGACCTGCATCAGCTCCTCGACGGAGGCTATCGCCTGCTCAAGATCACGCCCGTCGACATGTTCCCTCACACCGACCACACCGAAACCGTAGCGGTCCTCGAACGCCGCTAACCAACCTCAGTATATTTTTGGGACAAGAAAGGGGGCGACCCGCCTGGGCCGCCCCCTTCGCTTGGTTTATAAACTCCGCTACATCCCATTGCGCAGATCGCACACGCCGGCTGCCGCCATCTCGCGCAGCAGCGTCTCGCGGTCGTGCGTCACGATCAAATCCAGCGGGAAGTGAATCTCGTCGAGCATCTTGCGCGCGTGATCGAGCTTGCCAATGGCCATGCCAATGTGGGCATCTGTCGACACGCCAATGCCCACGCCCAGCTCGGCGCAGCGCTCGGCGATCTTGCGGCATACGGCCCAATGCTCAGTGTCGACACCGTGTTCAAGACTATGGTTGTTGATCTCGATAATCTTGTGCTTAGCCTTAGCTGCCAACAGTACCTCGTCGATATCGAACGGCACGCCCGAACGCCCCGTGTGGCCCAGCATGAACACCTTGGGGTGCTCCAGGGCATTGATATACATCTCGGTCGTCTGGGCCAGCGTCGCGCCCTCAGCAATCTGCGGATTATGCACGCTTGCAACCAAATAATCCAAATTACGCGTAACCAAATCGAACAGTGAATGCTGACGGCTGTACGAATCGCCGGCAATATCGAACGTGACAGGAGTGTCCTCGCCAAACAGGCTTCCGTCCAGCGAAACGATATCGGCCTCGGCGCCGCGAAGTACCAGCACGCCGCTCCAAATGCGCGGCCAGATATCCTGGTTAATAAAGAACTGGAAACTGCGCAGGTCATTGGGGCAAGGCGTAACCATAGAGCTCAAATGGTCGGCAGATCCGAGTACCTGCAGACCACGCTCTGCCGCCCAGTACACATTCTCCTCAATGGTCGAATATGCATGCGCAGAGAACATCGTATGGGTATGAATGTCACAAGAAAGCAGGTAGGGCATCAGGTCTCCTTATCTGGCACGGCCGTCGCTTATATTCATTGTACGCATAGCCTTCGATAGTCGTAAAACCACTCCATCCCAAAGACACAACGTCCATGACAACGGGGTCCGGCTTAACACCAAACCCCGTTTCACGTAAAACATTGTAGGCAGAGCGCTTTACTTTTAACGATACTCGTCCGCCAACTGTTTCCAAGCGGGTAGCGAATTGACAATCGTTTCGTAGCTCACGCAATAGCCCAGGCGGAACCAACCCGGCATACCAAAGCTGTCCGAGGGAACCGCAAGCAACTCATACTTCTTTGCGCGCTCGCAAAACGCATTCGCATCGGGCTCCAACGCTTTCACCCATAGGTAGAACGCGCCATCCGGCTCAACATACGTGTAGCCGTACTCCGCCAAGGCGTCGGTAAGCGCCGTGCGGTTGCGTGCATAGGCCTCAACGTCACTCGGCTCATCGATGCAGTCGATAATTACGCGCTGGAAGAGTGCCGGTGCGCATACAAAACCCAGCGTACGGGCAGCACCAGCAACAGCCGGCATCAGACGGGCAGCCTGCGGATTGGTGTTGGGAACCAAGATCCAGCCCACGCGCTCACCAGGCAGCGACAGCGACTTAGAATACGAGTAGCATACCACGGTGTTCTCGTAGATCGAGGGCACCCAAGGCACCTCGGCACCGTACACGATCTCGCGGTACGGCTCATCCGAGATGAGCATGATCGGATTCTCGGGATCGCGCTGAGCGTTGGCCTCGCGCAGAGCATTGGCCAGTCGCGTCAGCGTGTCGCGTGTATATACGGCACCAGTCGGATTGTTGGGCGAGTCGATGATGACGGCAGTCGTCTTATCGGTAATCGCCTTGAGCACGTTGTCCACGCTCAGCTGGAACGTATCTTCATCGGCGAGCGCCTCAACACACGTACAGCCGGCCTTCTCAATCCAAACGCGATACTCCGGAAAGTACGGGGCGATAACAATAACCTCGTCGCCCGGGTTCGTAACGGCGTTGAGCGTGCAGGTGAGCGAAGCCGCGGCACCCACCGTCATAAAGACGTCTTTGCCCTCATAGCTCGTGCCAAAGCGGCGGTTGAGCGATTCGGCGACGGCTGCTCGACATTGCGGCAGGCCCGGAGCGGGGGTGTAGCCGTGCAGCTGGTCACTCGGCAGCTCCAGGGCCTTCTTAATCGACTCAGCCACAGCAGCGGGCGCCGGAACGCTCGGATTGCCCAGCGAAAAATCGAATACGTTTTCCGCACCGATCTGCGCCTTGCGCTCAAGGCCATAGCTAAAAATCTCACGGATGATGGAGCTTTCCGCACCGCGAGCATACATAGTTTCGTTGATCATCTGTTCCCCTTTCGCATAGGCGCTATTGTACGCTTTAGCCGAGCAAAGTGCCGCAGCAATGTTGATTGGGGACAGACTTAAATGCGTGAAAACGCTCATTTAAGTCTGTCCCCAATCAACAGACGGCCCCATATCGCTCAAAAGGAAAAGCCTCCACAGGTTTCCCCGCGGAGGCTTTTGTTACAAGAACTATTTGTCGGTGTCGGTGTCGGCATCGACGACGGCATGGTCATCGTCAGCATCATCGGATGCGGCTTCGGCATCCTCCTGCATGGCCGCCTGCGCAAAGGCCGCGGCATCAGCCGCCAGCTCCTCCTCGCTCATGCGAGGCGCGCGCTTCTTGGTCGGCATGCCGGCCGCCTTGGCATTGCGCTCCTCCTTGGCCGCCAGGATATCACCCTCGCGCTCAAGGTAGGCATTCCACTCGTTGTCGAGCAGGGCGTTCACGGCGTCGCCCTCGACGGTCTCGCGCTCAAGCAGCACCTTCGCCATCAGATCGAGCTGATCGCGACGGGCGTCCAGGATCTCGACCGCACGACGATGGGCCTCACGCATAATGCGCTGAACCTCGATATCGATGCGGCGCGCCGTCTCCTCGGAGTAATCCTGGTGATCAGCGTAATCGCGACCAAGGAACACCTGATGTTGCGCCTCGCCAAACACTTGCGTGCCCAGCTCCTCGCTCATGCCCAGGCGCGTGACCATCTCGCGCGCCATCTTGGTTGCGCGCTCCAGATCGTTGCTCGCGCCCGACGTAATATCATCGCACATGAGCTCCTCGGCAACGCGACCGCCCAAGAACACGGCGAGCTCGTCGAGCATCTCGTTCTTGGTCTTGAGGAAGTGGTTCTCCTGCGGAAGCTGCAGTGTGTAGCCCAGCGCCTGGCCGCGGCTGACGATCGAGATCTTGTGGACCGGATCGGAGTGCTCCAGGATGTGGCCCACCAGGGCGTGACCGCTCTCGTGGTAGGCAATCGTGGTGCGCTCGGCCTCGGTCATCACGCGACCCTTGCGCTGCGGTCCGGCAATCACGCGCTCCATCGATTCCTCGACCTCGTCCATCGAGATCACGGAACGATGACGGCGAGCGGCCAGCAGCGCAGACTCGTTGAGCAGGTTCGCTAAATCGGCACCAGTAAAGCCAACAGTCATCTGGGCGAGCTTCTCAAACTTAACGTCCTCGTCCATCGGCTTGTTCTCGGCATGCACGCGCAAAATCTGCTCGCGGCCCTTCACGTCCGGACGGTCGACCGTAACCTGACGGTCAAAACGGCCGGGACGCAGCAGCGCCGGATCCAGAATGTCGGGGCGGTTGGTGGCGGCGATCAGAATGACTGACTCGCTCTCCTCAAAACCGTCCATCTCGACCAGCAGCTGGTTGAGCGTCTGCTCGCGCTCGTCGTGGCCGCCGCCCAAGCCGGCTCCGCGCTGACGTCCCACGGCATCGATCTCATCGATGAAGATGATCGACGGGGCCTGGGACTTGGCCTCCTTAAAGAGGTCACGCACACGGCTGGCGCCGACGCCCACGAACATCTCCACAAAGTCAGAGCCCGAGATGCTAAAGAACGGCACGCCCGCCTCGCCGGCAACGGCCTTGGCCAGCAGCGTTTTACCGGTGCCCGGAGGGCCAACCAGCAACACGCCACGCGGGATCTTGGCGCCCAGCTTGCGATAGCGATCCGGATCGCTCAAAAAGTCACGGATCTCCTCGAGCTCCTCGACTGCCTCGTCCACGCCGGCAACGTCCTCGAACTTGACCTTGGGACGCGTAGCCTCGTTGGTCTTGGCGTTGGTCTTGCCAAACTGCATGTTCCTATTATTGGCGCCCATCATCTGTCGCATAAAGTAGAACATAATGGCGATCAGGGCAATCGTCGGCAGCACGCTCATCGCCAAGTCGCCCCAAAAATCGGGGTCATTGGTGTTGACGATATACTTGGTGTCGGGATGCTCCGCCATGAGCTCGGCAAGCGAATCGGAGCCGACATAGGTCGAGGAAAAGCTCTTGAGCTCGCTCGTATCGCCCTTGTCCTTTTTCGTCTTCCAGTAATGACCCGTCACGCTTCCGTCTTGAACCGTATAGGTCAGATCTTCGACGCGATCCTGCTTGATGGCGCTGACCATCTCGCTCGTCGCGAGCTTAACGGTATTGCTGGAGTTGGCAAAGCCGGAACCCATATTAAAGAAGGCATAGCCCAGAAGCGCGCAAGCCAAAAGAAAATACAGCCAGCCCGTACGCGTGGGCTTCTTGCCTCCGGGCATCCCCGGGATCTTTGGGTCCCGGGGAGTCTGGGAATTGTTGTCGTTACGGTCGTCGGGCATCTTACGAATAAACCTCCGGTTTCAAAATGCCCAGATACGGAAGGTTGCGATAGCGCTCGGCATAGTCGAGGCCGTAGCCCACCACAAAGGCATCGGGGCAATGGGTTCCAACATACTTGGGCGTGATGGCCGAGACGCGGTCCTCAACGTCCTTCCACAGGAAGGCGGCGACCTCCAGAGAAGCGGGCTTGCGGCTCTCGAGGTTCTTCATCAGATACTTGAGGGTCAGGCCCGAGTCCAGAATGTCCTCGACGATCAGCACGTCGCGACCGCGGATGTCGATATCCAGGTCTTTAATGATACGCACGATGCCCGAGGACTTCACACCGTCGCCGTAGCTCGAAACAGCCATGAAATCGATGTTGGTCGGCAGCTCGATCTTACGCATCAGGTCGCCCATAAAGACCACGGCGCCGCGCAGGACCGCAATCAGCACCAGATCCTTACCCGCGTAGTCGCGCGTAATCTCCTCGCCCAGGCGAGAGACGATACCGTCGATATCCTCCTGCGTGAACAGAACCTTCTCGATATCCGGATGTTGAGAAGCCATGACAACCCTTTCTTGTGCTTATCGCCCACACACCGCCGTATGGACGCGAACTACACATTCTAGCAGCGCACGGGGTAAATTTACCAGCCCGTGCGCCATCAGCGCGGGAATACCGTCAACGTCGCACAGAATAGCAGGCGTGGGACGCTATTCCGCATCGACCACGCGGAGCAGATATGCCACGCGCGTTGCGGCCGTGCACTTAAAACGCTCGTCCGCGCGAACTCCGGCGACCCACACCACGGCACCCCCCGGCGCCGTCCTCACCATGGGCACGCCGGCGCGCTCGGAAACGGGAATGCGAGCCTCGCCTAGCAAATCGGATACTTTCTTGCTTCGGCCACTCATCCCTAACGGGCACATCACGTCTCCCGGCGCGGGACCGTCCACCCACAGGCGCGCCAATCGCGCCTCGGCAGGGATCTCGCCACGCGAGCCCGCCAGGATCCGCTCACTATCGCTGTCGGCAAAACCCAGGGCAGCCGCGTCTACCAAAGCTGTCACTTCCCCGGCAGCCGCAAGCTCACGGGCGCGGCGCACGATATCGCATCCCGGCTCAACAGCCATCGGTTCTGTGACCAGCATACGTCCCCCGCCCAACGGCAAACGACCGGGTACGGTAACCCAGTCCGCGACCAGGCCCTCGCGAGCCGCCGGCGCCTTAAACGCCAGCATGCCAAACTCAATGCGTGCGTCAATCCCCGCCGGAAGCGTGACCGAGCCGGTGCCCTCGGCAACGCAGGAAAGGACTCGCTCCACATGTCGCATCTCGGGACGAGCGTCCGGATCGATGCGCTTAATCGCCAGTCGCACGATGCGCCGCGCGATTACCACCTCAGCCGCAGCCAGGCGCCTGGCATCGAGCACCAGTGCGCCCGCTGCCTCTTTGCGCAAACAGCTTCGAAACGCCTGTGCCGAAAGCTGAGACAAAAACGCGTCCTCATCGCCTAAGATCTCGCAGGCGGCGCCAATCGTCTTGCAGACGCTCGCGTTGCGCTGCGCCACCACTGGCATTACTCGATGGCGCACGTAGTTTCGCAGATACGAGATATCCTCATTGCTCTCGTCTTCACGCCACGGCTGACCATGTACCTGTAGATAGCCCACGAGCTCGCCATGAGTTAGGTCGAGCAAGGGACGTACCACGATATTCCTCCGGCGAGGAATGCTCGATAGGCCAGCGGGCCCCGAACCCTTAATCGCGTTCATCAAAAACGTTTCCGCGCGATCCGAAGACGTGTGCGCGGTGCAGATACGAGCCGCCGTTCGCGGTGCCCCCGTCTGGGCGCAGAGCTCGCGAACATACCTCCGCGCCGCGGCATAGCGCACTTCGCGGGCCGCGGCCTCAATATTGCCCGACTCCCCATCAAAATAAGCGTGCTCCACGCACAGCGGTAAACCATATTTCGCGCAGAGCTCACGCACAAAGGCCTCGTCGCCATCGGACGCCTTGCCGCGCAGATGATGGTTTACATGCAGCACATGCAGGCGCTCGCGAGCAATGGGGGCAACACCGCGCCCGTCTTGGATATCCAGCTTTGATGTGCACGCCATAAGAAGCAGTGCCGTCGAGTCCGCGCCGCCTGATACCATGAGCACGACAGGAGCAGCCTGCTGCCTCGTTCGGGTCTCATCGACTGCCCCGGGCACGGCATGGTGTCCGTAATGCTGTGATACCGTAGGCATTTGCTTCCTCCTCTATTCGTCCGCACCCATTGTATCCTTTGGAATCTTATGTCTCGTCTGCACCTTCATATCCTTGGCAGCGGCTCAAAAGGCAACTGCGCGCTCATCGAAGGCCCCCGGGGGCTCATCATGATTGACGACGGTCTTTCTCGCCGCGAGACATTAAAGCGCATGGCAGAACTGGGACTCTCGGCAGACAACGTCTCGGCTCTTCTCATTACTCATGAGCATAGCGATCACATCAAGGGTCTCGATGTCTGGTGCAAGCACTGGCACGGTCACCTCTTTGCCAGCAGGGGCACACTTTCGAGCAAAGAAAATCTTTCGCATCTGCCTGTCGAGGAATTCGACCCCGGTGACACCCTATCCATTGCCGGCATCCACGTGCAAACCTACTCAACATCACACGATGTCATAAATCCAATCGGCTTTCGATTCGACGCCCTCGATGATTCCATCGGCTTTGCTACCGACACCGGAGAGCTATCGAGCCAAGCCATGAACACCCTCAAAGATTGTCGAGTCCTCGCGCTCGAAAGCAACCACGATGTGACCATGCTGCGCGAGGGAGAATATCCCCGCTTTCTTCAGGAGCGCATCCTGTCTGCAAGGGGACACCTCTCCAACGGCCAAGCCGCCGAAGCCGCGCGCGAACTTGTTACCGATCGCACCGAACAGCTCATTGCCATGCATATCAGCCAAGACAACAATCGTCCGAGCCTTACCGTCAAAAGCTATGCCAAAGCTCTAGCCGCAACCCTGGATGACGAGCTCGGCAGCTCCGCCACCCTTCTCCAAGGATCGCGAAAACTCTCGATACGCCCCGCAAGCCAGTATCGGCCAGCAACCATTCAATAGACTGTCCTAAACAGCAAAAGGGGCCGGGAATCGCTTCCCAGCCCCTTTTGTTGTCCTTTAATAGCGAAGAACACCAACGAAGTTATTCGATGGAGATCTTCGTAACGTTCTTCTTCTCGACGATCTTGGGAACCGTAACGGTCAGGATGCCGTCAGCGTACTTAGCCGAGAGGCCCTCGCTCGAAGCGTCCTTAAGATACACGCCACGCGTCGCGCTGTACGAGCTGAACTCCTTCTGCAGGAAGTTCTTGCCCTCGTTCTCCTCGTCTTCCTCGACATTCACGCTAATGGACAGACGGCCCTCGTTAAGCTCGACATCGATATCGTCCTTGGCGACGCCGGTCAGATAAGCCTTGACCTCATAGCCATCGCCCTTATCCTCAACGTCAACGGGGAACGCCTTAGAGGCAATCGAGCTGTTCGCTAGGTCGCTCATATCATCAAACAGATCGAACAGCGAGCTTGCAGAGGGACGAACGCCAAAAACCGAACGATAAGGAACCATGCTTGCCATGTTTACCACTCCTTTATAGGACTGCCGAGTCATCCTCCAGGTGACTGGGACTTCTTTTGACGCTCTTATATATGCCCACCCAGTGCTCATATATACATCGACTATAAAGTTTTTTGAGTCCAGTACTATAAGCATATCTAAGTGCGTATGACTCAGGTTTTAGGAAGGTTAAGGTTCTTTGAACCAGAGCTTAAATACCGAGTATGTCCCCAGCTACAAATAACAAGGGGCTTACAATGAGCGCGTACACGTTGTTGGTAACGAGCTAAAGGGCATCATGGACGACCAAAACCAGAACAATATGTTTATGCCGACGCAGGGGGAAGATACTTCCACGCAGCCGCCACGGTTCCATCGCCCCCACATCTCGCAAGAGCCCATTAATGATCCGGAGCCCGAGTATGTGACGAGAAATCGATATCAAACGCTCGAGGATGCCCAAACGGGACGCAAACATATGGGCGTCGCCTCGGGAGACCCTGTATATCTGAAAGACGCACCATTATCTAAAAACAGCGCAGCTAGTGATGAGCCGATGAAAGCATCCGCCGCTCATCAACAAAGAGGTCCTCGACCAAAGCAAACCTTGACGCATTCGGCTCGCTATCTCGAAACGCCAAAACAGGGAAAATCAATCTTCGTTTCATCAAGTAAACGACGCAAACAGCATCGACTGACAATCCTGCTTTTGATTATTGTGGCCATAGCAGTTGCCCTTGTTATTCGTTTTATTTTCTTTAAGTAAAAGCTCAATACCAAAAAGAATTAAATCGTCTGGCGTAAATGAGTTATTTATGCCCCGCAAACGAAAAAAAGGGGGAGGCCGCGAGGCCTCCCCCTTCTCCAGTTTCGGATGACGGCTCGGTGCCGTCCACCGGTCAGCGGCGCCCTGGCCTCCCACGGGCTGACCCCGCAGTACTCTCGGCGCGATGGGGCTTAGCTTCCGGGTTCGGAACGGGACCGGGCGTGCCCCCCATGCTCTGGCCGCTGACCGGTG
>DXMY01000005.1 GCA_019413925.1 Collinsella sp.
AAAGAAAGCCCCTCTTGCTTGGCGGCTTAGGGGCTTTTAGCAGACGGTTTAACCAGTCCTTTCTGCAAGGAGAATTATAGCATCATGCCATACAAGGACAAAGAGAAGCAGCGCGAAGCTCAAAGGCGTTACGAAAAAAAGAAGCGCGGCAAGGGCAAGCTGCATGCCATCTGGTGGGGCTACCTGTATTTAGACAGCGCGCCTGACGATTGGGAAACGCGCATTCGAGAAAGCGGCTACGAGTGCGTATGGGCTATGCATGACAAGGATGTGCGGCCTACTGGCGAGATTAAAGAGACCCATGTGCACGTTGCCGTGCGTTTCTCTCATGCGGTCGATGTCGCAGCCGCCAAAGAGCTATTAAGTTCATTTGGAGTCAAGGAGCCGAGCGTGCAGTACCGCGACAGCTGGCGGGCCGTGTGTCGCTACATGGTTCATATGGACGACCCAGATAAATACCAATACGACCCAAATATCGTTTGCGAGTGCGGTGGCGCTGATTGGAAAACTGAGATTTACAGGTCAAGCGACAAATACAGGGCAATCGCCGAGATGCAGGACTGGTGCGATGCCGATGAGAACCGCCGACCTAACGGTTGTCCGGCTCAATTTAATGACCTCATGAGATATGCAAGGGAGAACAACCAGGAGTGGTTTCAGGCGCTCTGCGACAACTCTTCAATCGTGATGCGCGAATACTGCAAAGGTAATAGGCACGATTGGCGAGATGATGCATTTGCTATCTACAAGCAGTAGGCGTTGGGATGAGGACAGGTAGACGGGTCAATGTAGCAATCAGTGACCACGGGGGCGCGTGGTCTGCGAAGCAGATCTAAGCGACCTCGTTCACGGATTGCGGAATTGACGCGGCGGTCGAGCCAAAAGACAGACTGGGATAAGGGTCGATGGACGCTCTGCTCCATCGACCCTTTCCTTGCCCTAGTCCCAGCCAAGGTTGACTTTCAGGTTCGGGGTTCCATGGGGGGCAAGCCGAACCCGTAGGGTTCGGCGCACTGCGTCTCCCCCCCATGGAATCCCGAACCCCGAACCCTGAACCCTAGGGGGAGTTTGAGGGGGCTTGCCCCCTCATGCGAGCGCCGCCGCGAGCTGCCCGAGAACGTGAGCGACGCCGCGAACGGACGAGGGCGGGGGTCAAGGGGGAAACCCCCTTGCACGTGCCAAGCGCAGCTTGGTATAACGTGACTATACCAAAGTCGCTAAAGCACCTTTAGGTGATTCGAACTCGGGAGTTTGACATGACCGTAGCACCCTTGATTGCCATGAAGTCGACCAAATGTGACAGCCTTGAAGCCGTGGGCAAGGAGCTAGACAGGCGGGCGCACACCTACGCAAACGATGTTGACCAGAGCGGTCGGCACATCGGGTACTGCTGCCGTGCCGATGACGTGCACCCGCTGCCGCTCGACAAGGCCGTCGAGCGCCGTATGGGCGAGCTGAACACCAAGCGGAAAATCCGCGACAACGCAGTCCGCGCGATGGGGTTCATCGTCTCCAGCAACGATGCCTTGGACGAGAAATCCGCAAGGGAGTTCTTGGATATGAGCATCAACTGGTTCGGGGCGCGGTACGGCTACGAGAACCTGCTCGCCGCCCAAATCCATCTGGACGAGGGCACGCCCCACGCGCACATCTGGGTCGCGCCCGTGATACACGACAGGGAGACGGGCCTTGACCGACTGTGCGCCAAGGAGCTGTTCGCGCCAGACAAACGGCGCAAGAACGCCGAGGGCAAGTGGGAGGTCGTGGCCCAGGGAACCATGAGCCGGCTTCAGGAGGACTTCTGGGAGCAGGTTTCGAAGCCCTACGGGTATGAGCGCCCCCTGCGCCACGAGCTGCGCGCGAAGGGCTACAGGAGCCTTGATGCGTACAAGGTGCAGGTCGGCACAACGAGGGCGCTCAAGTCCGAGATAGAGACCCTTGAGGGCGCGAGGGACAAGGCGAAGCACGGGGCGATAGCGGCCAAGCGCGAGCTGGACGGTCTCGAGCAGCTTAGGGTTGAGAGCCATGTCAAATTGGGTGCCGTGACCGCCAAGGTCGATGAAAAGCGGGCGCAAGCTGCGGAAATCGACCGTCGAATCGCGGAAAAAATGGCCGAGCTCGACCGCTTGGACGGCGAAATCGGCGAGAAAATCCAGCTGCGTAACGAGGTGGGCGACAACCTCCAGCGCGAGCAGCGGCGATTGGAGTCGGTTCGGCAAGCGGCGGGACGGCTTGAGGAGGACGTTGAGGAGCTGGAAGCCCTCGCTTCCCTCGCTGACAAGTTCGACCACGCGGGACGCTTTGAGAAGCGCGGAATACTCGATGAAATCGCTGCTCGATGCGATGGACTCCGAGGACGAGTTGAGCAGGTCGTTGAGGGAATCAGAGGAGCGGTTGGACGGCTTGAGGTGGCAATTGCGGACCTCGCCAGAAAGCTTGGGCCGAGAAGTGCGCGGATGACAACAAGGGCGCTCAAACGCGATTTGGCGGCCTTGGAGGACATGAGTCCCGTGACGCTGGCGAGCGAAGCGCGGGAAGCTGCAAGGGCGTCCAACGTCCGTCGCGGGAATGTCCCGCAGCGGGATCGCGGGCAGAGCCGTTAGCACCTGACACGCACCCCTCTTACTGGAATCCCCATCGCTGTGATTCTGACACTGTTTAATTAGGTATATCCATCTGGTATACTTATTAGGAAAGAAAGGAGAACGGCAGTGGTCAGAGTGCATGGGAACGCCCTCAAGCACGGGCTTACCAGCGAGGAAGTTGCGTATGCGTGGGAGAACCCGATTAGATGCCGTCAGCGAAACGGCACGGATGACCCGCCGCTCTGGATTTCGGTCGGCTCGCTTCCCGACGGTAGATTTGCCGAGCTGATTGGATTCATGGATATCGACGGCGTTTGGTGCGTGTTCCACGCGATGGTGCCGCCGACGAAGAAGTTCAAGCGTGAGCTGGGATGGAGGTAGACATGAACGGAATCGTTGCCGAGAACGGCAAGGTCGTTACCGATGAGATGATTGCCGATTGGGAAAGCGCTCTCGAACGCGACGAGTGGCCAAGCGGATGGGTGAATGTGGGCGAAATCGTCGAGGGGAAACTCCCGAAAGCAGCGCCCGAGACGGTAACGCTGTCCCTCAAGGTTCCCGCCGCCATGAAACGGGCGCTTGAGAAGGAAGCGAAGGCCGAGGGCAAGTCGACGGGTGCGTATGCCCGCGGAATCCTCGCCGATGGTCTCATGGCCATAGCGTAAAAAGGCAAAAAGAAAGCCCCTCTTGCTTGGCGGCTTAGGGGCTTTTAGCAGACGGTTTAACCAGTCCTTTCTGCAAGGAGAATTATAGCATCATGCCATACAAGGACAAAGAGAAGCAGCGCGAAGCTCAAAGGCGTTACGAAAAAAAG
>DXMY01000050.1 GCA_019413925.1 Collinsella sp.
TGCCGCCTTTGACCTTGTGTTCCTATATGAAAAAAGGCCCCAACTTGCGTTGGAGCCTCATTCAATGCTCGGGTGGAGACGAGGGGGATCGAACCCCTGACCTCTTGACTGCCAGTCAAGCGCTCTCCCAGCTGAGCTACGCCCCCGTGCGAAGAAGTACTATACGGGAACTCGGACGGCGATGCAAGGACATTTTTGGAAAAACTTTCCGGGGGCGCGGGCGCCGGAGTCGCGCGGGGCCGCGACGGCGGAGACCAGCGCCCGCGGGGCCGATGCGGGCGGGCGGCGCTGCCGCCGCCCGCCTATCAGGCTCCACTCCGGTCGCCCCCGGGACCCCCGCCACGAAACCGGCCCATCTACTACGTTTGGCCGGCATCCCCCGACCATGGCGTCTCGGGCAAGAATAAAACCGCAGGTAGACGGCCTGCGGTTTTCGCGAAATACGGGGTATGGTCGAGGGGTCGGGGTTAAACGTAGTAGATGGGCCGGTTTCGTGGCGGCGGCATCGCGGGCAGCCGACCGAGGGCGCCCGGAAATGAGCAAGGCACCCGTCTAACGACCGATTTCCAGCCAGTTGCATAGTACGTTGGCTCGCAACTCCATTTCCGTCGTCTTTTGCGCCTTAGTTTTGCACCTATAGCGTAATTCCAAGCGCGAGCAAAGACTTCTCACGATCGTATCAAGCTGCTCGGCATCGTTAAGCATGTCGTGCGTAACCAGGAAGACGTCGTACCCCATACTTTGCAGCGCCGTCATTCGTTTGGCATCGTGGTCGAGCACGGCGCCTGATCCGTGGATGACCTCTCCCTGAATCTCCACGATGCCTGCCTTCATTATGGTTGGATTCACGATCACGATATCCCCGTAGCAGACATTTTGCCCTGCAATGATCTGCGCCGATGCGGTAAGCGGCGTAAGGTCGTTAACATAAACGTTTCGAAAGCCGGCACCGCCGCGAGAGCGAGGAAGCGATAGTAATAAAATTCCTGCAACTTCAAGCGGAGAAGCTGCTATACCTGTCACCAGCTGCGCGGCGTTGTAAAACTTTGTACCCCACTTTCGTCTTTTCATCTTACTGGCGTACTCATGAAGCTCGTGTAATTCGATGAGCGGCTTCCTCATCCAGAGCGAAATGCCCTTTAGCCTTGTGACCTCCTTCGTCTTCTTTTGTCCGTTGGGCCCCTTCGTATTTACCTGTTCTTTGGCATTTATGCGCACATAAACGCGTTTCCATTGTGGTTCGTCTTGGCTTTCATCGAGGTCAAAGAGGGATTCGGTGGTTGCATTCTCGGCAGCCTCATTGGCTTTGTCTAGTTCCGCTTCTACTGCTACCGTGGGCTCAAAGACTGAGAACCATCCGCAGAATTCGTACATGGCAAGGACAAGATCGGTTGGAGATACAAAGCGCGCCATGGTAAATAGCGTCGCAAGTGGATTGGTAACCCTAAAGCCCATCGCGGTTTCCAGCGTGCTATCTACCTCCGAAGCATCATCACAGTGGATTGTTGTCCGTAATCCCGAATGGAAATTAAAGCCACCGGGCACTGTTGCGGTAATAATCGGGGTCTTGAGGATGTCGACTACAAAGGGCGATTGAGATAGGGCTCGCCAGCCGTTTTCTGGGGCTGGCAGTCTCGGGTAGAGGTCGCGGACCTGTGGCGGGCAGCGCCAATAACGGAATGCGGTGTTTGCGCAGACGATTTCTTCCATTTGCGTCTTCCCTGGTATCGGCTATAGACCGTGCGGATTGTGGACATCGCCGATTATCTACTGGGGCATCATGCGGGTAAGTACCGGAAGCTGACCAAATGCTTGACGAGTTCTGCTGAAAAACCGTCGTGTGATAGAAATCCGCTGGAAGGCGCTCTGGGCATGCGGTCCCTGTCTCCACATTTGCGTTCGAATCACATGGGGAGTTCAATGAAAATACAGATGTGTTTTATGCAAAACATGCAATGGCGTCAGCAAAAAGGGCGCGATAAAAAACGACGCCTTATACGACTTCGATTCGATTTTGGTGTCACTTTTGGTGTCACCCTTGGTGTCAAAAAGAAAAAGGCCAGAGGCTTAACACCTCTGACCTGCTCTTTTGATGGTGGGCGATACAAGATTCGAACTTGTGACCCCATCCGTGTGAAGGATATGCTCTACCCCTGAGCCAATCGCCCGTCGCCTTTCGGCAAAAGAGATACTAACATAGCCGTGCGCGGTTTACCAAGAACTTTTTGCCCTCGATTATAAATTCGTGAGAGCAAACCGCCCTGTTTCAACCCAGTCAACCAACAAAACCGCAGCTTAACCACCCTTTATCGTTTAATCCACGAGGACTCGGGACGGCAGATAAGTCGCGCGTTGTTGTAAGCCATGTCGAGCGTGAGACAGGTACGCGCTGCGTAGAAACCGTCCTCGCGCTGGATGGTCAGCGCCAGCTCGGGCTTGTCGCCGGTCAGGCACAGCGGCAAGAGCAGCTGGATCCGGCCGCCGTAGAACTGCGGCACAGCGAGCGTGTAGTTTGCGGCGGCGCGGCGGGCGGCCTAGACGACGGCGCCCTCAAAAGCGCGGCGCAGCAGCAGCGAGTTGTCCTCCCCCATCAGGCTGGCGGGGATGCGCGTAAGGTTTTCCTCGTCGCCCAGAATGTGGTCGATGTTGGAGCGGATGGGCAGTCGATAGTCAAAGACCAGCTCGGAGGGGTCCTCGGCAAAGCGCACGCGGCACGGCAGGTACTCAAACGAGACCAGCATGGGGTCGCTCTCCTTAAAGAAGCCCTTCAAAAACCAGCGCTGGCGCGCGTCGGGCTTGGTGTTGGGCTCAAACAGGCCGTAGATGGTCTCGTAGCGACGCGTGTACAGGCCGGTATTGAACAGGCAGCGGTCATCGTCGAACACCAGCGGCAGGTTGGACGGCCCGGTCTGGTCCAAGTCACGCTCGGTCAGGAACACCGCGCGGCTAAACGAAAACGACAAGTAGTTTTTGAGGATGCGATTGCCGGGACCCCAGTCCTCGGGGTCGGCGAGGTCGACCAAGCGGTCGTAGCAGGGCTCGGGGCAAAACGCGAAGTCGTACACATTGCTGCACAGAGTGCTGGGGATCTCCATGTGGTGTCCAATCAATTCATTAACCGGCGTGCGGATGCTTAGATTCTATACGAGCGACAGATCGCCCGTGCCCGCAACGAATCCGCAGCGCAGCTCTTCGGCTAGCTCGCTGTTCGTGCGGCGACTGGAAACGAGGTCCTGGATCCAGGCGTAGTACTGGTTGTCTTTTGGTTCGGGGCTGTCAGACAGCACGACCGGAGTGCCTGCGAACCTTAAGACGGACAACGCAAAGACAAGGCTGGTTCGTTTGTTACCGTCTTCAAAGATGTGGTCCTTGACCATGTGCTCGGCCACGTAGGTGACCTGGTCAAAGATGTCTGCGAAGCGATCGGCCGGCGATTGACCGAATATCGTACAGAATGCACCCGCAAGCACGGACTCGACGCTTCCAAGCTCAAGCGCGGCCCGGTCGCCTGTGGCGTCGGTTGTATAGCAGCGCCCGACCGTTATGAGCGTGCTGTGCAGGCGCATCACGGCCGCGGCCATATCTTCGAGCGAACCGGCATCATCGAGCACGAGCGGCGCGAACGGATGCGCTCCCCGCTTCGTGTCCGCCATCATGAGTTCTCTAAGAGCCTGAGCGCGTTGGGCATGTTCGAAATGGTCAGCCGAATAGCTTCGTCGATTGACGTGGTACCGCCGAGCAAAATCGGTGATGCTGAATTTGCCACGTGCGCAGTTGAATGATCTTCTTGAGCAACGCAATCAGCGCCGTCATCTTGTTGAACATAGCTCCAAGGCATGTCTGACTCCTCTATAGCTTTACAGACGAAATAGCCTGCGAGTCGTACTCCAGAGCAATCGGTTGCCAGACGAGGTCTTCGATGGTGCAGTTTAGGGTGTCTGCAAGCGCCAATGCCGAGGAAACCGAGGCACGGCGTAGGTCGAGCTGGTTCTGCTCGTAGAGTTGTATGGCGCGAAGCTTAACCCCCGATTGGGCGGCGAGCTGTTTTTGCGTTAGTCCGGCAGCCTTTCGTGCCGCCTTGAGGCCCTTTTTGTCTGCCTGGGCGTTGTTCCATTTTTCGATGACAATCTGGGCGAATTTATCTTCGGAGGCCTCGTGGAGCGGATGGTACGAGCCGATGATCCAATCGAGCGGAGCGACTTCGAGTAGCTTATTAAAGCCCAAGCTGCTCATCCATTGCGTATAGGCCAAAACCCAGCCCGCCCAATACTGAGGCGAACGGTCGAACGGATAGGTCTCCCTGCATTCGACGGGAGTCAGTCCCGCATGGGCAATAATATCGCGCGCGAGCTCGTCGCCCGCCATGCCGCAGACGACGCGAGGCATACCGCGCTCAAACTGTTTCATCTCAAGAGCGTTCGACAGGATCGCCGTCAACTCGGCTGGAGTCAGCCCTTGGTCACAGAGGGCAAAATCGACCGCCTCGCCCAGCGTTCTCATGGCATCCTCGAGATATATCTCACTGTAGGCGTGGGTCATCGCCCGTCATCCCCTCTCGAATGATATCGACGATACGAATTCCCTCAAATGGATTTTCGCCAAGTAGCTCCCGGTAGTGCGCTCTTGCCGCTTCATCTCGTTCCTTGGCCAATGGACCATACAGAGCTTGCTGCGCACGTTCAAATCCAGCAAAACGAACGCTCTTAAACGCACGCTCGCTTTTGAGCACAATCTGCTCCCCCAGGTTACCGAGCCTCATAGATCGTCCAAGCTGATCGACGGTGATCGTATTGTTTACAAAAGCTCTGGCATAGCTAAAGTACGAGTCGTCCGCACGCCACCCCCTTATTACGTCGCAAGTGCTCGTCCGAGGTAGAAAGTGATCATGGAGATATTCGCACGCCCCCGCGGCAATGGCGGTATCTTTGTGAAAAGAACGATGCTCAACGAGCAACGCTATCCAATGCAGGACGCAATATTGCGGCGATAGCAAGTCGAGAACTTTGAGATCGGCTATATCGAGTTCATAGCGATTCGCAAAGCCATCGGCATCGCGCGAGCATGCCCATTCCCTTGCAAGGTCGAGGCTCTCTGTGCAATAGAATCCCTGTCCATAGTCGTTATGGATTTTCCCCAGGCCAAGCTGGGGAGTCTCAATGATTTTCTGAGAACCATGCCACAGTTCCACGCGAGTCTCCTAACAGGTATCGCTCTAGCGATAGTATAACATACTATCGCTAGAGCGATACCTGTATTCAAATAGCAAGAGGGTGTCTGGAACCGAGTTTGAGTTCAATACTGACTTCTAAGGCTCGCCGTGTCCGGAAGTATGCGACAAAACTCAGACTTGCTGATCACGCCGGAGCACACTAACGCCTCGTCCTGCTTACAGAGCTTCATAGACACGCACCTCATCTTGCTCGATGCTTTTGCGGAATGCCGGGCGCATGTGCTCTGGTGGGTTGGTGACGATATCAACCTTTCGCCCAAGTTCCCTCTCGAGCTCATGGGAGAGTTCGTAAAGCGTGCCGAACGTCATAGTGTTGCCGCATACTAGGCGCAAGTCAATATCGCTATCGGGCGTTTGTTCGCCTCGGGTAAATGAGCCAAATAAATAGGCTTCGCTGACGTCGTATTGAGCCAGCACGCGGGATACCGCGGATGATATGTAATCAAATGAAATCATGTCTCAATTGGGCGATTAACAGTAGAACGTCCGAGGGCCAGCGCCGAAACCGCCGGTCTGGCTTTTACCGTTCTGCAAGCTCGAAGATAAACGGAGCGTTTGATCTAACGAACTCGGTCAAAAAAACCAGATCGTCAGTAGTAAATCCTTCGACTTTGAACCAATTAACCCTAGGCAAGAAGCATTCCGCATGGTCAAAGCCAGGGCCAACCGGACCCTCAACGGCTACGCGAACGGTCCCGTCATCCCTAGCATAAGCAGAGTTCATTACTCCGCCCCGCTGTCCTAGATAAACTCTCCCGTCTCCAGGTCTACGAAGTCCGCGAGCTTTATCTTTCCGGAGAAGCCGCTCCCCTTGTACTTTCCTGCATAGGTCTCAGAGTCGAACTTGAACGAAATGTTATAAAGCTTTCCGGTCTTTGTCTTCCTGATCAGCCCGTTTTCCAGCATGTAGCTCAGTACCCTCTTATGGCTTTCTCTATCGTTACCGTTTAGGTAAAAGCAGCAGACACCTTGTTTCGAGCCCGCCGCGATGAGCGTTTCGGGGTTCGAGTATTTGGCCTCTACGACGACGCCATCTAGAACTGCCGTTCCGACAATGTCGTCCATGAGGGCGGTTTTGAATGGAGAGAAGAAGAACATCCATTTGCCGCATTGAACGGGATCTATGTCGTGGATTCGCTCCTTATTGATAAACCAAATCCATGAGAACGATTTGACCCTGGCAATCGAGCCGGATTCGTTAAGAAGCGTTTCTTCGACGGACGGCGTTAATTCCTCGTTGTTGCCAGTGTTATTTGAGCTTGCCATTTCATTTAACCTAACATTCGACTTTAATAGAGCACCTCATCAGCAGCCTCGAGCGCTTGTATCGCTGCGCGTTTTTGCTCATTGAGACTTTCGTAGCCGCTTCCCGACAGCGGGATTATTCGCACGTTGAATGAGTCACCGTACTTGTAATCGGCATACACATCGCAATTGCCCCTACCGAGAAACTGTATGGCCGCCCGATCAATTGCCTTTGCGCTTTGGCCTACGTAGTACAGATCTTTGGTTGCATTATGGACAATGAAGATGCCAGTAATTTCACCTTGCTGTGTCAGGGCCTTTCGCTGAGCGATAAACTCTTCGGCGCTTGCGACGATTTGCGGATCATCTTCTAGGAGCGATTGGCGTATCCCCAGTAGTTTCTCTTGTTGCTTTGATGCCGTAATAACAAGAAGGAGCCCGTCCACAAAAAAGAACAAGCCAAAGAGCAAGAAAGGAAAAGAAAGCGAACCATATATGTTGGCACTCGATGACAGAGCGGAAAAGAGACTGACAATTACCAACACAAGACCAGAAGCGCTGATGACTTTTCCGATCGGGATGAGCCTCCTTGGAGGGGCCGATGCGACGGTTTTGATTTGATAGTAGTTCCTCATGGTATGACTCCAGTGATATAGGCAATTGGATCCAAATGGAGCTTTATAAACGGCAGTATTTGAATTGCAATTATCTTATCGCTCTGGCAGATGGGGTGTAAGGCTCAACATCGGTAATGGATCGAGAGGCAGTCGAGCTGAACAAAATAGTGCCGTCGCAGCGATGGCCGATACGGCACCAATCTCTAAGAAATTGATTTAGTGGAAGGCTAAAGGCTTCTGCAATAGCTGCATTCACTTCTCCCCTGGTCTCACTTAAACGAGGCCTTAGCAGCGATATGCGGCAGCCAGGAGCGCTGTTCCCAGAATGAAAAGCGTCACGGAAGCGGTGATCCAGTTGTTGTCGGCAGTCTTGGGGAGCGCCGCAGTGGTTGCGGTTGCGGTCTTGGGCCTTGACGGCGTGGACACCGTGGTCTTGGTTACTGTCGTTGTTGTCTTGGTTGTCGCGGCCGCGGGTTTCAGCGCGGGATTTGCCGTGGGCCCTGTGGTGGGCTCTCCGGCAGCGGGGTTAGCGTCGGTGGGAGACTTGCCCGCGCCATCGCCCGGTACCTCGCCCCCGTTGGTCTCCCCCGCCGGGGGCGTGGCGACATCGGGCTCAACCACCACATGCGGTGCCACCGCACCGGAGGCATCTACCACGCCACCAGCACCAAAGGATCCGCCGGCAGGCGCCACAAAGCGCGCAGATACAAGCGACCCGCCCAAGCACGCAACGCCGCCATCGGCGCCGGTCGCATCAAGCCACGAGGCATCGACAGAAAGCTGGCATCCAGCCGCGCCAGCACCAATACCCGCGTCTTGCAGATACACGCCGTAGGCGAGCACACCCGCTCCGGCCCCTGCGCCTACGGCAACGACGCGCCCGCCGCCGCGCACGGCTATGTCGCCTGCGATCACGCCGGCGACCGCCTCGTCCGTAATATCGGCCCCGTCTGCCCGGGCATCGACGGTGCACCCGTCCACCACAAGCACCTGCAAAGCGTGGATCCCGCACTGCGAGCCCGTGGCCGACAGGGCGCCGGTGCCGCGAAGCGCCAGGTTGCCCCACACCTCCATGCCGCACAGCGTGATGTCCGCATTGGGCGCATGCGACTCCGTCACGGAGTTTTGCCCGGCAAGCGTCAGCACCAGGTCGCCCTCGGCGCCGATGGCCTCGCCCGCGTAGCCGTTAAGCTCCAGGTGGTCGGCATCGGTCCAGGCCCAGCCGGGGCCCGACACGCCCGGCTCGTAGTACGTCGCGCCCACGATGATGAGGCTCTCCGCGCCCGCGGCATAAGAAGGCCCGCCCAGCAGAACGCATAGGCAGGCCATGGTAACAATCGCAATGTGATGACGGCTGGTGTGGGACTTGGCAGCAAACATACCCGCTCCGATCTTCGCAGGAGCCAATAGAATGTGCACCAGAAAATGCCCTGGTAGCAGCAGTTATTAGTTTAGCGAGATCGATGCGGGGGCAAAGAGAAATCGCGTGGGCGAACCCCGAAATTAGGTGTAAATCGTTTTGCCAGTCGGTGAAAGGAGGCTTCCGCATTTGTATCGTGATGCGCATCGGCTCCCCAACTTTCAAATCCCTCTGTTGTTCCGTAAGACCATAATCGTATTCCGGTCCATGTTTCACGACTACATTAGAATTGAGTCCGGTAACTCTGGCGATTGGATAACATGACGGAATTCGAAACCGCGCTTCAGTATTTATTTACAGATAACGACATTCTCATGTGTCTGTTCGTGACGATAGCTTCCTTTAGGGCAATGTGGCAGTTCCAGAAATGGCTGCACAAGAAACTAAAATCACAGAATGGCGTATATGCTTATCGTTGCATCGCTGGCTACGTATTTCTGTCGACGTTTGCCGCATTTATATCTGCCTGCTATTTGACTCGATATGCGGAGCTGTTCACCTACGTTTCGTTGCTACTTTTCAAACTCGGTGTTTCAATGCTCGTCATTGGTATCATTGTCTTTGGCTTAATTGGCATGCTTCTGCGTTTTTGTATCGATCAGGCAAATGCCTTCGAGCCCAAAATTCCCATCTATAAGATACGCTCCCTGCTCTCCAAGTTGCCTCGTACATTTATGACCAGGAAACAGTCAATCTATCTTTCACGCTGCCAAGCAAAGGTGCTTGTGGCAATGGGCGCTCTGAATAAGGCGGAAGCTGCAGCGGACACGCTTAACAATGATTCCTATCAAATGTATCTACTGAGTGCCATTCACTTTTACCAAGGCAATCTGTCTCAGTCCATTGCTACCCACAATGACGGAGAGGTCCGTTATCGGAATAGCAAAGATGCGTTCGCGCTCGCAGAACAATACGTCAATAAAGGTGTTTGTCACGTATTCGAGGGCAATTTACGAATTGCTGACTCAGAATTTGCCTATGCCCTCAATTACATGAAACAGCATAGGCATCGTTGCAGACCTCTTGTCGAAGTTCTATTTGAAAACTATGTCATAATCAAGGCTCGTTTAAACCGCATGAGCGAAGCTAACGAGCTGGTCGAAACAAGAATTGCATTGTGGAAACCGCGAACGACTTCCGAATTAGTGGGATTAGCAAATCTAAAGCTGGCTCTTTTGAGGGAATCAAACTGTAAACCCGATGACATAACGTCCTTCATTAAGTCCGAGCTGGGGCCTAAAGGCTATATCTCAAAAATACGCAATAAAAGAAAGCAGCTTGTTGCCGCCAGCAGTCTATTGGGAATTTCTTGGTCGGCCCAGTGTGAACCCCGGGATTGCTTGGATTATATAAATGAAAGACAATCGTATATCGATAGCCTAAATGGCAGACAAAAGTATTCTGTTCTCATGGGTCTTCATGAGCTATTCCGACGGATGAAACCGGAGAAACGGGTTCTCTACAAAGATCTTGATACTCGTTCCGATGAGTATTTTGAAAAAGAAGCAGAACCCTATATTAGAAAAGAGCTGGCGAGGCTGCCCCTTGATTGCATTTATATGCGCTCTGCTTTAATGCGTGAGCTTATTAAGATTCTTCAGCAGAGAGTCGCTATCGCTGGGATTGGAATTGAAGAGCCTGAGGCTTTGTTAAGAGAAACGATAAGCTTGTACAGGGAAAACAGTCTGAACATTGAAACTGTGCAGACTGAATTTATGCTAATTGACAGTTTAATTAGTCCATTGGGCAGAAATGGCAGAAGCACATATGAGCCATTAGCTGAAGCGCTCGATCTAATGCATGATATCGAGGAGCGCCTAAGCGGACTTATGGAGCATCCTTATTGTGCAAGCATCTTAATCAAATTGAGTTACTACCATGTCTTGCTGGGCAACGAGAATGAAAGTGTCTCCTACTTTAAACGGTACCAAGAGATAAATTCTTCGGTAAAACAGTATGAACCTGAATTGGTTGAACAAAGGGCCGTTGCAGCGGTCTGCGCCAGGGCGTTTTGGCTTAAAGACTCCATTTTAAGAATCAAGCATGAACAAACAGTAAAAGGACTGGACCGAGCCTATCAGTTTTGTCAATCGTTTCCTAGCGAACACGAAGGGTTTCTAGACGCTGCATTCGTTGGCTGTTATGCGCTCAGGAGCGAGGAGTGCATAATCAAAACCGTCAGCGTCTACTGCCCGAACGTCGAAGAGCCCCTGTTTGTTCATTCTTGGCTTTCACTTGAGTTCCTCGACTTGGATATCGATTTAACATATTGTCAGTTTACTGAAGAGGCGGAAAGCAACAGATCTGTTTTTCATTACGAACATCATCCAATGGAAAGCAAGCAGTCAAAAGTGATCTCACAAAAGATGTCTATCCACGACGCCCTCCTAGAGATAGACGAAAGCGAATTTGGAGTAGAGCAATTATCGAGAATCAATTTAGCAAATGAGCTATATGTTGCACTGTCGTCGCTGTCGAACGAAGAACCCATTTCAATGGAACAGCTCATTCAATATTTATCTGAAGTCCCTCATTTGAGCCAGTAAATATTGAGTTTAAATACGAGACGTAGCCGCATGTTTTAAGGTCAACATTAACAACGTTAAATAAATAGAGCGGGGCATATCGGCGTTAGCCGATTTGCCGAATCCTAAAAGTTGTCCTATATGAGTCAATAGAACAAAAACGTGGACGCATCGCCTTAGCTGATGCATCCACGTGTTCAGGAAAGATAAAATTGTTGTAGGGTGAACCCGGCAAATTAGGGAAAACCCTCTTCCCTAGTCCCGCTTAAACACATCCCTCGTGTAGACCTTCCGCCACGCCAGCAAGCTCGTCGCTCCAGTGGTTGGCTACGATCACGTCAGAGTCACCTTGAAGGCTTCCAGGTCGTGCGTGACTTGAGACCCGAAGAACCGATAAGGATTAAAGTTAATAGCAACATTGACCCATTCAAAATAAACCGGAGAAAGGAAGCAAGTTAGAAATCGCTAAAACGGCCGGCAGTCGCTAACACTCGGGCGAGCGTTCGAGCCTCCGTTTAAAAACGGTGCTAATAAAGCACCGGAATGGTTATTTCCAGCTAGTACGAAGTCCTTCATCTGGCTTAGAAGCGTAATAAGGACGCGGCGTATCCCTTAAAATAATTCTAGGCTTATCCAGAACGACAGTTGAATTTTCGGGTATATCCTCGAAGACAACGCAATTAGCCCCGATGTTCACATTGTTTCCGATACGAATGGCTCCAAAAATCTTGGCACCCGGTCCAATGTAAACATTATCCCCAATAATTGGTGCTCCGCCTCTGCTCCTCCCGACGGTAACCTGCTGCGAGATGGTTACATTGGAGCCAAATTGAGCACCGCCGGCAATAATGATCCCGTTAAGACCGTGCGTCGTTAAATTAGGAGGCGTTTTAAAATTCTCAATTATTCTTCCGTTTGAATCATCAAAACCTAACGCAATATCGGAGCAAGACCTACGAAGTTCCTTCTTGTAATAAATCTTATAAAACAATTCCTTTACGGGACCAACAGAACGGAGGCAGAGCGCATGACGAACGTTCCAGAAATATTCATGATCGTAATCTTTAAATATTATTCTTTTGGCAACTCGTAATAAACGTGGCTCGACCATACAATCCCCTTTAAATTTCAAATAAGTCCTGCTCATTGCTGTAATCCGCAAGCTGCTGGAATGAAGTTTCAAGACAGTAAAGTGGCTCCCAGCCAAGCGCGCGCAACTTAGCAGAACTCAAACGCAAATGCACGTCGGGGGCATAGCCAGATGAATTGGAAATGTCCTCATCGATGACCACATGAGATTCTTTTCCGCCAAGCGCACGAATCGCAAGCTCGGCAACTTCCCGAATAGTGCCATGAGATTCCTCATTGGCAACGTTGTATGCCTGCCCTGACTCTCCCTTGGCAAGCAACAAGAGCAAAGCTGCAATGCAGTCGATAGAGTTGACGTAATTACCCTCCGAGAACCCCTTGGTCTTAAGGACGATATCCCTACCCTGCGTTGCCGAACGCGCAAACTGGAAAAAAGCGCGATTCTCGCCTGGCAAAACACCAGCGCCAAATGTCTGAGCCAGTCGTGCGGTGCAGACTGAAACGTTAAATTGCGAAGCAAACGAATTGCAGAGGCATTCGCAAAAACGCTTTGACTCCGGATAGCAGGAACGAGCGGAAGAGATGTCCAGATAACCCAGAGCGCCCTCATCAGCGACTTGACCCTCGGACAGCGAACCGTAGAATTCCATCGAAGAAATGAACACCATGCGCGCTCGGTTCTTACGGGCCAAATCGAGCATGGACCGCGTGCCGTTAACCGACGTATCCATAACGGCGACAGGCTGAGACACCATGAGCTTAGACTTGGTAATCGAAGCAGCGTGCAAAATGTAGTCGCAAGCAATGTCCGGGCAATTGACCTCCGAGAGATCCTGCTCTGCAAAAGCGACAGTTGACGATAGGGCCGTGCCGAACAGGCCGCGCGCCTTACCAATGCTGCGCACTATCCCGATCACCTTTATATCCAAGCCAAATCGATCATTCGCGTAGGCAAAAGCTCTACAGGCAAGAGATCCAATAAGACCGGTGGCACCAGTAACGACCACAGTCTTTGACGCAAAGGGCGTAAAAAGGGTCTTATCAATTCTTTCAAATGCAGAAGTAAGAACCTGAGATTCCATGACAGCTCCTAAAGGCCGTAAATCTGATGATTCTCACGCGAATCGAGTACGGCGCGCATCGCAAAGACATCGTCGGGCGTTGTGACCTTGATATTTTCTTCAGGACCATCAATGGGCGTAAGCTCGAAACCGTGCTCCATCATCATGGAGGCAGAGTCAATATAGTCATTCCTGCCGACGTCTATAGCACATCGATGGGCAGCAATAATATCCTTCAGCCAAAAACTCTGAGGTGCACGAGCGAGCCTCAGCATAGAACGAGAGGGAATGGAAGATACATGAGAAGTGTCGTCCACTTCCAAGACAGTCTCCTTTGCCTTAACGCAAGTTATCGCAGAACCGTTCTGCTTGACCGAACGAATATTAGCCGTAATAACGTCTTGATTGATGAGAGGACGAACGCCGTCATGGATCAAAACAATAGAAGGCTCGTCACCAGCAATAGATTCTGCAGCGCAAAGACCATGATAGATTGATTCCTGGCCTGTCGAGCCACCGGGGACAACTCGCGCGACCTTTGACATACCGCTATCAGCGAGAAGTTTCTGACAATAATCGACCCAATCAGGGACGCAAGCGACAACAATCGAGTCGACGTCAGGATGATCCTGAAAATGTCGAACGGTCCTCACGATTACAGGCTCGCCATGAATAATAAGAAACTGTTTAGGCAACTCCTTTGAACGCATTCTGCTACCGACGCCACCGGCAAAAATCACTGCAATATTCATCTTTCAAGGTTCCTTTTCTATTCGTTATTTAACGCGCCAGGCTTTTAACCCGTGGGTCTGGCGTTTATCCTCAGGAGGTAATTGCATATAGTCACCGTAAATGCCCGTAAGGTATTCATCCCAACAGGATGGGCAAGGGAATTTAACGCCCTCGAATTCAAGCATTTCTTTTTCCTCAAAGCCTTCAAGCGGCATCGCCTCACCCGGACCATACATCCCCCAGGTAACGCCGCCTACGCGCATTGTTGAACCATACGGCACCTTTTTTCCGTAATTATTGAGAGCTCGCGCAAGGGAACGCTTGATAAAAGGGATGCGGGCAATTGGCCCAAACATTTTTTTTATGTACTTGCGCAATAGGCTCGAACCTGTATTTGAGGAAGAACTTGCAAGAAAAAGCCGGGTCCTAAGTGCATTTACCTTGTTATACAGCGAGGTCAAATCACCGTCAGGAAGCCCGTCGACCGGAAACACGTCAACCCACAAATATGAAGGGTAATACTCCATGCTAGCGTCGACACAAATGGAGGTATCAGCCGCTTTTAGAAGCGGAGAGTCGAGAGGATCGACACCACAATAGCCCAGTAAACTAAATCCAGTGTTTAGAAAAAAATCATCAGCGAGACGGCAAAGGCGATCGTAATCCGGTCGCGGCATAACAACATCGATATCGTCATCCCAGGGTATAAACCCCTTATGGCGACCCGCACCAAGAAGTGTACCGCCACAGAGAGAATAGCTCAGATCCTGCTGTTCACAATAATTAGCAAATGCCTTAAGTATCGTGAGCTCCCCAGATTTAACCTCATCCGTTGTCAGAAATTGTTTGGATGAAACGGTCTCGTTATTCACTACCTACACCCTCTTAAGCCTTGAGAACTCTTATTGAATAGAACAAGCGACTGACGCAAAGAATTCCTTCCGTGATGACTCGAATGGCGCATATTAAAGCCATCGAGGCAATTCCGGAAAAGGAAACAAGTAGAAGTGAGGTAATACAAAATAATGAGCTAAATACGGTCGTAGCCGTAATTTCCTTTACCATTCCAGCGGCACCAAGAACAGGCCATCCAAGCAGCATTCCAAAGAAACTAAAGAACAGAACCGGAGAAACCGCCGCCACGACCCAAGAGCCTTCCAAATAGCCATTTCCACCCAACACGAGGAAAATAACGTTGTGCAGAATCGCAAAAGCGACTGTGCCCACGAGCATAACAGGGAACGCGATAATCGCTATCTTTCGAACAAATCTAAAGTCGTTCGTTTTAACCATGTGGGGATACATGCTGTTGACAATAGGCGAATACAAAGATTGAACAGCCGAAACCGCGGTCATAGCTAGAGACCAATATGAAATCTGAGCAGCATCGGTAATAACAACACCAATTAAAAGCGTAGTAAATCCCGTAAATACTGACGCTGCCATATTTGAGAAACAATATAGAGCCGATGTCTTTAATTCCGAAAACGCAGACCTCATCGGAACAAACGCAATAGTTGTTCCGAAAAGTCGATTAGCCGCTAAAAAAGACCATACCAAAGCAATTACATTCGAAATAATATCGAGAATTGGAACCCAAATAATATCGGCAAGCGAATGAACGAAGACAAAAGTGAGCGCAGTAGAAAGCCCCTTAGAAACGAAATATCGCGTGGTAATGGGCCTCATGTTCTCATGACCTTGAAACACAAAATCAGGAGCAAGCGCTTTACCGCAGACAGCCACAAAGGCAAGCATGGTATAGAAAAGATTTGCGGCAGTAAGCGGGATGAACGAAGCGATTATATACACAACTAAGCTAGCAAGCACGCAAAGAAAAAGACGAGCTTGAGTCACAGCGCCAATTGCTCGGTTTTCATCATTTGTAGAGGTAGAGGCCGCGATTCGCTTAGTACCTGAAAGATTGAAACCAAAATCAACGAACATCTGAGCGAACGTCATAAACGAAACTACGTACGCATAGACTGCATAACCCTCCGGCTCAAGAACGCGAGTGAGATATGGCATCGTAATAAGCGGAAACAGATACTTAACGATTTGCAGCCCGTACTGCCAGACAGTGTTTTTGTAGAAAGATTTATGTGACTTTATTGATGACATAAAGCTCCATTAACGCTTAGAAGTTTTAGAACGTGAGTCTTTTGGGTCGGTGAATCATTGGCCGGGTCAAGTCCACTCGCCTGCCATCAAGCGCATCACGGATGCGCACTTGGTTAAAGGCATGCAAACTACAGTAACTAGCGGTTGCAATTTACAATCCTCTATTTCCATTCCGTATGTTCTTGGACAAAAGCGCTGTAAGGAAACACAACATTGCCGTAATAAACAAACATGAGGTAAAAGCAGCGGGCGAGCAGGCATACCAACGAAATGCAGCGAAAGCTGTGCAATAGGTAACAAGCAATTTGGAAGAATTAATCAAATTCAATATCGAAATAGGACGCGAATACTATTTTGGAGCGCCTATATTCTTCAGGGGTTTAAATCGGCTTCAAGAATGAAAGGTAATAATAACTTGTAGAGTAATGGTATATGTCACTTGTATTGAACACAGAAATATATGGATAATTAAAAACGCTTATATCCTCGATATATTTAGATTGATCGATTGCAGCAGATATATTCTTTAAGTACATAACTAAACACATTGAGATGATACAGAGCAGTAGCACAGAACCTTGCCTTGACTGGCCTTTTAAGAGTGCTGGCAATAATGCGCACTCAATTGCCAGCAAAGGCGCTGCAAGACGCGACGAAATTAGCTCGTTGCTCATAAATACGAGATAAATGCAAAACCCAATCGAATAACATTTGAATAAGAGCTTTGAAGATGTATCAACACTATTCCGTCCCGAATAAAGCATCACAGTTATGGAATAAATTACCAGCCTATAAATCAAGGCCAAAGGATTGGCGCCGCTTGTCTCATATGAAATACCAATTAATGAAACAATGTATTGAAGTACAAAAGAAAGACCAACTCCGATGCAAACCGAAGCTACTATTAAAGTAAAAATATGCTTGATTTGAATTTTTTGAACAACCAACAGTAGCAATAACGCTAAAGCTCCGCTATGAATCGTCGAAAGCAGTAAATCGAGCAATATGAACTTGCCATGTTGCTCATTTTCAAGCATGGGAAGCATTAACCCAAGGAATACGGCTACCACCAATCCTTGTCTTAATGCAGAAAAGAAGTAAACGAAGTATATTACAGGACATGCAAGCACTAAACTCAAAGCTCTATTTGGAGAATATCGTTTCAAGAATCTGCCCAGAAAGTACATTTCTAATACTGAAATTAATATGGACAAAGAAATGAAATCGAAGCCAAGGCTACGCCATAAATTGTTAATTATTTTCCATCCAAATTCTGAGTGAAATGCTTCAGTGTAATAGATGCTATTTAAGTTAATAGTGACAGGCGCAGACATAAAAATATAATTATACGCCAACCAATCAATACCTTGCGCGTATCGAAGGGTTAGGAAAGAAGCTAAACAAAGAAACGAAAGTCCGTAAGAGATACGCTCCCATTTCGGATCAGATCCAAAGGCTGCGCATACTGCAGCGAGCAGAAATAGCCAAAGATATAAACTCATGGGCACTCCCGTTATGTCAATCTAATATGATTGATTATAGAAAGATTGAATTCAACGCTCTGGTTGGCCTCGATGACAATCGATTCCTTTTTCCGGATTGTTTCCCTACACCCGCCCGTATCGTAGGTCACTACAGGCGTCCCGCACGCCTCGGCCTCAAGGTTCACGGTGGGGTAGTTGTCCTCAGTCGTGGGGTTGAAGAAGACGTCTGCCGCCGTATAGATCGTGGCGAGCTGCTCGCGCGAATCGGTACGGCGAATGCCGATGACACCTGCTGGGAGCCGCCTGATCTGCTTCCCAGATAGTCCCACGAGCACGATCGCGTACTTCTCGTTGTCTATCTCTCCTGCTAGACGTATGAAGTCGCCGAGTCCCTTGCGCTCAGTCCAGGGGCTCGCGACTCCCAAGATCATGAAACGGTTGCCAATACCGTAGCGATCGCGGAAGTCACTCGGGGTAGGCTTGAATACGCTCGTGTCAATAGTGTTGTGACGCACTTCGATAGGATAATCCTTGAGGAAGCTCTCCCCCACCAGGTCGGCAAGCCACTGCGACGGCGCTATGAGCTTCATGCGCTCAGCCGGCACCAAGTTAAAGAAGTGCTTCTTCGCGTCAAAATTCCACGTGCAAGAAGCCTTGGAGAATGTTTTGGGATAGGCATGCAGTTGCGAGCACGGCTCCCCGTACGCGCAATGGCCCGTAAAGGCCCAACAATCATGCAGGGTCCATTCGACCTTGCACTCGTGCGCGGCAAGCCACTCAAAGAGCATCTCAACGTTTACATAGTACCCATGGATGTTGTGCAGATGCACTACGTCGGGGTTGATCTCGTCTAAGCGAGCAAGCAGGCGCCTTGTCGCCGCCTTGGAGTGGAAGCCTGCCTTGCCGTCGATTCGCGTCTGCAGTGCATCCAGACGCGAATCGATATCGGTCGAAAAGCGACACTCGTGCTCGCCTTCGGCCGTACGGCCGCGACCCCAGAAAACGAAGGAGTCGTTGCCCGCCGCTAGCAACCTGCGGTGCTCCTTCATCATAATGCCGCCGGTCGAGCCATTTGGCACCGTGTTTATATGGGCATAAACAGTCACTACAGACTCTTCCTCCACACCATCTTGTCCACGACGCCGGTGTAGCTCTGGATGATCTTGACCACCTTGGTGGAGACGGTCTCGTCGGCGTAGTCGGGAACGGGCGCCTCGGGCAGCGACCCCTCCGCGTCGAGCTCGACGGCGGTGTGGACGGCCTGGAGCAGCCCCCTCTCAGAGATGCCGGCCAGCGTGAAGCACGCCTTGTCCAGGGCCTCGGGACGCTCGGTGGAGGTGCGGATGCACACCGCCGGGAACGGATGCCCGACGCTCGCGAAGAAGCTGGACTCCTCGGGCAGGGTGCCGGAGTCCGACACCACGGCGAAGGCGTTCATCTGCAGGCAGTTGTAGTCGTGAAAGCCCATGGGCTCGTGCATGCGCACGCGGGAGTCCAGCTTGAAGCCCGTGACCTCCAGGCGCTTGCGGGAGCGCGGGTGGCAGGAGTACAGGATCGGCATATTGTATTTCTCAGCCAGCGCGTTAATGGCGGTGAACAGGCTCGTAAAGTTCGCCTCGGTGTCGATGTTCTCCTCGCGGTGGGCGGAGAGCAGCATGTAGCGCTTGGGCTCCAAGCCGAGCTCGGCAAGGACATCAGAAGCCTCGATCTTGTCCAGATTGGCGCGCAGGACCTCCGCCATGGGCGACCCGGTGACGTAGGTGCGCTCCGGGGCGCAGCCGGTGTCCTTGAGGTAGCGGCGCGCGTGCTCGGAGTAGGCCAGGTTGACGTCGGAGATCACGTCGACGATGCGGCGGTTGGTCTCCTCGGGAAGGCACTCGTCCTTGCAGCGGTTGCCCGCCTCCATGTGGAAGATTGGGATGTGCAAGCGCTTGGCCGCGATGGCGGAAAGGCAGCTGTTGGTGTCGCCCAGGATGAGGAGCGCGTCGGGCCGCACCTCAACCATGAGCTTGTAGGAGGCGGCGATGATGTTGCCCACGGTCTCGCCCAGGTCGGCGCCCACGGCGTCCAGGTAGACGTCCGGGTCGTCCAGCGACAGGTCGCGGAAGAAGATGCCGTTGAGCGTGTAGTCGTAGTTCTGCCCGGTGTGAGCCAGCAGGCAGTCGAAGTGGCGGCGGCACTTCTTGATGACCTCGGACAAGCGGATGACCTCGGGGCGGGTACCCACGATGATTAGGAGCTTGAGTCGGCCGTCGTCCTTGAATGCGATGTCGGAATAGTCCTTGCCCATGCGGCTAGACCTCCTCGTAGTAGGTGTCGGGGTTCTCGGGGTCGAAGGGCTCGTTTGCCCACATGACCGTCACGAGGTCCTCGGTGTCGGACAGGTTGGTGATGGAGTGCGTGTAGCCGGGGATCATCTCCACGGCGCGCATATCGGAACCCGAGACGATGTACTCGTCGACGGGGAACTGATTGCCCTCCGTGTCCTCCCCTACCTTCCTTAGCTTGATACTTGCGGTGCCGGAGACCACCAGGAACCTCTCCCACTTACTCATGTGCCAGTGGTTGCCCTTGGTGATGCCGGGCTTGGACACGTTGACGGAGACCTGGCCTCGCTCCGGAGTGCGCAGGAACTCCGTGAACGAGCCGCGTTCATCGATATTGGGCTTGAGGCCGTAGGCGAAGTGTCCCGGCTCATAGTAGGAAAGGAACGTGCTCCAGAGCTTCTTGGAGAAGGAGCCCTCGGTGAGGTCGAGTACCGAGAGGGTCTCGCGGCTGTCTCGGAAGCTGTCGAGCAGGTAGACGATCTCGCCCAGGGTCTTCACGTCGGTCCCGGGGACGTAGCAGAAGTCATCCCCCTCGACGCGCTCCAGCCCCTCGTAGCCGCAGCGGTGCTCCTCCCCCAGCAGGGCGGCCAGCATCTCGCCGACCAGGTCGTCGATGTAGAGGAGCTCCAGCTCAACGGAGGGGTCGTTGACGGTGTAGGGGCGGCCGTTCGCGACGGCGTCGCAGAAGGTGGCCACGGCGGAGTTGTAGCGCGGTCGGCACCACTTGCCGTAGAGGTTCGGGAAGCGGTAGATGAGCACGGGGGCGCCGGTACGCTCCGAGTACTTGCGGAACAGCCCCTCCCCCGCCAGCTTCGACTCGCCGTAGACCGAGCCCTCGAAGCGGCCCGACAGGCTCGCCTGCGCGGAGCTGGAGAGCATGACGGGGCACGCGTTGCCGTGGCGCTCCAAGGTGTCCAGCAGCGTGGAGGCGAACCCGAAGTTGCCCTCCATGAACTCGGATTGGTCCTTGGGGCGGTTGACGCCGGCCAGGTTGAAGACGAAGTCGGCGCGGGAGCAGTAGCCGTCCAGCTCGGCGGGCGTCGAGTCGAGGTCGTACTCCATGACCTCGAGCGGCAATAAAGCCTGGTACTTCTCGCGGCGGTCCTTGCCGTCCCTTATGTTCTTCAGCGCGCAGCAGAGGTTCCTGCCGACGAAGCCCCTGGCGCCTGTGACGAGGACGCGCACCCTACTGCACCGCCTCGTGCTCGCGGCCCTCGAGTGCCAGCTGCACGTACTCGGCGGTCTTGATCTTGGCGATGGTGCCCTCCACGTCGAGCCTCTCGGTGTTGTGGCTCGTGTAGGACTCGTCGGCCTGGGTCTCCACCTCGCCGTCGACGACGAACTTGTCGTAGTTGAGGTCGCGCGAGTCGCAGGCGACGCGGTAGTAGCCGCCCATGTCCTCGGCGCGCAGTCGCTCCTCGCGGGTCATCAGGGTCTCGAAGAGCTTCTCGCCGTGGCGGGTGCCGATCACCTGGGTGCCCACCCGGCCGAAGACCTCCTGGACGGCCTCGGCGAGGTCGCCGATGGTGGAGGCCGGCGCCTTCTGGATGAACAGGTCGCCGGGGTTGGCGTGCTCGAAGGCGAACTGCACCAGGTCAACCGCCTCGTCCAGGTTCATGAGGAAGCGGGTCATGTTGGGGTCGGTGACCGTCAGCGGCTCGCCCTTTCGGATGCGGTCGATGAACAGCGGGATGACCGAGCCGCGCGAGCACATGACGTTGCCGTAGCGGGTGCAGCAGATGGTGGTGCGGCCGGCGCCGTTGCGGGCGTTGGCATAGATGATGGACTCCATCATGGCCTTGGACTTGCCCATGGCGTTGATGGGGTAGGCGGCCTTGTCGGTGGACAGGCACACGACGCGGTCGACACCCTCCTCGATCGCGGCGTGCAGGACGTTGTCCGTGCCGATGACGTTGGTGCGCACGGCCTCCATGGGGAAGAACTCGCAGGAGGGAACCTGCTTCAAGGCGGCGGCGTGGAAGATGTAGTCCACGCCGTGCATGGCGTCGCGCACGCTCTGGGCGTTGCGGACGTCGCCGATGAAGAAGCGCACCTTGCAGGCGAGCTCGGGGGACCTCTCCTGCAGGCGGTGGCGCATGTCGTCCTGCTTCTTCTCGTCGCGGGAGAAGATGCGGATCTCCGCCAGGTCGGTGTTCATGAAGTGCTTGAGCACGGTGTTGCCGAACGAGCCGGTGCCGCCCGTGATCATGAGGGTCTTGTTTTTAAAGGTGGTCGAATCGTTCATCTATTTGCCTTCCTTACGTTTGGCTTTTGTAAACTGGTAAAAGAGGAATTTCGTATTGGTTACGAGGTATCGTTTGAAAAGCCGTTTTGGCTCTTGAATTAGTCTGTATAGCCACTCGAGACTCAGGTTTTGCATCCATATCGGCGCCTCTGGCACCACGCCAGCGAGGACATTGAACGCTCCGCCAACACCGATCATCAACGGCTGTGGCCCTCCCTTGAGCTCGTGCATAAGAACTTCTTGACGGGGCGCGCCAAGAGCAATCCATGCGAAGTTAGCTCCTGAGTTGGCGATGCGATTAGAAAGCTCATACTTTTCGTTGTCGGACAAAGGACGGAAAACGGACGGTTCCATTCCCACAATTTTTAAGCCAGGGAAATCCCTGTTGAGCGATTCTCTGAGGGCGTCAAGATTCTTCTGTTCATTTCCGTAGAAATAGTGACTCCACCCGTATTGACTGGAAATCTCAAAAATCTCGCGCATCAAGTCCGGACCGGTAACGCGGTCCATCGATTCAAATGACTTACGGCCTACAACTGATAAGGGCTTGCCGTCGGGAACGGACATGACTGATTCCGCCTGGCAATCCCAATAGGAGGGGTCATCATGAGCCAAAACAGACGTATGGGCATTTGAGACGCAAATGTACTCGCCATGGAGTTCATCGATATGTTCAGCTAGAAAATTGATGCAATCTGCCATGTTTGTTCCCGTGATCGGAACATCGATCACGGGAACGCGATTCAACTCAGAGTATTTCGAATAATCCTCGAGCATTAGCACGCACCCTTACCGGTGATGACCTCAATAACCGTGAGAATCACAATCTTGAGGTCGGTGAGGATGCCCCGGTTGGCGATGTACTCCAGGTCTCGGCGGACCATGCCGTCGAAACCGGTGGAGTTGCGCTCCGTCACCTGCCACCAGCCGGTTATCCCGGGCTTCACGGCCAGGCGCTGCAGGTCGAACTCGGTGTACTCCGCGACCTCGTTGGGCAGAGGCGGGCGCGGGCCCACGACGGACATCTGGCCCAGGAACACGTTCAGGAACTGCGGGAACTCGTCGATTGAGTGCTTGCGGATGAACCTGCCGATCCTGGTGAGGCGCGGGTCCTCCCTCATCTTGAACATGGCGCCGGCGATCTCGTTCTGCTCCTTGAGCTCGGCGAGGCGCTCGTCGGCGTCCCTGTACATGGAGCGGAACTTCCACATGCGGAAGGTGGACAGGCTGCCGTCGGGGCGAGTCTGTCCCACGCGGATCTGGCTGTAGAACGGGTTGCCCTCGCTCTCCAGGCGGATGGCCGCGGCGAGAACCAGGCTCGGTATGGCGATTACAGCCAGCACGCAACTGCTGAACACGATGTCGAAGACGCGCTTTACGGTGCGGTAGGCCAGGCGCGTGCGGTCCCAATCCTTCACGGCCTGCATGGCCTTGTAGCGCATGCTCGCGTCGCCGCCATTCATGGCCTGGGCAACGAGCGCGGCCCCCACCGGCGCTCCTTCTGAATATTCAGTTTTATCTGACAATTTTTCCTTCAAACCTACGTCCCCGCCCCTGGGGATCCTCCCTGTCCCGTTAGACAGTCGCCTGCAGCTAGGCGATCGCCTTTTTAAGGTTTCGCATTACGCGCTGCTCGGCTGAAAGCACGGCAAGGCCAACACGCGTGGTTACGCGTCGGCCGCACAAGTCGAGCTCCAAATAAGCAGTGCTCTTGCGTCTATTAATGGTTTTGATAAGGCCTTCGTGGCCCAGCAGCGGGCCTGCCGTCACTACGACCTGGTCGCCGTCTTTTAAGGCCTCGCTCATGGGAACTACGCGGTCTCCCTTATGCGTAAAACTGCCAATAAGCTGGACCTCTTCTTTTGCCAGCGGCACAAATTGACCGTCCTGGGATAGCACCCGGGCAAAGTCATCCATGCGCAGCAGATACTGTTGCACGGTGCGGGGATCTGCCGTGTCGCAGATAAGATAACCGGGAAAGAGCGGCTTGGTCGTATTGACCCATTCGCCGTGTACTTTAATCTCGGTTTGAAATTGGGGATAAAAGAGCTCCTGCATGGCACCAGCCGGCACCACGCGCTCGATGCGCTCGCGCATTGCGTCTTCGCGGCCGTTAATGACTTGGATCACATACCACACGAGCACCACCCCCTTGCTGTCTTACGTGTGGCTCACGGGGTTTGGGTATGGCTTCGCCAGGGCGCTTGTGCGCGAAGGCGCTCCATATTCAAACCCTGAGCCCAGTTAGACAAGCACGTGGCTCTGCCCCACCGTGAACGGTATGTATAGAAGCAGTTGCTAGAGTCGCGGACGTGTATCGCAAAAATGACCGCGACCCAAGCTGGCTGCGTGCGAGCCAGTCAAGCGGGAACAAAACTGGACCGCACGCAAACAGCTGTAGGACTACTACGCTTTGACACACAAGCTATTAAATGCACCTTGGAATTACATCAATGCAAATAAATAACGTCGCATGACTTCTTTATTGGAGCTCGTGGTGTTTCTGGCACCGCCGTTACGGCCGGATGCTGATCAACCCTGCGCTTTATGGCTTGCTGGAGCCGCGAGCACAGTTGAACTCATGTAACGCTAGGTATCCTAGCACAAGCTGATGGCGAAACTGATTTTGGTTGTGCCGGACAACATTTCGTTCATTTGACGTGTTCAAGGGGGTGGTTTTGGGAAATTGTTCACATTGATGCAGGTTATTGACGTACTGGCGGTGATTAGGGGCGTTACTGAACGCCTAAATGAAGCGGCGAACTACGCTGATAATCGCGTATGTCAAACAAACTAAGTACAGACATGGGAAATAAATTGTGCAACTTTTTGTTGGCGTAGGTAGGGTTTGTGGCGCGTGGTTTTTTGGCATGAAAAAAGGCCTTCGGAATTCCGAAGGCCTTTGCATTCACGATGGTGGAGACGAGGGGGATCGAACCCCTGACCTCTTGACTGCCAGTCAAGCGCTCTCCCAGCTGAGCTACGCCCCCGTTACGTGGAGATACTATAGGGGAAGACTTTCTTTGATGCAAGGACTATTTTGGGTTGAATCTCTTACTTACGGGTTTTCCTGGGACGGGGCAGAAATAATCACTCTTCGAGCGCTTATTTCTATCCACCGTCCCGATAAAACCCTGATGCGATAGACCTTACCTGTAGAGGTAAGCGATGGCGGTGCCGGTGTAGACTTGGATTGTGGCTGTTGACCTGACGACGTTGCTAATGCCCGTGTCGGCCAACAGGCCCAGCGAGGCGTGATCTAACTCCCACTCTAGACCGTGTTCGCTTACCACCGTCCCAGGCGCTATGGCGATGATGGAGAATGTCTTGCCTTCGGCGCCCTCGATGGTCCACGACTCACCTATGTGAAGAATGCGGGAGACCACCTTGTCCTCGGCAATCCAGACTGGGGCGTCTTTGTAGTTGGCTAGTAGGCCTAGGACGCTTAGGGCCATATCCGGGCGGCCGCCGGTGGCGCAGGTCGCTACCACTTCAGCACCCGGCCAGCGGCGTCGGACGGAATCGAGCGCCAGTGCCAGGTCGGTATAGTCCTTGTACGGGTCGTGGCGCTCAACTCCAAAGTCGGTGGCGGCATCGACCAGCGCGCGGCCTGCGTCGCTCACCGTGTCGGCATCCCCCACATATACGTCGCAGCTCAAACCGGCACCCAGCAGAGCATCCAGGCCGCGGTCCACAGCGATGACGTGGTCGCACTCCCCTGCTAGCCTACGCAACAGATCCGCGCTCGCCACCACGGGCGAGCCGCAGACCACTAATACCTTACAAACCACAGCCCTCGCCTATCCCTCAAAAGTAAGCACACGGGCAAGGTCAAGCTCCTCGTAGCTGTCGATAAAGAAATCGCAGTTGGCGCGTACCTCTTCGCGCTCCATGCGACCTTCCGGGTCATAAATACCCACACGCTTAAAGCCAGCGACCCCAGAGCTCTTAAGCCCAAAGACGGCATCCTCAAACACCCAGGCGCGCTCAAACTTGCACCCATGGCGCTCTTCCAGGCGGCACAGCGCCAACTCGTACACATCGGGGAACTGCTTGGAGCGTCCCGCTTCGCCGGTGGTGGTCACAAACTCCATGTAGGCATCGAGCCCGGCGCCAGCGAGCGCAGACTTAACCAGCTCGGCCGGCGTGGACGTAGCCACGCACATGGCAATGCCCGCCTCCTTCGCCTGCTCCAAAAACGCCAGGAGCCCCTCGCGCGGCGGCACCTTGGAGTAGCCATCGATCAAAATCTCGCCCAGCTCGCGATACAGTTCCTCGCCATTCGCACCAATGCCCCACGTGTCGTGGTAGGCCTGACACTCGTCCTCGAGCGACAAATGCTCAAACTGGGCAAAATCGTCGACCGTCACGTCAACTCCGTGGCGGTGCAATAACTCGGGCTGGGAATAGGCCCAAACGGGGGTGCTATTAACCAGTGTGCCGTCGCAATCGAAAATAAAAGCAACGTTGGGGGCGGCGGTCTGGGACATAAACGAACCTTTCAATGTCAAATGGTAAACATCCTGCTAAAAACGTTTTACCAGACGTCAGACTAACAATCTTGAAACCCTAATTGGTAAAACTGTCAAGAGTTTTACCATCGCAATTCTGCCAGTGGTCTAAACATGGCGCTCGCCGATTAAACACCGCCGCAAATCCACTTTTCTCCATAAAAGTAACGAACAGGTGTTATCGTATTTCGTGCCGAAAGTTCCACCGAGCACGCGAGGTGGAACGAATCATAGAACTATCGCCGTCCCTTCGATTCGTGCAGCCTTGGACCTTTCGCATCTAGTCACCAAGGCAACACGCTGCCGCGTCATGATGGGATCAAACGTGAGCGATACAAAGCTAAAGCCAACGGCTAAAAAGCCCGCAACTCGTAAAGCCGCCCCGCACGCACCGGAGCTCTCTAAGGACGATGTCTATCTGTTTGGCATTGGCATGTGGGAGCGCAGCTGGGAAAAGATGGGCGCGCACCCCGACACGCAGAATCGTACGCGCGGCTGGCGCTTTTGCGTTTGGGCGCCCGATGTAAAGAGCGTCCACGTCATTGGCGAATTTAACGACTGGGATGAAGAAGCCAACCCGCTGGTGCTCGTGCATACGAGCGCTATTTGGGAAGGCTTTATTCCTGGCGCCGAGCAGGGCCAGCTCTATAAGTACCTTATCGAGACCAACGAGGGTGAAAAGCTCTACAAGGCCGATCCGTACGCCTTTAAGGCCGAGTGCCCTCCGGGAACGGCGAGCGTGCTGTGGACCATCGACGGCTACCAGTGGAACGACGCCGCGTGGCTCAAGCGCCGCGCCGGCCATAACCACATGTCGCAGCCCCTCAACATCTACGAGGTGCACATTGGCTCGTGGAAGCGCCATGGCGACGCGCCGCAGGGCGATCAGGACGAGTACGGCAACTATCCCGGCCCCATGGATCCCTTCCCCGCGCAGCGTGGCGAGTTCTACACCTACGACGACCTGTCGGTGGAGCTCGTGGACTACGTGCGCGACATGGGCTACACGCATATCGAGGTCATGCCACTCATGGAGCATCCCTTCGATGGCTCCTGGGGCTACCAGACGACCGGCTACTATGCCGCCACGTCGCGCTATGGCGACCCGCAGCAGCTCATGCACTTTATCGATGCATGCCATGCGGCAGGCATTGGCGTAATCATGGACTGGGTGCCCGGCGGTTTTTGCGCCGACGCCCACGGCCTGGCCACCTTTAACGGCCACATGCTGTTTGAGCACGAGATTCACCCCAACTGGGGCACGCATAAGTTCGATTTCGCCCGCGGCGAGGTCCGCTCCTTTTTGGTCTCCAACGTGCTGTACTGGCTCGAGAACTTCCATGTTGACGGCATTCGCATGGACGGCGTGTCCAGCATGCTGTACCTCAACTTTGGCATCGACGACCCCGGCCAAAAGAAGTTCAACAAGTACGGTACCGAGGAGGACCTGGACGCCAGCGCGTTTATCCGTCAGGTCAACTGCGCCGTTGAGGCACACTACCCCGACGTGATGATGATGGCCGAGGAGTCCACCGCATGGCCGCTCGTGACCTATCCGCCGCAGGACGGCGGCTTGGGCTTCCACTACAAGTGGGACATGGGCTGGATGAACGACACCCTGCACTACATGCAGACTGATTTTCCGTGGCGCCCCGGCAACCACGGCCTGCTCACGTTCTCCATCATGTATGCCTTTACCGAGAACTTTATTTGCCCGCTGAGCCACGACGAGGTCGTGCATGGCAAGTGCTCGCTTATCGGCCGCATGCCGGGCGACTGGTGGCGCCAGTTTGCCGGTCTGCGCACGCTGGCCTTCTACCAGATGACGCACCCCGGTGCCAAGCTCAACTTTATGGGAAACGAGATCGGCCAGTTTATTGAGTGGCGCTACTACGAGTCCATTCAGTGGTTCCTGACCGAACAGTACGAGACCCATGCGCACCATCAGGCGTTTATCAAGGCGCTTAACCACCTGTACACCGCCGAGCCCGCCCTGTACGAGCGCGGCTACACCGACGACGGCTTTACCTGGATCGATGCGGACAACTCCAAGCAATCCATCGTGAGCTTTGTGCGCCAGGGCGAGGACGTCGACGACGATCTGGTGATCCTGATCAACTTTGACCCGGCGAGCTACGAGAGCTTCCGCGTGGGCGTGCCGCGCGAGGGTGACTGGGAGGTCATCTTTGATTCCGACCGTCCCGAGTTCGGTGGCAGCGGATACGCCGGTGAGGAGCCCTACACCTGTTCGAGCGAGCCCTATCCCTGGAACGGGCAGATGGACTCCATCGAGATTAAGGTTCCCGGCCTGGCAGGCGTGGTGCTTAAGCGCCGTGGTCCCAGCAGCTACAAGCCGCCTGTGGTCGAGGCCCCCAAGGCTGCGCCCAAGAAGCGCACGTCCTCGGTGAAGCCCAAGCCTGCGGCTGCCAAGAAGGCTCCGGCTAAGGCGAAGGCTGCCAAGCCCGCTGCCAAGGCTTCGACCAAGTCCACCACGGTCAAGAAGGCAGCCACCAAAAAGGCTGCTCCCAAGGCTAAGACAGGCGCTGTTAAGGCATCTGGCAAGGATGCGTAACAAAACCGTTACAGCTGTAATTACCCGCCCCGCCGGGGCGTAGGATACAAGTCATAACCGTTCCGGGAGAAACATCCCCGGGGGAAAGGAACGTATGAATAAGATCTTCGACAACAAGCAGGAGTTTACCGAGCTCTATCGCGATGCCGTCATGAGCATCAGCGGCAAGAGCGTCGAGGCCGCCAGCGACCTCGACCGCTTTAACGCCCTGGCCAAGCTCGTGGCCGAGAAGGCGCGCACCGTTGCCACCAAGAGTGACGCCTGCGTCACCGCAGAGGGCAAAAAGCGCGTGTACTACTTCTCGATCGAGTTTTTGATCGGCCGCCTGCTCGACAACTACCTGCTCAACTTTGGCGTGCGCGACATGGTCGTCGAGGCGCTCGACGACATGGGCTTTGACCTATCCGTCATAGAGAACCAGGAGCCCGATCCGGCCCTGGGCAACGGTGGCCTGGGTCGTCTGGCCGCGTGCTTCCTGGATTCCATGGCAGCCGAGGGCATTGCCGGCTACGGCAACGGCATGCGCTACCGCTACGGCCTGTTTAAGCAGGAAATCGTTAACGGCAGCCAGGTCGAGACCACCGACGAGTGGCTCACCCACGGCTATCCTTGGGAAGTCCGTCGTCAGGACAAGGCCGTGACCATTAAGTTTGGCGGCCGCGTCGAGGGCTTTGAGGAGAACGGCCGCACGTTCTACCGCACGGTAGACACGCAGGACATCCTGGCCGTCCCCTATGACATCCCTGTTGTGGGCTATGCCGGCGAGACTGTCAACAAGCTGCGCGTCTGGGCCGCCGAGCCGGTCGAGGAGCACTTCGATCTGGAGGCCTTCAACCGCGGCGACTACGCCCTGGCCGACGCCGAGCGCGCCGAGGCCGAGGCCATCAGCGCCATCCTCTACCCCAACGACGCCGGCGAGCACGGCCGCCTGCTGCGCCTGAAGCAGGAGTACCTGTTTGTATCGGCCGGCATCTACAGCCTGCTCGACACCTTTGAAAAGGAGCACGGCGAGAACTGGGAGCTGCTGCCGCAGTTTGTGGCCATCCACACCAACGACACCCACCCCGCCATGTGCGGCCCCGAGCTCATGCGCATCCTCATCGACGAGAAGAAGCTCGAGTGGGATGACGCCTGGAACATCGTGACGCAGGTCGTGAGCTACACCAACCACACCATCCTGCCCGAGGCTCTGGAGAAGTGGCCCATCGGCACGTTCTCCAAGCTCCTCCCCCGCGTGTACCAGATCATCGACGAGATCAGCCGTCGTTGGCACGAGTCGTTCGACACCACGCAGGAGGGCTGGCAGGAGCGTCTGCGCCAGACCGCCATCCTGTGGGACGGCGAGATTCGCATGGCCAACCTGTCCGTGATCTGCAGCCATAGCGTCAACGGCGTGGCAAAGATCCACTCCGACATCATCAAGAACATTGTGCTCAAGGACTTCTATGCCTTAACGCCCGAGAAGTTCAACAACAAGACCAACGGCATCTCGCACCGTCGCTTCTTTGCCGAGGCCAACCCCACCTATGCCAAGCTCGTGACCGAGGCCATTGGCGATGGCTGGCTCAAGGACGCCTTTGAGCTGGAAAAGCTCAAGGAGTTTAAGGACGACACCGAGTTCCTGAAGGCAGTGGGTGCCTCCAAGCGAGCCAACAAGGAGCGCCTGGCCGCCTACGTTAAGGCCGAGACCGGTCTGGTCATTGACCCCAACACCGTCTTTGATGTTCAGGTGAAGCGCTTCCACGCCTACAAGCGCCAGCTCATGAACATCATGAAGGTGATGGACATCTACAACCGTCGCATCGCCGACCCCAACTTCCACGTGACGCCGACGACCTTCATCTTTAGCGGCAAGGCTGCCTCGAGCTACACCTTCGCCAAGGAGACCATCCGCCTCATTAACTCCGTGGCCGACGTCATCAACAACGACGCCCGCGTCAACGAGGTCATGAAGGTCTGCTTTATCCCCAACTTCCGCGTGAGCAACGCCCAGCTCATCTACCCCGCCGCCGAGATCTCGGAGCAGATCTCCACTGCCGGCAAGGAGGCCTCGGGCACGTCCAACATGAAGCTCATGATGAACGGCGCCATTACGCTGGGCACCCTCGACGGCGCCAACATCGAGATCGCCGACCTGGCCGGCCGCGAGAACGAGGCCATCTTTGGCCTGACCGCCCCCGAGGTCGAGCAGCTCTGGGCGTCGAACAGCTACTTTGCGTGGGATACGCTCAACAACGATCGCGAGCGTCTGGGCCGCGTGATGGACGAGCTCAAGGACAACACCTTTGCGGGTCTTTCGGGCAACTTCGAGAGCATCTACAACGAGCTCATGAACAACAACGACCCCGACCTGGTCATGGCCGACTTCCGCAGCTACGTGGATGCGTGGGAGGCGCTCACGGGCAGCTACGGCGACCAGGAGACCTGGAACCGCAAGGCCCTGCTCAACACCGCCTCCTCCGGCTGGTTCTCGAGCGACCGCACCATCCGCGAGTACCGCGACGAGATCTGGCACGCGTAAAGGCGCGCGAGCTCCCTTTGCCGCACGGCATTACTCGACGGGCGCGACGCTGCGCCGCGCCCGTCGCTAATGGGTTTAGGAACATCGATGACAGAAGGAGAAATCGATGAGTAAGAAAGAATGCATCGCGATGCTCCTCGCAGGAGGACAGGGCAGCCGATTGGGGGCACTCACCCAAAAGATCGCCAAGCCGGCGGTTAGCTTTGGTGGCAAGTTCCGCATTATCGACTTTTCGCTCTCCAACTGCTCCAACTCGGGCATCGACACGGTGGGCGTTCTGACGCAGTACCGTCCCTACCTGCTGCATGCCTACGTGGGCTCCGGCGAGGCGTGGGATCTGGACAGCCGTGACGGCGGCGTGTCGATCCTACCGCCGTACGAGACGCAGACCGGCGGCGCCTGGTATGCGGGCACGGCCGACGCCATTACGCAGAACCTCGACTACATCAAGGCCAACGACCCCAAGTACGTCCTGATTCTTTCGGGCGATCACCTGTATCGCATGGACTACCGCAAGATGCTCAAGACGCACATTGAGAACAACGCCGACCTCACGGTGAGCGTTATGCCCGTGCCGTGGGAGGAGGCCAGCCGCTTTGGCATCCTGACCACCGACCCCGAGGACGGCCGCATCACCAAGTTCACCGAGAAGCCCGAGAAGCCCGATTCGAACCTCGCTTCCATGGGCATCTACATCTTCTCGGCCGACGTGCTGATCGAGGCGCTCGAGGAGGACGCTCTGGACCAGCGCTCGAGCCACGACTTTGGCAAGGACATCATCCCCAAGCTGCTCGGCGAGAACAAGCGCCTGTACAGCTACGAGTTCCACGGCTTTTGGAAGGACGTCGGCACCATCGCCAGCTTCCACGAGACCTCGATGGACCTGCTGGGCAACAACCCCGAGTTCGATCTGTTCGACAAGAACTTCCCTATCATGTCCAACATCACCACGCGTCCGCCGCACTACATTGGCCCGGACGGCCGCCTGGACGACTGCCTGGTCTCCAACGGCTGCAAGATCTACGGCACCGCTCGCCACTCGATTCTTTCGACAGATGTCATCATCGAGGAGCGCGCCGTGGTCGAGGACTCCGTGCTGCTGCCGGGTGCGCACGTTAAGAGCGGCGCGCACATCTGCCGCGCTATTTTGGGCGAGAACTCCACGGTCGAAGAGGGCGTGAAGCTCGGCTCTGTCGATACCACCAAGGATACGGCCGTCGTTGGAAATGACGTCGTTATCGGGAAGGGGGAATGATCCGATGATCAATCGAAAGGCCATCGGTTACATCACCGCTAACTACTCTTCGTCCTACGGCAGCGTCCTGCTCAAGGACCGCCCCATCGCGTCCGTTCCGTTTTTGGGCCGCTACCGCCTGATCGACTTCCCGCTGTCCAACATGATGAATGCCGGCATTAAGACCGTCGGCGTCGTCATGCCGGGTAACTACCGTTCGCTGATCGACCACGTGGGCTCGGGCAAGGACTGGGGCCTGGACCGCAAGAAGGGCGGCCTGTTCATGGTGCCCGGCAACGCGTATGGCACCACCAAGGGCGGCATGCGCTTCCTGCTGCGCGACATCATCTCCAACAAGACGCTGTTCCAGCGCTCGGAGAAGCCCTATGTCGTGATGATGGGCACCAACATCATCTTTAACATGGACCTCAACACCATCATCGAGGCGCACGAGAACTCCGGTGCCCAGATGACCGTGGTGTACTGCAAGGCCACGCGCAACGTCGATGACGAGACCAAGCTCGAGATTAACGAGAACGGTCGCCTGACGGGCGTGAGCGCCGGCGTCGTGTACGGCGACAACGCCTCCATGGACTGCTGCATCGTCAACCGCGAAACGCTGCTCGAGATTATCGACCACTACCAGGCCGCCGACTATCTGGACCTGCTCGAGGCACTCCAGGGCGACTTTGGCAACATCGACGTGTGCAGCTACGAGTACAAGGGCGAGGTCGTGGGCGTGTTTAGCGAGAAGTCGCTGTATCGCCGCAGCATGGACCTGCTCGACCAGACCGTAGCCGACCAGCTCTTCGATCCCGAACGCCCGATCCTGACCAAGGCTCACGACGTGCCGCCTTCGCGCTATGCGACCGGCAGCCACGCCTGCAACTCGATCATCTCGGCCGGCTGCATCATCAAGGGCACCGTGCGCAACTCGATCCTGTCGCGCGGCGTCGTGGTCGAGGAGGGCGCCTCGGTGACCAACTCGATCATTAACCAGAGCTGCATCATCAAGAGCGGCGCACGCGTCGAGAACGCCATCCTGGACAAGAACAACGTGGTTCCCACCAACACCGAGCTTCGCGGCACGCCCGAGAACATCCTGGTGCTGGGCAAGGCTCCGTTAACTTCCGACACCACCATCGTACGTTAACGTTGGCACCGCAACATCGCTCGTAACATGTAGAATAGCCGCCCGGTTAGCGCCAGGCGGCTATTCTCGAATTGCAACATGGGAGACAATATGGCTGATTCCAGCAAAAAGATGCAGATCGTGTTTGCCTCGGCCGAGTGCGCACCGTTTGTAAAGACCGGTGGCCTGGGCGACGTGGCAGGCTCGCTGCCTGCGGCGCTTGTGCGCGCCGGCGCCGAAGTTATCGTGATGGTGCCCAAGTACGCCACCATCAAGGACGAGTACAAGGCGCAGATGGAGCACTTCTCCGACTTTTACGTGAGCCTGGGCTGGCGTAATGAGTACTGCGGGCTCGAGAAGCTCGAGCACGACGGCGTCACCTATATGTTCATCGACAACGAGCGCTACTTTGCGCGCGACTATCCGTACGGCTTCTTTGACGACGGCGAGCGCTTTGCGTTCTTCTCCAAGGCCATCACCGAGAGCCTGCAGCACCTTCCGGCCGGTTTTGAGTGCGACATCCTGCACTGCAATGACTGGCAGACGGCACTGGCGCCCGTGTTCTTGCGCGAGTTCTACCAGGGCCTGCCGCTGTACGACCGCGTCAAGACCGTGTTCTCGATCCACAATGTGGCGTTCCAGGGCCAGTTTAGCGACACCGTGATGGAGGACATCCTGGGTGTGGCGCATATTCCGGCGGCCGCCTCGCAGCTGCGTTGCGATGCCTGCAGCATTAACTACATGCTGGGCGCCCTGCGCTATGCCGATGCCATCACCACGGTGAGCCCCACCTATGCCAACGAGATCCAGACGCCCGAATTTGGCGAGGGTCTGGACGGCGTGCTGCGCGAACGCTCCTATGCGCTGCAGGGTATCCTGAACGGCATTGATGTGGCAGGCTTTGACCCGGCGACCGACAAGCGCATTGCCGCCAACTACACCGTGGAGGACCGTTCCGGCAAGGCCGTGTGCAAGGCCAAGCTGCAGGAAGAGCTGGGGCTCGAGGTTCGCGACGACCGTCCGCTTATGGTCATGGTCACGCGTCTGACGCGCCAGAAGGGCTTGGATCTGGTCATGTACGCGCTCGATCGCATTTTGGCAGGCGGCGTGCAGGTGGCAGTGCTCGGCACTGGCGACCGCGACTACGAGGACGGACTGCGATACTTCCAGGACAAGTACCCCGGCACCATGGCCGCACGCATCGAGTTCGATCCTGCGCTGTCGCAGCGTATGTATGCCGCAGCCGACATGTTCCTGATGCCTTCGAAGTTTGAGCCCTGCGGCCTGTCGCAGATCATCGCCATGCGCTACGGTACCTTGCCCATCGTGCGCGAGACCGGTGGCCTGAAGGACACTGTGATCCCGTACAACGAGTTTACCGGCGAGGGTACGGGCTTCTCGTTTAGCAACTTTAACGGCGACGAGATGGGCGACGCGGTGTTCCGCGCGGCGCGTCTGTTCTGGGATAACCGCGAGGCGTGGGGTCAGCTGGTCACGCAGGCCATGAGCCAGGACTTTAGCTGGACGCGCTCGGCCGATAAATATCTGGACCTGTACTTCTTTATGCACCCGGAGATTGAGAGGCCGGCGGCTGTTGTCGACGAACCTGAGGCTGTGGCTGAGCCGGTGGCCGCTGAGCCGGAGCCGGAGCCCAAGGCCGAGGAGAAGCCGGTTGAGGCTGAGACCGCAAAGGCCGAGCCTGACGTGAAGGCTGAAGTTGCTCCTGGGGCAGAGGCAGAGGCCGAGGTCAAGCCTGCTGCAAAGCCTGCTGCAAAGCCTGCGGCAAAGCCTGCGGCAAAGAAGACCGCGACTCGTAAGACGACGGCGAAGAAGGCCACGACCACGAAGGCCGCTGCGAGCAAGACCGCGACCGCGAGCAAGACCACCGCTGCCAAGACAACGACCGCGCGCAAGCGCACCACCGCCGCTGCCAAGAAAGCCGCCGAGGCCGAGGCTGCTCCCGAGGTAAAGGCCGAGGTCGCAGAGGCCAAGCCGGCCGCCAAGGCTCCGGCAAAGACCGCTGCCAAGAAGACGACCACGACCGCCAAGAAGACCACGGCAACGAAGTCGACGGCCGTCAAGGCTACTGCGACCAAGGCTGCTCCGAAGGCCGCCGCAAATGCTACTGCGACCAAGGCCGAGGAGGCAGCCGCCGAGCCCAAGGCCGAGGCAGCTGTCGAGGCCAAGCCGACCGCCAAGACCACCACGCGCAAGCGCACTGCAACGACGGCCAAAAAGACCACGACCAAGGCTGCTGCTCCTAAGGCGGAAGCTAAGGCCGAGGCCAAACCCGCAGTAAAGGCCAAGCCTGCGCCGAAGGCCGCCGAGGTCAAGCCCGCTGCCGCCAAAGAGGAGCCCAAGGCCGAGGTAAAGGCCAAGCCCGAGCCCACAATGGAGACCCCGGTCTCCCCCGCCGCCGCAACCGAGAAAAAGGCGCCGTCGAAGAAGACTTCCGTCCGCAAGGCAACGGCCACCCGCAAGCGCCGCTAATCCAGACGATCCAAAACCTCATCAAACCCTAAGCAAGGGGCGCTCCAACCGGGCGCCCCTTCTCTGTAGGTAGTGGTAAAACGATTTTCTAGGACAACCGTTCGCCGATGGTAAACGGATGTTGTTTATACACCCTGTGTACTACAGATATACTTACATCTTAGGCGTAAAACCCATGGCCCGCAGGCCATGATTCTATTGAACTGGACCGTACTATGAGATTGATACACAACAGCCGTCTACCGCAGTTTCGCACTCCGTTTGGCGCTGTGACCACTGGAACTTCCGTTGCACTCTCGGTGATTTTGGAGGATGCCAATCCCAACCAGGCAACGCTTACGCTGCGCACCTGGGTCGATGAAGTCGGCGAGACCCTGATCCCAATGGAGCACGAAGGCGATGGCATTTTTACCGGCGAGCTCAAATGCACTGAACCGTGTCTTGTGTGGTACAGCTTTATATGCAATATCGAGGGCCAGCCCGAGGTCCGCTTGGGCGCACCGCAGGGTCGCACCGGCGGAGAGGGCGTAACTTACGACTACGCCGAGGTTCCGTCCTTCCAGATTACCGTCTATAAGCACCGAGAAGTGCGTCCCGAGTGGTACGAGCGTGGCATGGTCTACCAGATCTTCCCCGATCGCTACGCCCGAGATGAAAACTGGCGCGAGCGCACGCTGGCCGAGGTCGAAAAACCACGCAACGGAATCCAGCGCCGCATGGTCGAGGACTGGAACGAGCCGCCCGTGTACGAGCGCGCCGAAGACGGCTCCATCAAAACCTGGGACTTCTACGGCGGGTCGCTCAAGGGCATCCAGGAAGACCTGCCTCGCATCGCCGAGCTGGGCTTTACGGCCATCTACCTCAACCCCATTTTTGAAGCCGCGAGCAACCACCGCTACGACACGGCCGACTACACCAAGATCGACCCGATCCTGGGCACCGAGCAGGACTTTACCGAGCTGTGCCAGGCAGCCGAGAAGCTGGGCATCTCCATCATCCTGGACGGCGTCTTCAACCACACGGGCGACGACTCCATCTATTTCAACCGCTATGGCAACTACCCCGGCATGGGCGCCTGGCAGAGCGAGGATTCGCCGTGGCGCGATGCGTTTTATTTCCACGAGGACGGCTCGTACGACTGCTGGTGGGGCGTGGGCAACATGCCCGCCATCAACGAGAATTCTGAGCTGGTGCGCGAGAAGCTTCTGGGCAAGGACGGCGTGATTCGTAAATGGCTACGTGCCGGCGCTCATGGCTGGCGCCTGGACGTCGCTGACGAGCTTTCCGACGACTTCCTGGCCGAGATCAAGAAGGCCGTACTTGCCGAGAAGCCTGATGCACTGTTGCTCGGCGAAGTCTGGGAAGACGCCTCCAACAAGATCAGCTACGGCCATCTCCGTCGCTACCTACAGGGCTCCGAGTTGGACTCTGCTATGGATTACCCCTTCCGCGACATGGTCATCGGCTTTTTGATGGGCTACAAGAACGCCTACCAGGCAGCCGAGGAAATCGAAACCCTGCGCGAGAACTATCCCCGTGAGGCCCTGTCCTGCGCACTTAATCTGCTTTCGAGCCACGACCGTCCGCGCATTATCTCGGTGCTCGGCGGCGGCCCCGACGAGTCGCAGCTGCCCGAGTGCGAGCGCAGCAAATGGCGCCTGGACGAGAACTCGATGGGCCTGGCCAAGAGCCGTTTTTGGCTCGCCACGCTCATGCAGATGACCTTCCCCGGCGTGCCTTCGATCTACTACGGCGACGAATACGGCCTGGAGGGTCTAACCGATCCGGGCAACCGCCGCACCCTGCCGACCAAGGACCAACTGCACGACTTCGACACGCTGGCTATTGTCAAAAACGCCTCCGCCGTACGCCGCGCACTGCTGTTTATGATCGACGGCGAGATCAAGGCCTTCGCGCTCAACGACGAGGTGCTGGCATACAACCGCACGGGCAGGGATGGCGAGTCCGCGACGGTTATCATTAACCGTAGTCTGCGCAATTCGCACCGCGTGACGATTCCGGCGCTCGACGAATGCGCGAGTGACGTGATCAGCGGTCACGAGTGCGAGATCCACAACGGCACGGTCACGCTCGATTTGTATCCGCTGGGCTCGTCGATCATCTATCACCATGCCGAGCAGCGCCTGCAGGAGCCGCTCGATCACGGCGCGGGCGTTGTGTGCCATATCACCTCGGTACCGACCGATGACGGCAAGCCCGGTACGATCGGCGCACCCACGCGTCGCTTTATCGACCATCTGGCCGCTATGGGCATGCGCTACTGGCAGGTCCTGCCTGTCAACCCGACGGACTTCTTCCGCTCCCCTTACGCCGGTCCTTCGGCCTTTGCAGGTAATATCGACCTGCTGCCCGAAAGCCACGAGGAGCTGGCGGCCGACTTTGAAACTTGGAAGGCCCGTGGCGGCGAGGATGCCGATCCGCTGTACACCGCGTTTAAACATCGCAATGCCGATTGGCTCGAGAAGTACTGCGTCTACATGGCCGTCAAGAAATACTTTGAGGGCGAGTCGCGCCACGATTGGCCGGCAGATGTTGCGCGCTACAACGAGCACCTGATTGACGACAAGCGCTTCCACGACGAGGCCGAGCTTCAGGCGTACATGCAGTACCGCTTTGACCTAGCCTGGTGCGAGCTCATGAACTACGCGCACAAGAAGGGCATCGAGGTCATCGGCGATGTTCCTATGTACGTGTCCGACGATTCGGCAGATGCGTGGAGCGAACCCGAGAACTTCTGGCTATCCGATACCGGCAAGGCAATCGAGATCTCCGGTGCGCCGCCCGACAACTTTGCGCCCGAGGGTCAGGTGTGGGGCAACCCGACGTTCCGCTGGGACCACATGAAGCAGAACGGCTATAGCTGGTGGATGGATCGCCTACGTCGTGCGTTCTCACTTTACGACCGCGTGCGTCTGGATCACTTCTTGGGCTTCCACAGCTACTTCAGTATCCCCGCTGGCAAGGCTTGCGCCGAAGGTCGCTGGCTGGCGGGACCGGGCAAGGACCTGTTTCAGACCGCCTATGACGAGCTGGGTCCGCTCAACTTTATTGCCGAGGACCTGGGCTATTTGACGCCCGGCGTTCGCGCCATGGTCTCGACCTGCGGCTTCCCCGGCATGGACGTGCTGGAGTTTGGCGACTACGACGTCCGTTGCGGCGTGCACCCTACGCCAGGAAAGATCCTGTATACCTCGACGCACGACACGTCGACGCTCGCGGGTTGGTGTACGCGTTCCTTTGCGGGCGGCGACGAACCGAGCGGTGTTGAGGTGGCGGCCAAGCTGATGAGCGATGCGCTGGCAAGCGACGCTCCCCTGGTGATGATGCCGCTGCAGGATGTCCTGGGGCTTGGCGACGACGCGCGCATGAACGTACCGGGCGTGGCCACGGGCAACTGGACCTGGCAGGCTGACGAGGCCGACGTTGCGGCCGCCGAGGGCAAAACCGCACAGCTCCTGCGCAACACGCATAGATTCTGGGGCGAAGCGTGATAAAACGCCCGATATAGGGTACAGTTACAGACGTTTGAATTTTTGCGGGCAGAGTAATCTGCCCGCTTTGTGCTGAAAAGGAAGTATTATGGCGCGCTACGATTACAAGTGCTCGAGCTGCGGCAACGTGTTTGAGGTTGAGCATCCTATGTCCGAGACTCCCGAGGTCGTGTGCCCCAGCTGCGGCGCTCCGGCCGCCAAGACGTTCTCGGCCAGCGGTATTAAATTTGAGGGCAGCGGCTTCTACAACACCGACCAGCGAAGCGGCGGCTCCAGCACCAGCGCCACCAGCGGCTGCTGCGCTAACTGCCCACACAACCACTAGAAACTAAGCCGCCCCGCGACCGACACACCGATCGCGGGGCTATTTCTTTGCGCTATGGGTAGCTAATTATCTGCCAGGTTTCCTTATGAGTTGCGGTGAAATAAGGACTGTTTGGCGGTTAGAAGCCGATATTCAATCCCTATTTCACCGCAACTTAGTAATTATTTGCGAACCAATCTGGCGCAGAAGTGACCGTCGTAGGAGTCGGCGTTTACCGGCACGCTTTGGAAAAGGCCTCGAGAGTTTTGGCGTACGGAAACGAGCTTCTTGGCCTGATCGAACTCGGGGAGTTGCAGAATCTGCGCCTCGGAGAGCGGCTCCAGGCTAAAACCGGTACCCTCGGGAGAGTTCAGAAACGCTTCCACGACCTGCGTGTTCTCCTCGTCGAAAACCGAGCACGTCGCATAGATGAGCTCGCCGCCGGCAGCCACGCGCGCAGCGGCTTCCTTGAGCATCGTCAGCTGCAGCTTGGGCAGCTCAACCGTCACATCTTTTTCGGTCAGGCGCCACGGTATCTCAGGATGACGCCGCATGGTTCCGGTGCCAGAGCACGGCGCATCGATAAAGACCGTGTCGAACTTAACCGGCTCGCCAAGCATGGCATCAAACGATGTGAGCACCTCATTAAGCTCGCAGGCATCACCCGAAACCGTGCGAACGCCCTGAATACCGGCCTTATGCAGACGAGCAAGATTCAGATCGCACTTGCGATCATGCAGATCGAGCGCCGTATGCTGACGCTCATAGCCCGCACGCTTGGCCTGGCACATCATCACATAGGTCTTGGTGCCACGGCCGGCACCAATCTCAAGGCAGCTACCAGGGCGCGTGGCAGCTGTGGCGATAAGCTGGGCGTTAAGGTCCGAGGCCACGGCAGCAGCACGCTCAAATACGCCCGACGCAACCGTAACCTGAGCATCGATCGGAGCATGACAGCCAGGGAACACAGGCGCCACAAGCTGCGATAGGTACGGATCAGGTTTGGTTGCAAAGGCGTTCTCGTGTAAAGCGAGCGGCGCGGGCGCCAGATTGCCGGCGAAGCCGAGCGCACCCTCTGGAGTGTCAAACGACGCCATAATGCGAGCGCATAGCCAGCGCGGAAGACCCATCAGGCGCGACAGACGAACCAAGCGTCGCTCGGACTCATCCACGTCGGATGCCGTGGCAAAGTCCTCAACGTTGTCCGCAACCTTGTGTAGCACCGCGTTTGCCAGGCCCGCAGCAGACTTAGCACCACTGCGCACCAGCTCAACACCCTGACTTACGGCAACGCGGCCCGGCGTATGCAGATAGAGCATCTCGAAGGCCGAGATACGAAGCGCCATGCGAACACGCGGCGCAACCTTTTTGGGCTTATCGAGAAACTGATCGAGCAGCTCGTCCAAAATACCCTGCGTGGCGGCAACACCGAGCGCCAGGCGAGCGGCAAACGCAGAATCGCGCTGGTCAATGGCCTTGGCCGATGCGCGAGAGGACAGCACGTCGCGCGCATACATGCCGCGACGATCGGCCTCCATCAGTACATCGAGCGCAAGCTTGCGCGCGGGAGACAGCTTGCTCATGACAATACACCCCAGATAAGATCGGCACCCTGCAAGCCAGCAGCCCAAGCAGAAGCAGTCATAGCACGCTTGCCATCAGGCTTAACCTCGAGCAACTCGACCGAGCCATCGAAAAGGCCCAGGTAAACACGCTTGGCCTGAACGGCGACGAGCCCCTCACCAAGCGACACATCAGCCGGCGCAGCATCGAGCACGCGCACGGTCTTGCCGGCAATCACGCAACGAGCAGGCGCGGTATCGGAAGAGGCCAGCACATGACGCGCGCAATCAAGCGCCGCCATTTGCGGATCCAAGCGCATCTCCTGCTTAGAAATCTTGGCAGCATGGGTAACGAGCGCCTCATCCTGTTCGATCCACGCGGCGGTGCCATCGGCAAGAGAAGGAAGCGTATCGGCAAGCAGTTTGCCGCCGAGCTCAGCGAGCTCCAAAGTCAGCGCCTCGGCATGCTTACCGGCAACCGAGGTCGAGGCCTGCGCACAATAGGCGCCGGTATCCACGCCATGCCCAATGCGCATAATAGAAACGCCAGCAATCTCATCACCAGCAAGAATGGCACGCTGAATAGGAGCAGCCCCACGCCAACGAGGCAGCAGCGAAGCATGAACATTCACAATACCAAGCGGCGCCATATGCAGCACCTCATCGGGCAAAATGCAACCATAGGCAGCCACACAGAAAATATCAGCCTGGGCAGCCTGGAGCACCTCAACAACCTCAGGCGTCATACGATTAACCTCAATGACCGGCAACCCCAGCTCCAGTGCCTTAGCCTTAACAGGAGACGGCTCTAGCTTCTTACCACGCCCACGAACAGCATCAGGACGAGTAACAACAAGCGCAATCTCATTCCCAGCCTCAACAAGCGAAGTCAGCGAAGGCACAGCAAAATCGGGCGTACCCATAAACACAATACGCATAAAGAACGTCTCCCCTCAACCAAAGCCGAGACGGCTACAAAGACCAGCGGAAAGCCAAGTCATCAGTCCATCCGCAATAACATTTCAACAAGAACAAATATACCCAAAACCAAAGAAAGAGCCGCAATAAAAGCAGCTCTTCCAACAAAGCACCTATCAGCGAAGACGCCCCTCCCTGGCCCAACGGCACCCGGGCGAGACAAGCAGCGTCAACGTAGTCCCCGGGGCGCCCGCCTATATCGTCCCGCGCGCAGTTTCGCAGCGCAGCGAGAATGTTTGAGCACGGGATGATATAGGCGGGCGCCCCGGGGACGGACAAACCTACTCCGTCTCGCCCGGTCGAGCGCCGCGGGCCAGGGCGTCCTGGTACTCCTTAACTGCCTTGATCCTCTGCATCGGCTTCAGTCGCTCGAACATGGTGTTGCCGTGCAGGTGATCGATCTCGTGCTGCAGGCACACGCAGAACAGGTCGCCCGTAGCTTCGTAGCGAATCAGGTTGGCGTCCAAGTCGTACGCCTCGACGACGACATGGTCGGGACGCTCGATCTCGCAGCTAATGCCGGGGATAGACAGGCAGCCCTCGCTAAACGGCACGAGATGGTCGCTCTGCTCCACAATCACGGGATTGATGAGCACGTACGGATCGTAGTCGTTCTTGTCGCTGTAGTCGCAGTCGATGGTGACGAGCTGAATGAGCTCGCCGATCTGCGGGGCGGCCAGGCCGCAACCGCCGTTGTCGAACATCATCTTCTTCATCTTCTCGGCAAGCGCCTCGATCGCCGGGGTGATCTCCTCGATGACGGCACACTCCTGGCGCAAACGAGGGTCGGGCGACAGTACGATTCCGTTGGCTTCCATGGCCATCCTTTCGGGTTGTTACATCAAATCATAGGCGTCGACGTCAACGCTCACGCTCACGCCGCGCACGGAGCCCCCCTCTTTGAGGCAGGCGTCGATATCATCAGAGACATGGTACCCCACGGGCGACTTCACAAGCAGATGGAAGCGGTAACGGTCCTTGGCTCTCTCGATTACACACGAAGCCGGGCCCAGCACCTGCGGCACGGCACTCCCTGCCCGCAAAAAATCGGGCGCGGCGGCATGCCAGCGACGCTTGAGGAGCTTAGCGATGCGCCCAATGTAGTCCTGCGCGTCGTCTCGGTTCGCCGACCACACCAAGATGTTGACCAGGCGAACAAACGGCGGGTACAGCGCATCGCGGCGCTGGTCCAGATCGTAGTCGGTAAAGATCGAACGGTCGTGCTCAGCGACGGCACGAATGACCGGATCCTCGGGCAGGTAGGTCTGGATGATGACCTCGCCGGGACGATCGCCGCGACCGGCACGGCCCGCGACCTGCTCCAGCAGATCGTAGGCGCGCTCCCCTGCTCTAAAATCGGGCAGCTTTAACGCAAAGTCTGCATTGACCACGCCCACAAGCGTGACCTCGGGAAAGTCGAGGCCCTTGGCAATCATCTGGGTGCCCAGCAGCACCGCGCAATCGGCGGCATCGAACTGCTCGAGCAGCTTTTTGTGCGCATCCTTGCCGCGCGTGGAATCGGCATCCATGCGGATGATGGCGACGTCCTCGGGCAGCATCTGGTGCAGTGCGTCCTCGATCTGCTGCGTGCCCAGACCCATTTTTGCAAGGTAGCGACTACCACATTTGGGGCAACGACTCGTGGGCGCGGGATACGGCTGCACGCGCCAGGAGGATCCGCATGTGTGACATTGCAGCGTGTGCGTGCGTTCGTGATACGTAAGGGCGGTGGAGCAGTGGTTGCAGGTGGGGACGCAGCCGCACTCGCGGCACATCAGGAACGGCGCAAAGCCGCGGCGGTTATGCAGCAGCACGGCCTTCTCGCGCCGCTCTACAACGCGCTCCAGGCCTTCCATCAGCGGTTTAGAGAACATTGAGCGGCTGCCGTGCGAAAACTCGCGGCACAGGTCGGCAATGCGAACCGTGGGCAGGACCGCGTGCCCCGGGCGTTCGGGCATCTCGATGCGCGTCCACGTGGCACCGTTATACGTGCCACGGCGGCAGCGGTCGAGAGCCTCGGCAGAAGGCGTGGCGGAGCCCAACACGAGCGGGCAGCGGTAGCGCCGCGCCATCTCGGCCGCCACCTCGCGCGCGTGGTAACGCGGACTGGACCCCTGCTTGTAGCTGGTCTCGTGCTCCTCATCGATGATGATGAGGCCCAGGTCGTCAAGCGGGCAGAAGAGCGCCGAGCGGGCGCCGACGACCACGCGGGCGGCACCGCTGGCGACCATATCCCACTGGTCCAAGCGCTCGCCGGCCGAAAGCCGCGAGTGGAACACGGCGACTGTCTCGCCAAAGCGCGAGCGGAAGCGGCCAACGGTCTGGGCCGTCAGCGAAATCTCGGGCACCAGCACGCAGGCCGAACGGCCAGCTGAGAGCACGCGCTCGATGGCGGAGAGGTAGACCTCGGTTTTGCCGGATCCAGTGACGCCATCGACTAGGACCACGTCGCCGTGAGCGTCAAGGCGTGCGCGCTCAATCTGCGCGAGGGCCTGTCGCTGACCGTTGGTGAGTGCCACCGGGGCCTTGCCGCTCGCCGAGGACAGCGTGGTCTGCTCGCTGCAGCCACGCCAAGCGCGGCGCTCTTCCACCACCACGACGCCGCGTTTTTCGAGCGACTTGATGGTCGCCGACATACTGTTATAGAGAAGGTTGAGGTCGCGCGTCGTGACAGGACCACACTGGAGCGCCTCGATGAGTTGGCGCTGACGGACCGCGGTCTTGGGTGGCGTGTAGTCAAAGCCTTCGGGCGTAAGCATCACCCAGCGGTTTTGGATGGGTTTGACGGCTGGACGTTCAACCGTCCACACGCCGTCGTCGCCCTTGACCACACGCGGGCTGCCACCCGGAGGCAAGAACAGGCGCAGGCACTCGGAAAGCGTCGCGACATACTCGCGGCTCATCCAACGTGCGATGCGGGCGGCTTCGGCGGTAAAGAGCGGTTTGCTGAGGATGGCCTCGATGGGCTTGATGCGCACGGGGTCGAGGGCGTTGTTGCCCGGCAGATCGCCCAGATCAGGCGCAATGTCGACGACATAGCCCGCGGCGGCACGGTTACCAAAGTGGATCAGGACCGTGGATCCGATCTGGACCTCGTTGGCAAGGGACTCGGGGATGCCGTAAGCAAACGGTTCCGACAGCGCACGGGTGGGGATGTCGAGGACCACGCTCGCGTAGGCGGCAGGGGGCTCGGGCGCAGGCTTAGACTGAGCCGAGGCAGCGGCAGGCTTGGGCTTCACCGGAGCTTCCTCCGGTTCCGGCGAACCAAACAGCGACAGTTGTTGAGCCATACACCACCTCTAACGAACGGACCTGAAAGGGGTGGGACAAAATAATCAGTAGAGTTTGTCCCATGGCCGATACGAGTGTCGAGCTCGTTGCGTCACTCGAACATGGGACAAACACTACTGATTATTTTGTCCCAGCAACCCACTCATCGGTACAGAAACAAGAGCCCCGCTCGGGGTGAACGGGGCTCGGATACAAACGTTTGCGCAGCGACTACAGCGCCATCGTGCGGGCGCGGTCGATGCGCGCCAGGCAGTCGTCGCGGCCGACGAGTGCCATGGTCTCGCCCAGCGGAGGGCTCACCATGTTGCCGCAAACGGCCACACGCACGGCCTGGAACACCACGCGCTTCTTGAGGTCCATCTGCTCGGGCAGCGGTTCAAGCGCAGCGTCGATGTTCGCGGCTGTCCACTCGTCCACGCCCTCGAGCGCGGCCTTGGCGGCGTCCAGAATGGAACCCATGCCCTCCTTGGCCAGGCCCTTGTTGACAGACTTCTCGTCATACTCGAGCGTCTCGGCGGTAGCAAAGATGGGAGCGGCGACAGTCACGGCGTCGGCCGGCATCTTGGTGCGCGGCTTAACGATGGCGGCAAGCGCGTCGATCCAGTCCTCGCCGTACTCGACGTTACCCTCAATGAGACCCGCCTCATGCAGCTCAGGGACCATGATCTCATCGGCAAACTGGGCGTCGGACATGCCGTTGATGTACTCGGCATTGACCCAGTCGAGCTTCTTGGGGTCGAAGGTCGCCGGGTTCTTGGAAATGCGGTCGAGCGAGAACTTGCTGGCCAGGACATCGCGCGGGATGATAGTGGTCTCGCCGTCGAGCGACCAGCCGAGCAGCGCCAGATAGTTGACGAAGGCGTCGGACAGGTAACCGGCGTCGCGGTACTCCTCCACCGAGGTGGCGCCATGGCGCTTGGAGAGCTTCTTGCCGTCGGCGCCCAGGATCATGGAGATGTGGGCGAACGTGGGCACGGGCGCGCCGAGAGCCTCGTAGACCATGACCTGGCGCGGGGTGTTGGACAGGTGGTCGTCGCCGCGGATGACATGGGTGATCTTCATCATGGCGTCGTCGACAACGGTCGCAAAGTTGTACGTGGGCGTGCCATCGGAGCGGAAGATGACAAAGTCGTCGAGCTCCTTGGCGTCGAAGGTCACCTCGCCGTGGACGGCGTCGTGGATACGGACGTCGCCGCGGTCCTCGGGCACCTTGATGCGCAGGACGTAGGACTCGCCGGCCTCGATGCGGCGGCGGGCCTCCTCGGGATCAAGATCGCGGCAGCGACGCTGATAACCCTGGAAGGGGTCCTTGCGTTCCTGCGCAGCCTTACGGTCAGCGTCGAGCTGCTCCTTGGTGCAGAAGCAGGGATAGGCCTTGCCCTCGTCCCAAAGCTTCTGGGCGGCCTGCTTGTACAGGTCCAAGCGCTCGGTTTGGGCATAGGGGCCATAGTCGCCGCCCACCTCGGGACCCTCGTCCCAGTCCAGGCCAAGCCAACGCATGGCGCGCAGAATGATCTGCGTGTTCTCGTCGGTGGAACGGGTGGGGTCGGTGTCGTCGATGCGCAGGATGAACGTGCCGCCGTTTGCGCGGGCAAAAGCCCAGTTATAGATAGCGGTGCGGGCGCCGCCGATGTGCAGCTTGCCCGTCGGTGAGGGTGCAAAGCGGACGCGAACGTCTGATGCCATGGAAATCTCCTCGATTGCAGGATGGATGTCTAACCGCACCAGTATAAAGCATCAACGCAACCTCCGCACAAAGGGCACCGACCCACTCATTGGGGACAGACTTAAATGACCAGCCAATAAGCACCCGGCTACTCATTTAAGTCTGTCCCCAATGAGTACCAATGAGTAGGTGCGGAAAGGGTGTGAATATTCGATTAACGCGATATCATGTGCCCTTGCATACAGAGCCCGGCGGAATGGTAACGGTCGCCGGGACACGTTTTTGAAAGGACAATCATGTCAGAAGAGCTTCGTTCCATCCCGCCCCAACACGGATCGTTTGTGTTTACGTCGGAATCGGTGACCGAGGGTCATCCCGATAAGATCGCTGACCAGATCAGCGACGCCGTACTCGACGCAATCCTCGCCAAAGAAATAGAGCTCCAGGAGCAGGGCTATATTGCGCCCAACGGCGTGCCCGCCAACGTGGAGAACGTCCGCTGCGCCTGCGAGACCCTCGTGACCACCGGCACCGTCATCGTTGCCGGCGAGATCCGTACCCAGGCCTACGTCGACGTGCAGGAAATCGCCCGCGGCGTCATCCGCCGCATCGGCTACAACCGTGCCAAGTTCGGTTTTGACTGCGATACCTGCGGCGTCATGAGCCTTATTCACGAGCAGTCACCCGACATCGCCCAGGGCGTCGACGAGTCGTTTGAGACGCAGACCGGCGCTACCAGCGACCCGATCGACTTGATCGGCGCCGGCGACCAGGGCATGATGTTCGGTTATGCCTCCAACGAAACCAAGACCCTCATGCCCATGCCGCACTACCTGGCGAGCCGCCTGGCCGAGCGCCTGGCAGCCGTGCGCCACGACGGCACCCTCGCCTACCTGCGCCCCGACGGCAAAACCCAGGTCACCGTGCGCTACGAAGATGGCAAGCCCGTCGAGGTCACGACCATCGTCATCTCCACGCAGCATGCCGCCGAAATCGAGGACATGGGCAAGATCAAGGCCGATCTGATCGAGCACGTTATCACCCCGGTTATGGCTGCTGAGAACATGCCGTGGGACAACGCGGACATCTATGTGAACCCCACCGGTCGCTTTGTCGTAGGCGGCCCCATGGGCGACACGGGCCTGACCGGCCGCAAGATCATCGTCGACACCTATGGCGGCTACGGCCGTCACGGCGGCGGCGCCTTTAGCGGCAAGGACTGCACCAAGGTTGACCGCTCCGCCGCGTATGCCGCGCGCTGGGTCGCCAAGAACGTGGTCGCCGCCGGTCTGGCCGACCGATGCGAAGTCGAGCTTGCCTACGCCATCGGCGTTTCCAAGCCCCTCTCAATCATGGTCGACACCTTCGGTACCGCGCATGTTGCCGAGGACAAGATCGTCGAGGCAGTTGAGAAAACCTTCGACCTGCGCCCGGGCGCCATCATCCGCGACCTTGACCTGCGTCGCCCCATCTACGAAAAGACGGCAGCCTACGGCCACTTCGGCCGCGAAGACGCCGACTTCACCTGGGAGAAAACCGATCGAGTCGAAGAACTCAAAGCAGCCTGCGGCCTATAAATAGGTTCACAGAGCCCAGAAAGCAAAGCATTTGAACCAAAAGAAGTACCGGCCCCAACCGGTACTTCTTTTTATTTACACGGTGGTGTGAATATTTCGATGCGCAATGAACAGCACGTCCCCAGCTGAAAATTTTTGACATCCAGCCACTCCCACCATGTATCCTAAGTTCCGAGGGCTTTGGTATTTGGTCGATCGCGAGTTCCGCACGAGCCGGAGGCCACTTAATGTGGCCTCCGTGCGAGCCAGGACTGTAGAGCAGGCGACCAAATACCAAAGCCCTCGGAACGACGGGATAGAACAGGAGCGCATATGGCAGGCAAGCCGCAAACACTAGCTACGACCTCGGCATTCGAGATCTTGGGGCCCGTCATGGTCGGCCCCAGTTCATCGCACACCGCCGGCGCCCTGCGCTGCGCCCAAGTTGCCGCCAGCCTGTTGGAAGGCCGCATCACCAAGGTCACCTTTGGCCTGTGGAACTCCTTTGCCCACACCTACCGCGGCCACGGCACCGATCGTGCACTCGTCGCGGGCATCCTAGGCCTCGACACCGATGATGAAAACATCAAGCAGGCCTTCGACCTCGCACGCGAGCAGGGCCTCGAATATCACTTTGACATCAAGGGCGACGACGCCTCCATCCACCCCAACACCGTCGACATCGACATGGTCGACGACACGGGCGCCACGGCACAGGTCCGCGGTGAGAGCCTGGGCGGCGGCAAGATGCGCATCAGCCGCATTAACGGCGTCGGCGTCGACATCTCGGGCATGTACTCCACGCTCTTCGTGGCGCACCAGGATGTTCCCGGCGTGCTCGCCGCGCTCACGAACCTGCTCGCCTACGTACACGTGAACATCGCCTTCTGCCGCACCTACCGCACCGAGGTGGGCGGCCAGGCCTACTCCGTCTTTGAGACCGACGGCGCGCCCGACGACACCGTCGTCCCTATGCTGCGCAAGCTCGACAATGTCGATTACGCGACCTTTATCGAGCTCCCCGGTTCTGCCTCGTCGCTCTCTCCCGGCGTCTCAGCAAAGGAAATCTTCGACGACGGCGAGCAGCTGCTCGATGCGTGCGAAGAACTGGGGCTCAACATCGGCGCCGTCATGGCCGTGCGCGAGGCACGTCTGACCGGCGAGGCACACGCTATCGCCGCCATGCGCCGCGTACTCGACGTCATGCGCGAAGAGAGCACAGCCCCCATTTCCAATCCACAGCGATCGCTCGGCGGGCTTATCGGCGGCGAGGCTAAACTCGTCGATGCCACCGGCCGCAACGATTTGAGCACGAGTCTGATGGGCACCGTTCAAACCGACGCCGTGGCTCGCGCGATGGCCGTGCTCGAGCGCTCCGCCACGATGGGAGTGATCGTCGCCGCCCCCACGGCAGGCTCCGCGGGTGTCGTGCCCGGCTGCGTGCTGGCGCTCGCCGATCACCTTCAGCTCGACGACGAGCAGGTCATGGACGCGCTCTACTGCGCAGCCGCCATCGGCCTCAACCTCACCACGAGCGCCTGCGTTGCCGGCGCCGAGGGTGGCTGCCAAGCCGAGGTGGGAAGCGCCGCCGCCATGGCAGCCGCCGCGCTGGTGCAGATGCTCGGCGGCACGCCCGAGCAGGCGCTCGACGCCAGTTCCATCGCGCTGAGTAACCTGCTGGGCCTCGTTTGTGACCCCGTCGGTGGCCTCGTGGAGGTGCCCTGCCAAAACCGCAACGCCATCGGCGTGGCAGCGGCCTTTAGCTCGGCACAACTCGCCCTCGCAGGCATTAAGAGCCTGGTTCCGTTTGACCAGATGGCACATGTCATGCTCTCAGTGGGCCACGCGTTGCCGGCCACGCTGCGCGAGACGGCAAAGGGCGGCATCGCGCAGGCTCCGGCCGCACTTTCAGCCTGTGCAAAATGCGGTGTGTGCGGATAACGGCTAAGAATGACTCAAAGGTGGGACAAATGTCCCAGCTCTTTCGAATGCCACCGTTTCCGTACCACAAACAGCAGGGCAATCGCTATAATGCAAGCCCAGTAAAAACACGATGAACCGCAAGGCGAAAATCGAAGGATATGCATACGATGTCGCAAAACGATCGAACTCAACTGATTCCCGATCCGCAGCAGCCGAGCAGGCACACCGGCGGCGTTCAGTCGCCGCGTCCTATCGCGCCGAGCCACGGTCAGAAGCGTAGTGCAACAAACGCTTCGCAACGCCCGAACCAGCAGCGTCAGCAACGTCAGCAGCGCCAGGCAAACGGCAATGCGCCCAAGCAGCCCCCCACGCACGCTCGAGGCGATCGCGGCCCCGCACGCAAACCCGCCGAGAACAATAAGTCGGGCAAAAAGACGACGCTCTTTGTCGTTCTGGGTCTTATCGTCATTGTCTATATCGTAGGCGTCGTAGCGTTTTCGCAGGTAGCCTACCCCAACACCACTATCGCCAGCGTCGATGTCTCGTTCTCCAACGCTTCGTCTGCCGCCACCAAGGTCAACTCGGCTTGGAAGCACTATAAGCTCACCGTGACAGGCGATGACTTTAGCTGGACCTATCAGCCCGAGTCCGATGAGCCCATTGTCGACGGCGAAGCTGCCGCAAAAGAGATTATCAGCCGCAACGAAGCCATTGTATGGCCGGTTCGCCTTGTAGAATCCTTAAGCGGCAAGACCAAAACAACCGCTAGCTCCAACGAAGTCGATCTTGATCAAGACGTCGACCTGTCCATGCTCTCCGACACCTTTGACCAAAAGCAGTTTGAGAAGGATCTGGGCGCCGCCATCGACGAGTTTAACGAGGGGCGTTCGGGCGCGTTCGAGGCCAATAGCTCCTATGACGAGCAGGCCGGCAAGTTTACCGTCGAGAAGGCGCGCTCCAACGAAAAACTCAACCGCGAGCATGTCATTAAGTATGCCGAGCTCGAGCTTGCCTCGCTGGCCGAGACCGTAGATCTTTCCAAGCTCGGCAACGATGCCCATGAGCCGCTCAATGGAACGCTGACCGATGATCAGATTCAGTCTGCATGCGATGCCGCCAACAACTTCTTGGGCGTCAACGTGACCCTCAAGCTCAACGGCGAGGATGCCGGCAAGGTTGATGGCAGCTCCGTGTTGCAGTGGATCAGCTTTGCCGATCCGGCCAACCCCACGCTCGATACGTCGCAGATCAGCAGCTGGGCAGCCGAGCTCGCCAACGGCTTTAATACCGTGGGCTCCACTCGCTGGTGGACGCGCGCCGATGGCAAGCAGTGCGCCGTCGAAGGCGGCGACTTTGGTTGGTCCATCGACAGCAGCTCGCTCGCCAAGCAGGTCGAGGACGCCATCAACAACAAGCAGACCGGCGAAATCGAGATCAAGTACTCCCAGAAGGCCGACACATTTACCGCCAAGGGCGAGCCCGACTGGAAGGCCTATATCGACGTCGACCTGTCCGAGCAGCATGCGCGCTACTACGACGAGAGCGGCAACATCGTGTGGGAGGCCAACTTTATTTCTGGCAAACCGGGTGAAGACGCCACCCCCGAGGGCGTATGGCAGATCAACAGCAACGATGGCGCCAGCAAACTCATCGGTGCCAAGGACCCCGAGACCGGCAAGCCCAAATACGAGAGCCCGGTAAGCTACTGGATGCCGTTCGAGGGCAATATGGTCGGATTCCACGACGCCACCTGGCAAAACGATTCGAGTTTCGATAACGCCGAATCGTACAAGTGGTGCGGTAGCCACGGTTGTATCAACCTGCGTCTGGCCGATGCCAAGTCGCTCCACGAGCGCATCAAAGTCGGCCTCTGCGTGGTCGTGCACTCGTAACGCAGCTAACGTCTACAACAAGTAAACAGCACGGCGACAAAACTTACAGTACCGTCATCCGCAACTTCTATGCGCCCGCCTATCGCGACGGGCGTATATACTTATCGGAGCCATATCGATAAAGGAGACGCTATGTCCAAGGTCCCCACGATCAATCCGGGTCCTGACGATTCCGATCGCATGCCCCAAGATGCCACCGAGACCCTGCCGATTATCAGCGCTGCAGACACCAAGCAGCCCCAAACGAGTCTCGACGATTCGACCGATATCTCCGATGAAGAAGCCTATGCAAAGCTCAAGGCAAAGCGTGCCGAGCGTCGGCGCAAAAAGCTCATCCGACGCGGTATCGCCGTCGGTGTCGTTGTTACCATCGCGCTCATTGCCATCATCGCAACGCTGGTCATCAACGCGCAACCCGCAGGCACCAACGGACCGGTGACCGACATGGTCACCGAAGGCACGTTTACCACCACAGTCGAAGCCAAGGGGCAGCTTAAGCCCATCTCGGCATCGGTCGTCTCCCCTTCTGTCGACGGTACGGTTGAAAAGATCAACGTGCAGGCCGGACAGAGCGTCAACGAGGGCGACGTACTCATGACCATTAAGAACGACGCGCTCGATAGCGCTGTTTCCGAGGCGCAGCGCGCGGTCGCGGCCGCCCAGGAAGACCTGAACAATGCAAAGGTGGCACTCGCGGCCGCACAGGCCGCACCGACAACGGACAGTGACGGATCGACCGGCCCATCGGACGCAAACGCCAACGCAAATGCCGTCTCGACCGCCCAGCGCAACCTCGCCTCGGCCCAGGCAACGCTGGAGCAGGCAACTGCAAAGGCGGCCGAGCGCACCGTAAAGGCCCCCAGTTCGGGCAACATCGTCGAGCTCAACGCCAAAGTCGGTGCCACGGTGACCGGAGGCACGATCATGGGCGAAGGCGACACGAGCGGCGGCAAGCAGTGCATGCAAATCGCCGACCTGTCCAAGATGAAGGTGACGGTTCAGGTGGGCGAAAAGGATATCGCCAAAATTGCCGTGGGCCAAAGCGCCAACGTGACCTATCCCGCGTTTCCCGATATCGTGAGCCAGGGCACCGTCACGGCTATCGCCTCGGTGGCAAACTCTGACTCCGGCTCCGGTAGCGGCGGCAGCGTGACCTTTAACGTCGACATCCTCATCGAAGCACCCGACAGTCGCCTTAAGCCGGGTATGACTGCCGAGGTCTCGGTAGTGACCGAGAAGCTCGACGACGTGGTTATGGTGCCGACCATGGCGCTGATGACCGAAGATGGCGAGCACTATTACGTCAATCTGGCCACCGATTCGGAAGGCAAGAAGACGCGCCGCGTGAAGGTGACCGTCGTGACGCAAAACGACAACGAGGCTGTAGTCGGTAAGACGCAGGTCAAGCGCGACGACCAGGGCAACGAGATCAACCCAGACGTCCCGGTTACCAAGTTACGCGACGGCGACACCATCGTGACGGATACCGGCGCAGGCATGACGGCAGACGGCGGCGACAATATGTCTGCCGACGAGGGCAAGTAATGCGTCCCGTCATCGACATCCGCAACGTGCACCGCATCTTTGAGAGCGAGGCCGGTTGCGCCCACATCCTGCACAACGTGAGCCTGGCGGTGAACCCCGGTGAGTTCGTCGCCATCACCGGCCCCTCGGGCTCGGGCAAGTCGACGCTCATGAACATCCTGGGCTGCCTGGACAAGCCGACGGCGGGTGATTATTTCCTGCAAGGGCTCAACGTCGCCGAGCTCGACGATGATGAGCTCACCGAGGTGCGCGCGCTGAGCATCGGCTTTGTCTTTCAGAGTTTTAACTTGCTGCCGCGTCTGACGGTGATCGAAAACGTCATGCTGCCGCTGTCCTACACCAATGTGCCGCGTAGCCAGCGCGAGATGCGCGCCGTGCACGCGCTGCAAGCCGTCACACAGCCGGTCGACCATTGGGACCACCGCATATCGGAACTCTCGGGCGGACAGATGCAGCGCGTCGCCATCGCGCGCGCCCTCGTCAACGACCCGCCCATCATTTTGGCCGACGAGCCAACGGGAAATCTAGACTCGACAACCGGGGCGCTCGTCATGGAAACCTTCCACAAGCTCCAGAAACGCGGCAAGACCATCGTACTCATTACGCATGCCCCCGGCATCGCCGCCGAGGCCGATCGAGCCGTAACCATCCGTGACGGGCGAATCCATGACGGCGCATATGTCGCGCATACACCGAATACGTTACGCGGGGCCGTCAAAAACCTGCCCGAGATTTCTGCAACCACCAATCAGCCGAAAGGAGCGAAGGCATGAGCACCCGCGATCTTGTCCAAGAAGCCCTTCACTCGCTCGAGGCCAACAAGGGACGCAGCCTGCTCACCATCCTTGGCATCGTCATTGGCATCGCCTCGGTCATCGCCATGACTTCGCTCATCGGCGGTATCCAAAACAGCCTGGTCAACAGCCTGGGCCTCAATGCAGCCCGCATGGTAGAGATCTATTCGTCCCAAGAACTCACCGATTCGGATGTGGAAAAGCTTCGCAAACTGGTGCCGCAGATTGAGCAGATCGGCATCGTCGATAGCGCCTATTCCGAGTACAAGGTCGGGGATAAAAGCTATACCGTCATGGCACACGGCGTCGATAGCGACATGCTCGATGCCGTGGGCGCCAGCAAGCTCGTTGCGGGACGTGTCTATTCACAGGCAGAGTCTCAATCAGGCTCGCGCGTGGCGCTCATCAGCCGCGGCGGCGCCGATCAGCTTTACGGCAACGAACAGGACGCACTGGGGAAAACCATCAAGGTGTCCAACGGCGAGGTGCAGATTGTAGGCGTGATTGATGGCGGCAGCGACTCCATGGGCTCGCTCACGCTGTATATGCCACGCGAAACCATCTCCGGCCTGTTTGGCGACGAGAATCCTTCATTTCCCAGCGTGACGGCACTTGCCGCCGAGGGCACAGACATGGACGAGCTCTGCAAGACCATCGAGTCTAAGGTGCGCGCGATGAAGGGCATCTCGGAGGATGATGAGTACGACAGCGTATCGACGACCTCCATGAAAAGCGCCATCGATGCACTCAACTCGTTTATGGGCGCCTTCTCGCTCATCATGGGCGCTGTCGCCAGTATCTCACTGCTTGTCGGCGGAATCGGCATTATGAATATGATGCTTACCAACGTGACTGAGCGCATCCGCGAGATCGGTATTCGCCGTGCCTTGGGCGCCAGTCGCCGCGATATCACCGCGCAGTTTTTGGCCGAGTCCTCGGCGCTGTGCGTCACCGGTGGCCTGCTGGGTGTCCTGATTGGCTATCTGCTGGCCTGGGGCCTCGCGATGTTTGCCGCAGGATCAGGGGTTCTCAACGAGCTCGGTGCCAGTGGGGAGACCACACCGAGCTTTTCAATCGCCACGGTGCTGCTGGCCTTCGGCGTCTCCGTCGGCATCGGCGTAATCTTTGGCTTCTACCCCGCTCGCCGCGCGGCAAAGCTCAACCCGGTGGAGTGCCTACGCTACCAGTAAGCCACCACCAGCTACCAGTAAGCCACCACCAACAAGTTGCGGTGAATTAGGGACTGAATATGCTATCTAGCAGCAAAAACAGACACTATTTCACCGCAACTTATTGAAGGGCTGTTTGCGCCAGTTCTGGGCGTCGTCCTCGAGCTATTGATGGATAACGGGCTTGTACGGGTCGAGCTTGCTCGGGACGCTCCTCCTCGCGGGCGGGAGGGCGCGCAGGCGCGGCAAGCGCCTAGCGCGCGAACTCCCGTAAGAGCACGTCTTCCACTTCCCGAAGCGAAAGGGCCCCGCTTCCCTCGGCGGGACGGGTGACCACGATGCAGCGCGCTCCCACGTCGCGCGCGGCGGCGAGCTTCTCGGCCGTGCCGCCTACGGTTCCCGAGTCCTTAGTCACAAGCCACTGGGCGCCCACCTGCCGAAGCATCGCCTCGTTGAGCTCGCGGGTGAAGGGCCCCTGCATGCCGATGACGTGCGACGGCGAAAACCCCGCGTCGACGCACTTCGTTATAGCACCGGGCAGCGGGAGCACACGCACGAAGAAGCGCTCCGCGAAATCGGCGACGCTCGTGTAGGGAGCAAGCTCCTTGCTCCCCGTCGTGAGAAGCGCGCGACCCGGGTTCTCGGAGAGAAAGCGCGCCGCGCAGGCGATCGACGCGACCGCCACGACGCCTTTGGGCAGCGCCTCGACCGGGCGCGCAAGGCGCAGGCATCGTGCACCCACGGCGAGCGAAGCGGCCCGGATGTTGCCGCTTGCGAGCGTAGCGAAGGGGTGCGTGGCGTCGACAACGATGCACGCGCCGGAAAGCTCGCGCTCCATGTCGGCATCGTCGAGCCTGCCCGCATGCACCTCGATGCCCGGAAGCTCGCCCAAAAGCTCGCCTCCGTACTCGGTTGCCGCGTAGGCACGGGCGGGGATGCCCGCCCTGCTCGCCCATTCGCACAGAAGGCGGCCCTCGGTGGTGCCGGCGAAGATGCGCAGCGCCGGCGCGGATGCGGGCGCCGTCACTTCGGGCCGCCTGGGCGCGTGATCTGGTAGAGCAGCGCGTTCATAATGGCAGCCGCCACGGTCGAGCCGCCCTTGCGACCCCTCGCGACGATGGCTGGCACGCGTCGTGCGAGTAGCTCCTCTTTCGCCTCGACCACGTTCACAAACCCGACCGGCACCCCAACGACGAGCGCGGGCGCGATCTTCCCCGCGTCCATGAGCTCGGCGAGGCGCAGAAGTGCTGTGGGAGCGTTGCCGACGGCCACGATGAGCGGACCCTCGATGCCGCAAGCTTTGTCCATGCTCGCAACGGCGCGAGTCGTGCCCGCGGCGCGCGCAGCCGCGGCGACATCAGGGTCGGCCATGAAGCACACGGCCTTGCAGCCGAGCTTCGCGAGCGCGGGCTTGCTTATGCCTGCGAGCGCCATGTTCGTGTCGGTGAGCACCGTGGCCCCTGCGCGCAGTGCGTCGAGCGCACAGTGCGCGGCGTCATGGGTGAACACGAGGGAATCGGCGTACGAGAAGTCGGCAGTGGTGTGGATGACGCGCTTCACGACGGGCTCTTCGAGCGGCGGGAACGTGCGGCCGCCGAGCTCTTCGGTGATGATCTCGAAGCTGCGCCGCTCGATGTCGCCGGGCGCCATCTCCTTGGAATCCATCTAGTACTCCACTCCTTCCCTTGCACATATCCCCTGCTCGTAGGGATGTTTCTTGCACCGCATCTCGGTTATGTAGTCGGCCTTCTCCACGATCTTGTGGGAAGGCGCGCGCCCGGTGAGCGCTACTTCGACGCCGCGCGCGGACATATCGAACGCGCGGTCCACGAGCGCCTCGTCGACAAGCCCCTTCGAAAGCGCGTCGAGCGCCTCGTCGAGCACGAGCAGTCCCTCTTGCGCGCCCTCGAGCTCGGCGAGCGCGGAAGCGAGGTTCCCATCGTGCAGCTCGCACGTCGCGGCAAGTTCTTCCGACGTCATCGACCAGGTAAACTTGTCCGACACCTTCCCCGCGAACACGGGCACGCCGAAATGCTCGGCGAGCAGGCGCACCTCCCCGCTTTCGCCGTCTTTCAGGAACTGCACGACGACGACGCGGCGGCCTGCAGCGAGCATGCGAAGGGCGAGGCCCATCGCCGCCGTGGTCTTGCCTTTGCCGTCGCCATGATACACGTGGATCATACGCCCTCCTCGATAATGCGGTAGACATACTCCATGTCGAGCGCCCCGCGCACGACGTCGGCCAGGCGGTCGAACTCGCGCGCACGGTGATCGGCCGCGGACGCCGCGCCCGCAGCACCCACGACGTTCTCGGGCAGGCCGCGCATGCGCGCGAGCGAGCGCGCGAGGGCGAGCGCCACCCCCGGTTCGTCGAACAGGCCGTGGAGATAGGTTCCGAACACGTTTCCGCAGGCCGCGCCTTCTGGTTTGCCGCCAATCGTGCCCGCAGGAGCGCAGGAGACGGTCGTTTCGCCGTCGTGAATCTCGTACCCGCGCGCCGTCATGCCGTTCCACACCGAGAACGCGCCTTGGGCGCCCGTGATGCGCAGTGCCGACTGGGCGAGGCGCTTTTCCTCCTTGAACACCGTACTTGCAGGGATGAGCCCGAGCCCGCGCACGGTGCCAGCGCCTTCCCTGCCGTGCGGGTCGGAAAGCTCGTCTCCCAAAAGCTGGTAGCCTCCGCATATGCCGAGCACCGGCGTGCCCGCGCCCGAAAGCGCGCGTACACAGGCTCCGATGCCGCTAGCCGCAAGCCAGCGCGCGTCGTCGAGCGTGGTCTTCGAGCCGGGGAGCACCACCAGGTCGGGTCGGCCCAGATCGGTCGTCGAGGAAACGTAGCGCACGCCCACGCCGGGCACGCGCGAAAGCGGGTCGAAGTCGGTGAAGTTCGAAAGATGCGGAAGACGCACGACGGCGACGTCGATGACGCCGCGCGCCTCGCGGGCAGATAGGCGCGGCGCGAGCGAGTCCTCGTCGTCCAGGTCGAGCGTAAGATACGGCACGACCCCCACGACGGGAACCCCGCACATCTTCTCGAGCGGGGCCAAACCCGGGCGCAGGATTTCCACATCGCCGCGGAACTTGTTCACCACAAGCCCCCGCAAAAGCGCGCGGTCCTCGGGCGCAAGGAGCGCGACCGTGCCGTAAAGCTGGGCAAACACCCCGCCTGGGTCGATGTCGCCCGCGAGCAGCACGGGGGAGGACACGGCGCGCGCGAGCCCCATGTTGACGATGTCGTTTTCAGCAAGGTTGATTTCGACGGGGCTGCCGGCGCCCTCGATGACGATGACGTCGTTTTCCTCCGCGAGCGAATCGAACGCCTCCAAAATCTGCGGCATGAGCGCCTTCTTTCGCGCGAAGTAGTCCCTCGCAGCAAAGGCTCTCTGCGCCTTGCCGGCCACGATAAGCTGGCTTCGGTGGTCGCTTTCGGGCTTGAGCAGGATGGGGTTCATGCGCACGTCGGGCGCGATGCCGCACGCCTCGGCCTGCATGATCTGGGCGCGCCCCATCTCGAGCCCATCGGCCGTGACACCGCTGTTGAGCGCCATGTTCTGGCTCTTGAAGGGAGCCACGCGCAGGCCGTCCTGCGAAAGCACACGGCACAGCCCCGCCGCAAGCAGGCTCTTCCCCGCGTTCGACATGGTGCCCTGGATCATGATGGGCTTCGCCCTACCCACGGGTATCGACCTCCTTCGCCGAACCTCGGCCATCCGCGCCCGCCATAGCGTCGCTGCAAGAAGCGCCGCCCCGTTCGTCGGGTTCGCCTTCGCCCGATGCGCCTTCCGCCCGAAGCGCGCGGCTGAACGCCATCGCAAGCCGGGCGTTCTCCTTGCGCGTGCGCACCGCGACGCGGCACCAGAAACGGGACAGTACCGAAAACGAGTCGCACGTGCGGACCAAAACCCCCTGTTTATACAGGCGCTCGGGGATGTCTTTCGCCGGCGTGCGGACTAAAAGGAAGTTCGCATCCGACGGCACGACGGAAAGCCCGAGCGAGGAGAGCTCGTGGGAAAGCCACGATCGCTCGCCCGCCAATACATCGCGCGTGCGCGAGACGTATTCGACGTCTTCCAGGGCGGCGATGCCCGCGGCCTCGGCGACCGAGGAGACGGGCCACGTCTGCCCCGCCCGGCAAATCCCCTCGATGAGTTGGGCGTTTCCGCTGATCAGATACCCCAACCGCAACCCTGCCATTCCGTAGAGCTTGGTGAACGCGGAGAGCACGGCCACATGGTGCGAACACGCGGCGCGTGCGGCCACGCTCCTTTCGCGGGCGTCGGGCGCAAATCCGAGGAAGCACTCGTCCACGACGAGCAGCGCGCCCACCTGCTCGCAGCGGCAAGCCGCCTCGTCGATCACGCGGGGGTCGACGAGGCGCCCCGTCGGGTTGTTCGGATTGCAGAGGTACGCCAAGTCTCCCGGCCCCTCGATCGCGCGGGCGAAGGAGGCGGGCACGTCGAAGTCATCCGCTTCGGAGAGCGGGAACTCCTGCACGCATGCGCCGTAGTACGATGCCGCCTCCGCATATTCAGAGAACGTCGGCGCGCACACGACGATGCGTTTCGGGCGCACCGCCGCGGCGAGCCGCCAGATGATGTCGGACGCGCCCGCGCCGCAAACAATAGTATCTTCGGGAATGCCCTGGGCGCGCGCTAGGGCGCGAACGAGGGCGAGGCTTTCCCTATCGGGGTAGGCGTCGATTCGAGAAAGCGCCTTGCAAGCTGCGGCGACGGCGCGCGGCGAGGGGCCTGCCGGATTCACGTTCACCGAGAAGTCAATGAGGTCGGAGACGCCCCCTTCGCAAGCGATGCCGAGCGATTGCGAGCTGCCCCCATGCGTACGGGCGCGCAGGATTCCCCCGGCAGCCCGGGGCGCGGCGTGGTCTTCCCTCATGCCATCGCCCCCACGGCGAGCACGACCGCCGCGCGCGCGGCGCCGAAGACGACGAGCGCGCATACGGACGCGGCGAGCATGAGCCTCGTCGCCCGGGCGATGTCGTCCCACTCGATTTCACGGGACGCGTCGCCTATCGTCGGTTTATCAACGAGCTTGCCAAAATACACCGCGGGTCCTGCCAGGCGCAGCCCGAGCGCGCCCGCGCACGCCGACTCGGTCTGCGCCGCGTTCGGGCTCGCATGGCGACGCCTGTCGCGGCGCCAGATGCGCGCCGCCCCGCGCGCGTCGAGCCCGACGATCGGGCACACGGCGATCATGAGCAGGGCCGATAAGCGCGAGGGAATCCAGTTCACCGCATCGTCGAGGCGCGCCGAGGCGCAGCCGAAGTCGATGTAGCGCTCGTTTTTGTAGCCCACCATGCTGTCGAGCGTGTTCACCGCCTTGTACGCCATACCCAAGGGCGCACCCCCGATCATAAGGTAGAAAAGCGGCGCGATGACGCCGTCGCTCGCGTTCTCCGCCACCGTTTCCACAGCGGCGCGCGCGACGCCCTGCTCGTCGAGAACAGACGTGTCGCGTCCCACGATGAGCCCGACTGTTTCGCGCGCCGCGACAAGGCCGCCCTTCGAGAACGCGCGGGCCACGGCCAGGCTCTGGCGGCGCAGCTCGCATGCCGCGAGAATCTGATAGCTCGCCCATGCCTCGGCCACGAAGCGCAAGCCGGAGTGAACCATACCGCAAAGATGCAGGATTCCCCAGGTCAAAAGCCCACACGCAAGCGGAAGCGCCACGGCGAGCACAAGCCCTGCGGCGCGCGTGCCCGCGGGCGTTTGCGGGAATACGCGCCGCAGGCGGCCTTCGGCCCACGTGATCGCGCGCCCCATGGCGACGACGGGATGGGGAAGCCAGCGCGGGTCGCCGAAGACAAGGTCGGCCGCGAACCCGGCGGCGACGGCAAGAATCGTCATCACTGGGCATCGCCCCCCGAAGCGGGGCGAACGTCGCGAAGGCAGCGTCCATCCCAGATGGCGGCCCATGCGCCGCCTGGCTCGGTATGCACGTCGAAGTATCCCATTTTTGGGACAGCTAGCTCGGAGAGCAGCGCTTTCACGGTACCCGCGTGAACGACGAAGACGGCGCGCCCACTCCCCTGAGCGCGCTCCGATTCGCACGCCTCCCGAAACGCCGCGACGACGCGGCGGGTGAAATCGCTCTTGCCCTCGCCATGCGGGCAGCGCGTCTCGCACCAGGAGTCTACCCAGGCGCGGTAGCGCGCATCCTCTTTAAGCTCGGCGGCGTTTCGCCCCTCGAAGTCGCCGAAATCCATCTCGCGCAGACCGGGGCACGCCATAAGCTCCGCGTTCGGGAAGAGGATGCGCGCCGTCTGGTCGGTGCGGGCCATGCCGCTCGTGATAACACGGAACACGTCACCATCGCACGCGAGATCGCGCAAAGCGCGCTCGCCCGCGCTCGACAGGGGCTCGTCGGTGCCCGCCCCGCTGTAGCGATGGTCTTCCGTGCCCGCCGTGGCACCATGGCGCACGAAGACGACCTCCAAAGGCGCGCCCGCGCCCTGCGTACCTCGAGGCGCATCGGCAAGGTTTCCTTTGATGACCTGGGGAATCCCGCACGTCATGCGCACGACGACGTCGGCGCGCGCAGCGAGCGCGCATCCCAGGCGCCCCGCGCGCTCGCGCCATTGGGCGTCTTCCGCACGCATGGGGACGACCCCCGAACCGACCAAGGGCAGAATCACTGCGTCGAAGCCCATCAGCCGCTCGAGCGCCCGGTCAGCGTCGAGCGCGCGTACGAGTTCCTCAGCACGGTACGCGACACGGCCGGCAAAAGCCGCGGGCACGCCGCCCTCCGCAAGCTGCGCCGCGTCGACGAAATCGTCCGCCGCGAACCCGAGCTTTTCGCGCACGAAGGTCCTCTTCCCCGAATGCGCGCCACCTACCACGAGAATCATAGGAGCATGCCCCCCGCCACCAGCATGGCAAGCATCGCGAGCTCGGCCCATTGCAGAAACCATCCGGCCAAATCACCCGTCACCCCGCCGAAGCGGGACAGGGCAACATGGCGGTACCACGCGAGCACCAAAAGCCCCGCCACCGCTATAAGGGCGCCGACGGCCCGAGCGCACGCGACCATCCCTGCAGCCGAAGCAGCAGCGAAAGCGCAAAGCGGCACGACGATCTCCGCGCGCTTCTTCGCAGGCGAGAGCCCCGCGGCCATGCCGTCCGCCCGCGCGGCAGGCCAGCATTCTACGGCGAGCCCCGAAAGCGCGCGGGAGAACACGAGCGAGCACAGAAGCGCGAGGAACGCCCCCGCCGTAAGCGGCAGCGCGGTGAACAGGGAAAACTGCAGAATAAGGTACACAACAACACCGATGACCCCAAAGGCGCCCGCCCGCGGGTCGTGCATGATCTCGAGCTTTCGCTCGCGCGGGGCCCAACTTGCAAGCGCATCGGAGGTGTCGCAGAGCCCGTCTAGGTGGATGCCTCCCGTCACCGCCACAGGCAGCGCCACGAGCACGGCCGCGACGATGGTCGCGGGCACGCCGAGCAGGTTCGCAACGTGTCCCCACGCCGTCATGAGGAAGCCTTCCGCAAGGCCCACCAGGGGAAACGCGGCAAGCGCATGGGTTGACCCGAAATCGGTCCAGGCCGATTTCGGGACGGGGATGCGCGAGAACGTTCCGAACGCCGCGCCGATTGCCTCTGCTATCTTCACCTTGTAGGTCCTTCGCCTTTCATCCACACGGGAATCCCGCATACCACTTCGACTGCGCGGTCGGCCAGCGCCGCCACGCCCGCATTCACGCGCGCGAGCGCGCGCCTCCATGCCTCGGTCCCCTCATCGTAGCGCATCCCATCGGCGAACACGTCGACGGAGACCACCACCGTATACGCAGCGGCCTGAGCGAGCCGTTCGATGCCTCCGAGCACCTCGCGCGCCGCAGCATCGGGGTCACGTGGGGACAAGCCGCCTTCCGCGAAGAGCTCGTTCGCAACCAGGTTGCCCACGTCCTCCAAAAGAAGCGTGCAGCCGCACGGAAGCCCGGACGCTGCGGCGCCCACGTCACGCGTGCGCTCGAGGGTGGAAAACCCCTTGCCCTCGCGCAGCGCCCGATGGCGCGCGATGCGGCGGGCGCCCTCTTCCCCGAAGGGCTCCATCGTTGCCAGGTACACGCGGGGGCCGTCGTGCCCGAGGCACAGGGACTCGGCATAGGCGCTCTTGCCGCTCGCGCCAGCGCCGATAACGAACGTCACCGTCATTTCCCAGCCTCGAAATGCTCGTAAGCAGCCATGCCAGTCGCCGTGAACGTCTTCCCATCCCGGTACACGCGCAGCGCAGAATCCAGAAGGGGCAGATACGCCATGGCGCCCGCGCCCTCGCCCAAGTGCATGCCTGCGTCGAGGGGTGCCTTTATGCCGAGCTCGCGAAGGAGCTCCTGGCTTGCGGGTTCACTTGATGCGTGGGTGCCCACGAGGTAGCCCAAGGCGTTGGGGCACAGGCGCGCCGCGCACAGGGCCGCCGTGCAGGATATGACCCCGTCGAGGAGCGCCGGCGCCTTCGAGGCCGCGGCCCCCAGGTAGAAGCCGCACATCGCCGCGATGTCGAAGCCGCCCACCTTCGAGAGTACGTCGATCGGGTCGGCGGGATCGGGCGAGTTCGCGTCGATGGCGCGCTCGACCACGTCGCGCTTGCGCGCGAGCGAGGCGTCCGAGAGCCCCGCGCCGCGCCCGACGAGGCTCCGCGCGTCCGCCCGGATGAGCACTGCGGCCACCGCCGTCGAGGTGGTCGTGTTGCCGATGCCCATCTCGCCCGCGGCGAGAAGGCGCACGCCGGCGCGGGCAAGTCCGCACGCGACGGCGATTCCGACCTCGATCGCGCGCACGGCCCCATCGCGAGACATAGCGGAGCCGTGCGCGATATTGCCGCTCCCCCGCCGCACGTTCGCGCGCACCATGCGCGCGTCTTCTATGCCCCGGGCCATACCCACGTCGACGGGCACGACCTCGGCACCCGCGAACGCCGCCATGCGGCAGGCGCTCGTGGCCCCCTCGCACATGTTGCGCGCGACGGCTCGCGTCACGTCTTGCCCGCTTTGCGACACGCCCTCGGCAACGACCCCGTTGTCGGAGAAGAATACCGCGAGCGCACGGGGAAACTCGGCCACCTCGGCGCTCCCCTGAGCTGCGGCGATACACGCGACGGCGTCTTCAAAGTCGCCCAATCCCCCCAAGGGGTGCGCGATGGAGTCCCATGCGGCGTACGCGGCGGCGCGGGCGCACTCGTCTGCGGGCGCGATCCGGGAGAGCGCGGCTTCGAGCACGGCGCCCGGCGCCGACGAGAACGCGCGCTCGACTTCCTCGCGGATGCAGGCAAGCGCGGTTTCGGTTGCTTCAGCCATGCCGTCTCCTCTCTGCAAACGACGCTGCGGCAGACGCGAACGCGCGTGCAACGTCGGGGTTCGCAGGATAGTACACATGCGGGAAGCCCGCAACCAGGGACGGGGTGGTCGTCATGCACGGCCAGCCTTTGTCGCGCCGGGGCTTCTGCGCCCAGAAGTCGCCGCCCGGGCAGGTGGACTGCCAGTAGTGGAACTCGTGCGCGCGGATGCGTGTGCCGCGCGGCCCGTAGAGCCCGTCGCGTTGGGAAGTGAGCTCCACGTACCCGAAATGGGACAGCCTTCCCCCGTTCTCGCTTGCGCCCTCAAGAGCGCCCGCAACAGGCCAGCGCCGCCCCTCGCTATCGGCGATTTCGCGCTGCAGATACAGAAACCCACCGCATTCGGCGACCGTCGGCATGCCGGATTCCACCGCGCGCCGCACCGCCTCGCGCATCGGTGCGTTCTCGGAGAGCTGCCGTACATGGAGCTCCGGGTAGCCGCCCCCCAGATAGAGGGCGCTTGTCCCCCGGGGCAACTCGCTATCACACAGGGGGCTGAAAAAGGCCAGCTCGCAACCCAGGTCCTCGAGCGCGCGCAGGTTTTCCTCGTAGTAGAACGAGAACGCCTCGTCACGCGCAACGGCGACGATGGGCCGCGCTCCCGCGATCGGCTCCAACCGGTAAGGTTCCTCGCAGATATCGGGTGCCGTCGCCGCTATTTCGAGCAAGCGATCGACGTCGACGCTCTTTTCCACCAGCTCGGCCATCTTGTCGATGCGCGCGGAGAGCTGCTC
>DXMY01000051.1 GCA_019413925.1 Collinsella sp.
TCCGCCCAGCTCAATCCCGGCGACGAGCTCAAACTCGGCGAATCCACCACCTACGCCATCCTGCTCGGCGCCCTCTAGCCGGCAGTTAGGGACGTTCCTTTCCTGCCGGTACTTGGGGACACTCCTTGGCGCGTCAGAGCCAGTCGTCCGGGGATGGAGGGACCATTTTGGCCCTTGGCGGTCACCTAAGGTAAACCTTTACCGCCCACCTATATTTGTCGAAATTACACTTGACGGCGGGGTACAATAAACCCGCATGCGGATTTCCGTTGCGGGCGCTTCCCATCGCCGGGGCGTGCCCGGGAGCATCCGGCATGCGGCCTTTGCGGCGCTCGGTCATGTGCAAGACGGGTAGCTGGGTCTGTGGAGCGCGTGAAGCCCTCCTCGCCTCGGCATGCCTTCTCTCCACGCCATGTACCTGCTGCTGAGTCCGCCTGTCAGATGATCGGAAGCAACAACGAAAATCCCATCACGCCAACATCCCGGCGATCGCCGGGGCCTGTATACCTATATGAGAGGAGAGGGGTATATGGCGCGTAAGTTTAAGTCTATGGACGGCAACGAGGCGGCCGCATATGTTTCGTATGCGTACACCGAGGTAGCGGGAATTTATCCCATTACGCCGTCCAGCCCGATGGCCGACCATGTCGACCAGTGGGCGGCCCAGGGTCGCAAGAACATCTTCGGCACCCCGGTCAAGGTCGTCGAGATGGAGTCCGAGGCGGGTGCAGCCGGTACTGTTCACGGTTCGCTGGGCGCCGGTGCTCTGACCACCACCTACACGGCTTCTCAGGGTCTGCTCCTGATGATCCCGAACATGTACAAGATCGCGGGCGAGCAGCTCCCGGGCGTCTTCCACGTCTCCGCGCGTTGCGTCGCTTCCCACGCCCTGAACATTTTTGGCGATCACTCCGACGTCATGGCCTGTCGTCAGACCGGCTTCGCCATGCTCGCCGAGGGCAACGTCCAGGAGGTCATGGACCTCTCGCCGGTGGCTCACCTTGCCGCCATCGAGGGCAAGACCCCGTTCCTCAACTTCTTCGACGGCTTCCGCACCAGCCACGAGATCCAGAAGGTCGCCATGTGGGACTACAAGGATCTGGCCGAGATGTGCGACATGGACGCCGTCCAGGCTTTCCGCGACCACGCGCTCAACCCTGAGCACCCGCACACCCGCGGCAGCCACGAGAACGGCGATATCTTCTTCCAGAACCGTGAGGCCTGCAACAAGGTCTACGACGAGCTTCCCGCCGTCGTCGAGGGCTACATGAAGAAGATCAACGAGAAGCTCGGCACCGATTACGGCCTGTTCAACTACTACGGCGCTCCCGATGCTGATCGCGTCGTCGTGTGCATGGGCTCCTTCTGCGACGTGCTCGAGGAAGTCATCGACTACCTCAACGCTCACGGCGAGAAGGTCGGCCTTGTCAAGGTTCGTCTGTTCCGTCCGTTCTCCATCAAGCACTTCGTCGACGTTCTCCCCGAGACCGTCCAGAAGATCGCCGTCATGGACCGTACCAAGGAGCCGGGTTCCATCGGCGAGCCGCTCTACCAGGACGTCGTCTCCGCTCTCTACGAGGCCGGCAAGACGGGCATCAAGGTCGTCGGCGGCCGTTATGGCCTGGGCAGCAAGGATACGCCTCCCGCGTCCGCGTTCGCTGTCTTCGAGGAGCTCAAGAAGGACGAGCCCAAGCGCGAGTTCACCATCGGCATTGTCGATGACGTGACCAACCTGAGCCTGCCCGAGGCCGAGGATGCGCCCAACACCGCAGCCCCCGGCACCATCGAGTGCAAGTTCTGGGGTCTGGGTGGCGACGGTACCGTCGGCGCCAACAAGAACTCGATCAAGATCATCGGCGACCACACCGACAAGTACGTCCAGGCCTACTTCCAGTACGACTCCAAGAAGACCGGCGGCGTCACCGTCTCGCACCTGCGCTTTGGTGATTCTCCGATCCGTTCGCCGTACTACGTGACCAAGGCCGACTTTGTCGCTTGCCACAACCCCAGCTACATCGTTAAGGGCTTCAAGATGGTCCGCGACGTCAAGCCGGGCGGCACCTTCCTGGTCAACTGCCAGTGGAGCGACGAGGAGTTCGCCGGGCACATGCCCGCCGTGGCCAAGCGCTACATCGCGAACAACAACGTCAACGTCTACCTGATCGACGCTATCGACCTGGCGGCCAAGGTCGGCATGGGCAAGCGCACCAACACGGTGCTCCAGTCCGCCTTCTTCGCGCTGGCCAAGGTCCTGCCCGCCGAGGACGCCCTGCAGTACATGAAGGACGCGGCTACCAAGTCCTACATGAAGAAGGGCCAGGCTATCGTCGACGCCAACCACAAGGCCATCGATGCCGGCGCTACCGCCTTCCGTAAGTTCGAGGTTCCGGCCGACTGGGCTACCGCCGAGGATGCCGCTCCCGTCGAGCTCTCCGAGGAGACCAAGTCCGCTATCGCCCAGCAGGTCAAGAACCTGCTCGAGCCCATCGATCGCATGGACGGCGACAGCCTGCCTGTTTCCGCCTTCGTCGATTGCGCCGACGGCCAGTTTGAGCTGGGCGCCTCCGCATACGAGAAGCGCGGCGTCGCCGTGGTCGTTCCTCACTGGGATGAGACCAAGTGCATCCAGTGCAACCAGTGCGCCTACGTGTGCCCGCATGCCACCATCCGTCCGTTCGCGATGACCGAGGACGAGGCTGCCGCCGCGCCCGAGGCTACCCGCACGCTCGACGCCATGGGCCCCAAGGCCAAGGGCATGAAGTTCACCATGGCTGTGTCCCCGCTCGACTGCATGGGTTGCACCAACTGCGTCAAGGTTTGCCCCAAGGGCGCCCTCGAGATGGTTCCCACCGAGCAGGAGATGGACCAGCAGCCCGTTTGGGACTACATGGTCGAGAACGTCTCCGAGAAGAAGGAGCTCATCGCGGCCAACGTCAAGGGCAGCCAGTTTAAGCAGCCCTACCTGGAGTTCTCCGGCTCCTGCGCCGGCTGCGCCGAGACCGCCTATGCACGTCTGGTGACCCAGGTCGCCGGCGACCGCATGTTCATTTCCAACGCCACCGGCTGCTCCTCCATTTGGGGTAACCCCGCTGCCACCGCTCCTTACTGCAAGGACAAGGACGGTCACGGCCCGGCGTGGAACAACTCCCTGTTCGAGGACAATGCCGAGCACGGTCTGGGCATGGCCGTTGGCTATGAGGCCGTTCAGCACAAGCTGATCGCCGCTACCCAGGAGATCATCGCCTCCGATGGTCCGTCCGATGAGCTCAAGGCCGCCGGCCAGGCTTGGATCGACTCCGTCAACGACGCCGAGGCCTCCAAGACCGCTGCCGCTGCCTACGTTGCCGAGCTCGAGAAGTGCGGCTGCGACGCTTCCAAGGCGATCCTCGCCGACAAGGCTTACCTCACCAAGAAGTCCTTCTGGATCTTCGGCGGCGACGGCTGGGCCTACGACATCGGCTTCGGTGGCTTGGACCACGTCCTGGCTTCCGGCCACAACGTCAACGTCTTCGTCTTCGACACCGAGGTCTACTCCAACACCGGTGGTCAGGCCTCCAAGGCCTCGAACCTGGGCCAGGTCGCTCAGTTCGCCGCTGCCGGTAAGGTGACCAAGAAGAAGTCTCTGGCCGAGATTGCCATGAGCTACGGCTACGTCTACGTGGCACAGGTTGCCATGGGCGCCAACCCGGCTCAGACCCTCAAGGCCATCCACGAGGCCGAGGCCTACGACGGCCCGTCCCTCATCATCGGCTACAGCCCCTGCGAGATGCACTCCATCAAGAAGGGCGGCATGCAGAACTGCCAGGCCGAGATGAAGAAGGCTGTCGAGTGCGGTTACTGGAACCTCTTCCGCTTCAACCCCGAGGCTGCTGCCGGCAAGAAGTTCTCGCTCGATTCCAAGGAGCCCGCGGGCGGTTACCAGGAGTTCCTGATGAACGAGGCCCGTTACGCTTCGCTGACGCGTTCCTTCCCCGAGCGCGCCGAGGAGCTCTTCAAGGAGAACGAGCAGGCCGCCATGGACCGCTACGCTCACCTGCTGAAGCTCAAGACGGTGTACAACGAGGCCTAGGTCTCCCACCGCAGGATCTGAGGGCTGACCTTCGCGGACGTCCTCGGACATGAAAGAACCCCCGCTGCGCACTGAACTGCGCCCCAATTCTTGGACGGGCTAATAAGCGGCCTACGCCGCACATAGGGACTGATTCCGGAATTCCTCCGGGGTCAGCCCCTTCAGTTTAACCTGCCTCCTTCTCGTGTTCCAATGGATGATGTATTCGTCCAGGTCCCTCTTGAAGTCTTCGAAGCAAGGCCATTTTCTTCCGCGAAAGAACTCGTCCTTCATATGGCCGAACACCTGCTCCGTCGCGCCGTTGTCGATGCAGTTGCCCTTCCGGGACATGCTCTGCACCACGCCGGCCTCCTCCAACCGCTTGCACCACCCGGCCTGCTGGTACTGCCAGCCCATGTCCGAGTGCAGGACCGGCCTGGAGCCCTCGGGCATCTTGGACACGAGCTGGTCGAGCAGCTCGTGCTGCTGGGCCATGTTGGGATGCAGCGACGTGGACCAGGCGACGATCTCCTTGCTGCCGAAATCGTAGACCGGCGCGAAGTAGGCCTTGCCCCAGGGCTGCTTGAACTCGGTGACGTCGGTGCCCATCTTCTCCCACGGCCCGTCGGCGGCGGAGTCCCTGCCGATGACGTTCTCGAAGGTCTTTCCGACCTTGCCCCTGTACGAGTTGTACCTGTGGTAGTCGGTCTCGCGGCGGATCCCGCAGCTGATGCCCATCTCACGCATCATCTTGAGCACGGTCTTGTCGGCTATGCGCACGCCCTGCTCGGTGCGCAGGCACATGGCGATCTGCCTGTGGCCGCACCCGTTGGCGGTGCGCGAGAATATCTCGGCGGCGGCCTCCCAGAGCTCGGGCCTGGTGGGAGCCTTCGGGTGCGACAGCGCGTAGTAGTAGCTCGACCTCGCCAGGCC
>DXMY01000052.1 GCA_019413925.1 Collinsella sp.
GTCCTGCTCGCACGAAGAGCACTTAATGTGCTCTTCGTGCGAGCAGGACTGTCCGCAGCAGCGAGTAAAGGTAAGAACGCCCCGCCCCAACCCAGCTAACAAAGGAGCTGATATGTGCGATTGCACAGATCATAAGGATGAGATTCCTGCCTACGACGCGCAGGCCATTGAGTCCCGGTGGATGAAGGCCTGGGAGGACTCCAACCTCTTTGCCGTTGACACCGACGACAGCAAGCCCAAGAAGTACGTGCTCGAGATGTTCCCGTATCCGTCGGGCGACCTGCACATGGGCCACGCACGCAACTATACCATCGGCGATGCCATGGCCCGTCAGGCCCGCATGCGCGGCTACGATGTGCTGCACCCCATCGGCTTTGACGCCTTTGGCCTGCCTGCCGAGAACGCCGCTATCAAGCACAACACGCAGGCTGCTGCCTGGACGTACAAGAACATGGACCAGGCGCTCGCCACGATGAAGCGTATGGGCTTTTCCTACGATCTGGATCGCATGGTCAAGACCTGCAGCCCCGATTATTACCGCTGGGGCCAGTGGATCTTTGAGAAGTTGTGGGAAAAGGGCCTGGTCTACCGTAAGAAGAACCCGGTCAACTGGTGCCCCACCTGCAAGACCGTTCTGGCCAACGAGCAGGTCACCGAGGGCAAGTGTTGGCGCTGCGGCACCGAGCCCGAGAAGCGCGATCTGGAGCAGTGGTACTTCAAGATCACCGAGTACTCCCAAGAGCTACTCGACGATCTGGAGAAGCTCCCCGGCTGGCCCGAGCGCGTCAAGCAGATGCAGGCCAACTGGATCGGTCGCTCCGAGGGCGCCGAGGTCGACTTTACCCTGTGCGACAAGGATGGCGAGCCCATCGAGGGCGACGAGGGCAAGATCACCGTCTTCACCACGCGTGCCGATACGCTCTTCGGTGTCTCCTTCTTTGTCCTGGCTCCTGAGTACGCCCGTCTGCACGAGCTCGTCGAGGGCACTCAGTACGAGGAAGCCGTCACCAAGATTGTCGAGGACTCCAAGCATATCTCTGCCGTCGAGCGTGCCCAGGGCACCCTCGAGAAGCACGGCGCCTTTACGGGCCGCTACGTGGTGAACCCCGTCAACGGCGAGAAGATCCCCGTGTGGGTTGCCGACTACGTCGTAGCCGATTACGGCACCGGTGCCGTCATGGCCGTTCCCTGCGGCGACCAGCGCGACTTTGAGTTCGCCCGCAAGTACGACCTGCCGATCGTGCCGATCATCCTGGACGATGAGGATCGCGCTGCCGTCGAGGCCAGCGGCGAGACCATCGATACCTTCCACGCCGAGACTGTCGACTGGGATTGCGCCCACGCTGCCGAGGGCACGCTCGTCCAGTCCGGCAAGTACACTGGCATGCGCGGTGGTAAGCACTCCGAGGGCGAGGCTGCCATCGTGGCCGACCTCGAGGCCATGGGCTGCGGTCGTCGCAAGGTCGAGTTCCGCCTGCGCGACTGGCTCATCAGCCGCCAACGCTATTGGGGCAATCCCATCCCGGCCATCCACTGCGAGCACTGCGGCATCGTGCCCGTGCCCGAGGATCAACTGCCGGTGACGCTGCCCGAGAACCTGGACCTGGGCGCCGGCGAAACCCTCGCCGAGTGCAAGGAGTTCTACGAGACCACCTGCCCGGTCTGCGGCCGCCCGGCCAAGCGTGAGACCGATACCATGGACACCTTCACCTGCTCCAGCTGGTATTACCTGCGCTATACCGATCCGCACAACACCGAGCTGCCCTTCTCCCGCGAGGCTGCCGATCGTTGGATGCCCGTCGATAACTACATCGGCGGCATCGAGCACGCCATTTTGCACCTGCTCTACAGCCGTTTCTTTACCAAGGCACTGCGCGACCTGGGTCTGCTGAGTGTGGACGAGCCCTTCACTAACCTGCTGTGCCAGGGCATGGTCAAGGACGAGAACGGCGAGACCATGTCCAAGTCCAAGGGCAACGTCGTGCCCCCGAGCTCGGTCATCGAGCCCTATGGCGCCGACACCATGCGTCTGGCGATTCTGTTTATCGCCCCGCCCGAGAAGGACTTCGACTGGGATCCTAAGGCCGTCGAGGGTGCGAACCGCTTTATCAAGCGCGCCTGGCGTATCGTGTGGCAGCTCGTCCAGTCCGGCGACGCCAGCGTGGCCTTCGACAAGTCCGTGCTCGACGAGGTCGCGCTCAAGCTCTATCGCGAGCGTCACCGCACCATTGCCAAGTGCACCGAGGACTATGACCGCGGCCAGTTCAACACCGCGATCTCGGCCGTCATGGAGCTCGTCAATGCGGCGAGCGCCTACCTCAACGCTACTGAGGGCGCTTCCCGTGACAAGGCCCTGTGTTACGGCGTGGCCAAGGATATCGTGAGCGTCCTTGCCCCCATCTGCCCGTTCTGGGCCGATGAGCTGTGGCATGAGGCGCTCGGCTGCGAGGGCAACGCCTACACCGCCGCCTGGCCCGAGTTCGACCTGGCCGAGTCCATCGAGGACACGGTGCAGATCGTCGTACAGGTGCTCGGCAAGGTCCGCGGCCGCATCGACGTCGCCCGCGACGCCTCCAACGAGGAGATGCAGGCTGCCGCTGAGGAAGCCGTCGCCAAGTGGCTCGAGGGCAAGACGGCCGTCAAGGCCATCTGCGTGCCCGGCAAGCTGGTCAACCTGGTGGTCAAATAAGCTCTGCGCGTAAAGCTGACATGCAATAAACGAGGGACGGTCCGGTTGGGTCGTCCCTCGTTTTGTGTTGTCTGCCCTGCTTAGTCAGTGCGTCGCACCGTCTTCTACGGGATGTGTACCAGGTCCCTAAAGTAAACGTTGCCCGTTGCCTCTTCGAAAATCCAGATGTTGAGGTAGATGTCGTTGAGGTCGTTGTTCACATCAAAGTCCGGGTCGTCGAAGGTGCCTACAAAGGTGAGCATGGCGCGCGTTTCCTCGCCCGCTGCGACCTGCTGGCGCATGCGCACATCGCGGACCACGCCGTTGACGTAGGCATAGGAGTCCACATCGCCAAACATCATGTCGACATCGGTGTTGTTTGTCACCGCAAAGACCAACGCGGCGTCGCCGTAGCCATCCGTGTCCTTGCCCACGCAGATAACATGGACGTTCTCGTCTGCCTCAAGGTCGATGGGGAACTGTTCTTGGGGGTCGGGACTCAGGCCCTGGGGATCGACGATGTCTTCGTTTATTTTGTCGAAGCTTTCCGATGGCGTCTTTTTCTCGATGGCTTTGGTGCTGCCAGGGTTCGGTTCGCATGTTCCGGTTTTGCCATTCGTGTTGCCGCAGCCTAAGAGGGCCAACGAGCACGTTGCGATGGCGAGCGCAGTTATGCAGGGGGTGCCTAGACGTTTCATGTGTGCCTCCTTGCCGTAGAGGATTTGGAATGGTTCGTCGTTGCGCGACTTGCTGGCTGGCTTGTTGCAGAATGCCCCTTAGCGTAAGTCTGATCGATAGGGGCTCGGGGAGGAATGCCCTTGGGGTCCGAACGGGCCTGTGGAATGGGACGCATGGCCCGTTTTGGGGCTGTTGAGGGTGCGCCGCATGGGGTTCCTCGACCATTTGTCCTATTCTTGTGGAGAAGCTGTGCGCACGCTGACCTGCAGATTCGTACTGTGCTTGCACGTTTCCGCAGCTATTGGTATAGTTTGCTTGCAAATGAAGTTGTAATTTAAAGAAGTGGGGTTTCGGCCCCGCTTCTTTTTTGTATGGATGGAGGTGCCGCAATGGTCAAGACCAAGACCGAGCAGGCGATCATCGACGCGCTCGAGGCCGTCGCTCCCCAGCACGATGTCGACATCGTCGACGTCGAGCTCGTGGGCGCCACCAAGGCCCCCTGCGTGCGCGTGCGTATCGAGGGTGCCGAGGGTCAGAGCCTGTCTCTCAACGACGTCACGGCCAACACCAAGTGGGTCGGCGATGTGATTGAGGAGCTCGACCCTATCTCTTCGAGCTATACGCTTGAGGTGTCGAGCCCGGGCATGGCGCGCCCGCTGCGTCGCCCGAGTGACTTTGCCCGCTTTGTGGGCGAGGACTGCGAGCTCACCTCTACAGCCACCGAGGGCCGTCGCAAGTACGCCGGCAAGATTGCCGCTGCGACCGAGACCGAGGTGACCCTCGAGCTCGAGGACGGCGAGTCCGTTACCCTCGATTTCTCTGATGTTAAAAAGTGCAAGTTGAAGCCCACCTACGACTTCAAGCCCGCGAAGGAAGGAAAGTAAGATGGCAGCATCCGACATGATGTCCGCCCTGATGGAGCTTTGCCAGGAGAAGCACATCGACCAGCTCTACCTGATCGACCGCCTGGAGCAGTCGCTCGCCAAGAGCTATGCCGAGATCCTGCATCTTGAGTGGGGCGCCAAGGTGACCATCGACCGCACCACCGGCAAGATCTACGTCTACCGCCTGGAGCCGATCGACGATTCCATGGATGAGGAGGGCAACTTCACCGAGTTCGAGGAGATCGACGTCACCCCCAAGAACACGAGCCGCATCGCCGCCCAGCACGCCAAGGCCGAGATCAACGCCATCGTGCGCAACTCCGCCCGCGAGCAGATCTACGAGGAGTTCTCCGGCCGCATCGGTGACCTCATCAGCGGTACCGTGCTGCAGTCCACGCCCGACTTCACGATCGTCAAGATCCGCGAGGGCGTCGAGGCCGAGCTGCCGCACTTCGATCAGCGCCGTTACGAGAACGAGCGCAACGAGCGCCCGATGGGCGAGCGTTACCTGCACAACCAGCACATCAAGGCCGTGATCATCGACGTTCGCGACCCCAACTCCAACCTGCAGCCGGTTCGTGGCGAGCACAGCCGTCCGCCGATTGTCATCTCCCGTACCCACCCCGAGCTCATGCGTCGTCTGTTTGAGCAGGAGGTGCCCGAGATCTATGAGGGCACCGTCCAGATCAAGTCGATCGCCCGCGAGCCCGGCCAGCGTTCCAAGGTCGCCGTCCACTCGCTCGACGACCGTCTGGATCCCGTGGGCGCCTGCGTCGGCCCCAAGGGCAGCCGTGTTCGCGCTGTCGTGGGCGAGCTCCGTGGCGAGCGCGTCGACGTCATCCTGTGGGATGCCGATCCTGCCGTCTACGTTGCCAACGCCCTGTCGCCTGCCAAGGTCACCCGCGTCCTCATCGACGAGGAGAAGGCCTACGCCGGCGTCATCGTGCCCGATGACCAGCTGTCCCTCGCCATCGGCAAGGAGGGCCAGAACGCCCGCCTCGCTGCGCGCCTGACCGGCTGGCACATCGACATCAAGTCCGAGACGCTTGCCGCCGACATCCTCAAGAACGTTCCCGTTCACGAGGAGCCCGCCGCCGACCTGATCGGTGACGAGGAGGACGAGGACGTCCGTCGCTGCGAGTATGTGTCCGAGGACGGCATCCAGTGCCGCAACCAGGCTCGTCCCGGCTCCCGTTTCTGCGGTGTCCACGACACCGACGCCTTCGATGATGCGGAGGACCTGATCTAGCGCGCGGTCGCGCCGGGCAGGTCCCGGCGCATCTCCCACGCTCGTTCAGTCTCTAGGCACCCAAGGTGCCAGAAAGGGTAGGTGAAGTCATATGGCAAAAGTCCGTGTGTCCACCCTGGCCAAAGAGTTCGGCATGACCTCCAAGGAACTGATGGGTCATCTCGCCGATATGAAGATTCCCGCTAAGTCCGCTTCCTCCACCTTGGAGGACGCCTACGTTGCCATGGTCCGCAAGCAGCTCGCCTCGGTGATTGAGGCCCGCGCTCAGGAAGTCGAGGCCGCCAAGCAGGCCGAGGAGCAGGCAGCTGCCGCCGAGGAGGCCGCTCGCGCCGCCGAGGCCGAGCGCGAGCGCATCGCTGCCGAGAAGGCACGTGAGGAGGAACGCCGCCAGTTTGCCGCAGCCCAGGCTGCCGAGGAGGCCGCCCGCGCCGAGGCCGAGGCCAAGAAGAAGGCCGAGCAGGAGCGCCTTGCCCGCGAGAAGGAGGAGGCTGCCCGCGAGGCCCAGCGCCGCGCCGTTCCCGCTTCCGACTCCGGTTCGCGCTTCCGTTCGCTGCTCGACCAGATTGCCGCACAGGAGACCGTGCTCAAGGAGAAGAAGGACGCCGAGGACAAGGCCAAGGCCGAGCGTGCCGCCGAGCGCGGTAACCGTCGTGGCAGCAACAACGACCGCCGCGGAGGCCGTCGTAACGATCGTAACGCCTCCGACAGCAACTCCGAGCGCAACGCCTCCGAGAGCCGTCCGCACAGCCATCGCACCAACGCCAGCAACAACGTCGCTGCCGGCATGGACTTCCCCAACCCCGACAAGCAGGGCAAGGGCAAGAAGCGCAAGGGCGGTCACAACAACGAAGAGGACCACTACAGCCGTATGGCTCGCGAGGCCGAGGAGTACAGCCGTGAGAAGGTGCTCGAGGAGGCTCGTGCCGCCGTCGAGGAGGCCTCTCGCGAGTCCACCGGTCGCCGCAAGAAGCGCAAGGAGAAGCGCGAGCGCGAGGCTGCCAAGGCTCAGGAGGAACGCAAGATAGAGGAGGCGCTGGCCCAGGGCGTGAACCCCGAGGAGCTCGACGCCATCAAGGTTTCCCAGGGCGTTACCGTTCAGGAGCTCGCCGAGGCGCTCGACGTTCCGGCCAACGACATCATCAAGCGCCTGTTCCTACTGGGTACGCCGCTCACCATGACGCAGTCCATGTCCGATGACCTTGTCGAGCTCGTTGCCGACGACCTGGGTCGTCAGCTCAAGATCATCACCCCCGAGGAGGAGAACACCTTCTCGTTCTACGACGATCCCGCCGACCTTAAGCCGCGCGCCCCGGTCGTCACCGTCATGGGCCACGTCGACCACGGCAAGACGAGCCTCCTCGACGCCATCCGTCACACCGGCGTCGCTGCCGGCGAGGCGGGCGGCATTACCCAGGCAATCGGCGCTTCGCAGGTTATGATCAACGACCGCAAGATCACCTTCATCGATACCCCGGGCCATGCCACCTTTACGGCCATGCGTGCCCGTGGTGCCAAGGTGACCGACATCGTCATTCTGATCGTGGCTGCCGACGACGGCGTCATGCCCCAGACCGTCGAGTCGATCAACCACGCCAAGGCCGCCGGCGTACCCATCGTCGTCGCCGTCAACAAGATCGATAAGCCGGGCGCCAACCCCGACCGCGTGCGCCAGGAGCTCACCGAGTACGGTGTCATCCCCGAGGAGTGGGGCGGACAGAACATGTTCGTCAACATTTCGGCCAAGCAGAAGATCGGTATCGACGATCTGCTCGAGACCGTGCTGCTTCAGGCCGACGTGCTCGAGCTCAAGGCCAACCCGGACACCTTTGCCTCCGGCAACGTCCTCGAGGCCAAGCTCGACAAGGGCCGTGGCTCGGTCGCTACTGTGCTCGTGACCCGCGGTACCCTGCACGTGGGCGATACGCTTATCGCCGGCCTCACCTACGGCCGCGTCCGCGCCATGCTCGACCCCAAGGGCCGCGCCGTCACCGAGGCCGGTCCCTCCGACGCCGTCGAGATTTTGGGCCTGCAGTCCGTGCCCAACGCCGGTGACGAGTTCCGCGTGTTCGAGGACGAGCGCGAGGCTCGCGCCCTTGCCGACGAGCGTTCGCTCAAGGCCCGTATCGAGGAGCAGAGCCGCGTCAAGCACGTCACGCTCGAGAACCTCTTCGAGACCATTGCCGACGCCGAGGTCAAGGAGCTCAACCTGATCATCAAGGCCGACGTCCAGGGTTCCATCGAGGCCCTTCAGGACTCGCTCGACAAGATGGATCAGTCCGAGGTTCGCATCAACACGATCCACTCCGCCGTTGGTGCCATCAACGAGACCGACGTCGTCCTGGCCGACGCCTCCAACGCCATCATCATCGGCTTTGGCGTCCGTCCCGACGGTAAGGCCCGCTCCGCCGCCGAGCGTGAGGGCGTCGAGATCCGTTGCTACGACGTCATCTACAAGTGCCTCGAGGAACTCGACGCTGCCCGTATCGGCATGCTTAAGCCCACCGAGGTCGAGGTCTCCACGGGTACCGCGACCGTCCTTGACACCTTTAAGGTGCCCAAAGTCGGTATCGCCGCCGGTGTCCGCGTCGAAGAGGGCGAGATCGCCGCGACCGATTCCGTGCGTCTGGTGCGCGACGGTATTGTGGTCTTCAACGGCAAGATCGCCTCGATGCGCCACTACAAGGATGAGGCCAAGAGCCTCAAGAGCGGTTCCGAGGGCGGCATTGGCCTGGAGAACTTCCAGGACATCAAGCCCGGCGACCAGATCGAGGGTTACCGCATCGACCAGGTTGCCCGTACCGAGTAGGGGGTAGCGCTATGAAGCAAACGCAGGCAACTCGCCGTCTGGGCGAGCAACTTCGCGAGAAGCTCGGTTATATCCTGCTCTTTGAGGTTTCCGATCCGCGTCTCGACTTGGTTACTTTGACCGCGGTCGAGGTCGCGGTGGACCGTTCGTTCGCGCGCGTGTACGTGTCGTGCGATGCGAGCCGCTACGACGAGGTCATGGAGGCGCTCGCAAGCGCCAAGGGCCGTATTCGCAGCCTGTTGGCTCGCTCGCTCGATTGGCGCGTCACGCCCGAGCTCGATTTTCGCATCGATCGCTCGACCGATGAGGCCGAGCGTATCACGCGTGCGCTGGAAAACGTTCCCGCCACGCTTGCGATCGAAAAGGACGAGGACGGCTATCCGATAGCGGATGTCGCCCAGGAGGCAGCTTTAGATGACTAATTCCGCCGACCTCGCCTCGTGCGAGTCTGCAGATATTCAGCGACGCATCCTCGAGCTCATCGAGGGTGCGTCCTCCATTGCGATTTCGGGACATACTTCTCCCGATGGCGATGCCTTGGGCTCCGTTTTGGGTCTGGGCCTTTCACTCATGAAGTTTTTCCCCAACAAGGACATTGCCCTGCTGCTGGCAGACGATGATCCGGTTCCGCGTATCTACCGCTTTATGGAAGGCTCCGATCGCCTGGTACCGGCATCTGCGTATACCGGCAATCCGGACCTGTTCATCTCGGTGGACGTGCCGGTCGTCGAGCGTCTCAATAATTCCGCCGAGGTGCTTCGTCGCTCCAAGCATGTGGTGTGCTTCGATCACCATCCGGCGCGCGAGGAGTTTGCCGAGCTCAGCCTGAGGCGCGTCGAAGCTGCAGCCTGCGCCATGATCATCGACCGCTTCTTGGACAATTGCGGCATTGTCGCACGTGATGGCGTTGCGACCTGCCTGCTGTGTGGCTTGGTTACCGATACCGGCCGTTTTCAGTACCAAAACGCCGATGCCGCCGCGTTCCATGCAGCCTCGCGTCTGGTTGCCCACGGTGCCGATCCGGCGCGTGTGGCACTCGAGGTCTACCAGAGCATGCGCGTTGAGTTTTTGCACCTCAAGTCCATCGTTATGGGCCGCATCAAGACGGTGGCCCACGGGCGCGTCGCGTATAGTTACGCGTACCAGAGTGACCTTGAGGCTTGCGGTGTCACCTCGGATGAGTGCGACGGCCTGGTCGATGTGGTTCGCTCGGTGATGGGCGTCGAAGTCTGCCTGTTCCTGAAGGGCATTGAGGGCGATACCAAGGTGCGCGGCAACCTGCGCTCCAAGGGCGACCTCAACGTGTCCGAGATCGCTGCTGCCTTTGGCGGAGGCGGACATCCCGCTGCCGCCGGTTTCTCCAACAACGGAACGATTCTCGAGACGCTCACTGTGGCACTTCCCATGCTGGCCGAACTGGTAGGGGAGGATCCCGCTTCGGTGACCGTCGAGCTTTAACTTTTTGGATGGTACATGGCTCGTCGTACGCCTTCTCAACTGAATATGCTGCTCGCCGTCGATAAGCCGGTGGGCTGCACGTCCCACGATGTGGTCTCGCAATGTCGGCGCGCCCTCCATGAGCGTCGCGTCGGCCATGCCGGCACGCTCGACCCCATGGCATCGGGTGTCATGGTGGTGGGTGTTGGCCAGGCTACTCGTTTGCTGGGCATGCTAACCCTCGATACCAAAAGCTATGTCGCCGACATCTCGTTTGGCGCCGAAACCAATACCGATGATGCGGAGGGCGAGGCGGTCCGCACGGTGGCTATTGCCAACGAGCTGCGCGATCCTGCCTATGCCCGTGAGCGCTTGGCGGCCATGCTGGGTCCGCAGATGCAGGTGCCGCCGGCGTTTTCGGCTATCTCGGTCAATGGCGTTCGCGCCTACAAGTCTGCTCGCGAGGGCAATGCGGTGGACCTACCTCCGCGCCCTGTCGAGGTCTATGCCGCCGACCTGATCGCCGTGGGCGGCGAAGGTGATACGTGTGTGTGGACCGTGGCGTTCTCGGTGAGCAAGGGCACCTATATCCGTGCGCTCGCTCGCGACTTGGGCCGCGCCTGTGAGAGCGCCGCGCACATTTCCGCGTTGCGCCGCACGGCCTCCGGTGTTGTTTCCATTGGCGCTTGTCATGCGGTCGAGGAACTTTCCCCCGAGTCCGCGGCTGGCTTTGCCCTGGATCCCATTGCGGCCCTGGGCGCCACGCGTGTTGACTTGCCTGGCAATCTTGCCGATGACCTGCTCTGCGGCCGACACATTTCCGTTGAGCGTGCGCTTGCGGATTTCGATGCCTCGAAGGTGCCGTTTGCGTTGGTGCTCGATGGGGGACTCAAGGCGCTCGCCCGCATTGAGAGCGGCCGCTTTGTCATGGAGCACGTGTTTCCGCAGGCAATCGGCGGTGTTCGATGATGTTGTCCGCTCGCGAGCTCGCGCGTATCTTTTTCGCGGGCGAGCCGGACGAGGCTCACATCGTTACTGCCGATGCGTTTGATAAGTGTGAGCACCTGGGTGCTGCCTCGATCGCCATTGGCGTGTTCGATGGCGTGCACCGTGGACACCAGGAGCTCATTGCGGCGCTTGTCCGTGACGCCCGTGCCCATGGCTGTAAGGCGGTCGTGGTTACCTTTGATCCCGACCCGGACGTCGTGGTGAGCCCTTCGCCCGCTCAAAAATTGATGACGACGGCCGACCGTCTGCATGCCCTGGCTCAAACCGGGGTCGATGCGGTGGTGGCCGTTCCCTTTACGCCTGAGGTTGCGGCGCTTGACCATGTTGATTTTCTCTCGCTGGTGTCGCGTCTGGTCGACATTCGATCGATTCGCGTTGGCAGCGACTTTAGGCTGGGTCGTGGCGGTGCTTCTGGTGTTGCCGAGATGCGCGCCTGGGGTGCCGAGCGCGGCGTTGACGTATACGGGCACGACTTGCTTTGCGAGGGCGGTGAGGCCATTTGCGCCACCCGTATTCGTCATGAGCTGGGACAGGGCCATGTGGAGCTTGCTGCTGAGTTACTCGGCCGCCCGTATATGGTGCGCGGCGGTGTTATTCGCGGCCGTCACGAGGGTTCTGGCATGGGCTTTCCCACGGCAAACCTACATGTTCCCGACGGCATTCAGGTGCCTGCCGATGGCGTGTATGAGGGCCTGGTGCTGGTTAACGACATCGTGTGGCCCGCTGCCGTTAACGTTGGACTGCCGCCGACATATGCCGACGATGCGGCATCTGCGCATCTTGAGGCTAATTTAATTGGTTATACGGGCGACCTGTACGGCGCTTCCGTTTCGCTGGCGTTTACGCGCTGGCTGCGTCCGTCGCGCGTGTTCGATTCGCTGGATGAGTTGATCGCGACCGTCGAGGGTAATATCGAAGATATTCGTCACAACTTGGGCGAGCAGGGGGTGAGTGTCCGTGATTAGTGATGAGGAAAAAGACCAGGTACGCGCTGCGTCCGACTTAGTCGCCATCGTGCAGGAAACGGTTGAGCTCAAGCCCCGCGGTCATGAGTTTTGGGGTTGCTGCCCTTTTCATGGCGAAAAGACGCCGTCCTTCCACATTATTCCCGCCACGCAGGTGTGGCATTGCTTTGGCTGCGGCGAGGGTGGCGACGTCTTCACCTATATCATGAAGCGCGAGAACCTGAGCTTTCCCGAGTCAATCCGTTATTTGGCCGATCGCGCGGGTATTGAGCTGCACGACACAGGAGACCGCCGCGAGCGCGGTACCAAGCGTGCCCGCATCTACGATCTGTGCGCCGAGACCGCCCAGTTCTATCACACCATGCTTATGCGCGGTAAGGACGGCCGTCCGCGCGAGTACTTTGCCAGCCGCGGCATGGGTGGCGACGTCTGCCGCCGCTACTGCCTGGGCTTTGCGCCTGGCCGCAACGCGCTGGTGTCGCACCTGTCCCAGGCGGGTTTTACCCCGCAGGAGATGATCGATGCCAACGTTGCCGTGAGCCGCGGGCGCGGGCAGCTTGCCGACCGCTTCTACGACCGCGTGATGTTCCCCATCTTTGACGAGCAGGGTCACAACATTGCCTTTGGTGGTCGCATCATGGGTGACGGCCAACCCAAGTACCTCAATACCGCCGAGACGAGCGTGTTTCATAAAAAGCGAAACCTCTACGGCTTTAATTGGGCCAAGGAGTTTATCGTCGCGCAGGATACCGCCATCGTGGTGGAGGGCTATACCGACTGCATCGCCTGTTGGGAGGCGGGGATTAAAAACGTTGTCGCCACGCTGGGCACCGCGCTCACGGAGCATCACGTCAAGACGCTCACCCGCTTTGCTAAGCGCATCGTGTATATGTTTGACGGCGATGCCGCCGGTCAAAAGGCCGCTCGCCGTGCGATTCAGTTTATCGAGCAGGATTCTATGGACCTGCGCTGCGTGGTGCTGCCCGACGGTAACGATCCCATGGAGTTCATCACGGCGCACGGCGGAGGGGAGCTGCAGAAACGCATTGACGCCGCCGAGCCGCTCATGGACTTCGTGTACCGTTCGCTGCAGGAGTCGAGCGACATCTCCACGCCGGGCGGTCGTGCCAAGGCGCTGGAGGACGCTCTCACGCTCATCTATCCGCTGCGCGATAGCTATATGATCGACACGTACTTTATCCAGATTGCCGATCTGCTTGGTTTGGATCTGGAGACAGTGCGTGCGAGCTCGGGCCGTGTGTTTCGCGATGTCGCCAAGCGCGAGGATGCCGAGCGCCGCCGCGAACAGAACTATGAGCGCCAGCGGGCGCAGGCTGAGCGGTCCGGTAGCGCGGGCGGTCGGGCGTCGGGTTCTCGCGATGCCGGTCGCGGTGCTTGGGCGTCGGGCGCGACGCCGGCAGTAGCGGCGCCGGTCGAGGAAGAGCCGTACGACTATGTCCCGCTCGATGCCTACGGTGCCGTGCCCGTGGAGGCCGTCGACGACCTGCCGCCGATCGACGTGCCTGATGGTATGGGTGCTGCACCTGTGACTGATGGTTCGGGCGCTCCGGCTGCGGCGGCGCCGATGGTTCTTACTGATCTTGAGCGTAAGTCCTTGGCAGGGGAGCGTGAGCTGCTGACCATGCTCACGAGCTACCCCGACCTGTTCCGCACGTATGCCGACCGCATCTGCTCTATCGAGTGGGTTGACCCACGTCACGAGTCCATCGCATGGGCCGTTCTGGCAACGCCGCCGGGAACCGATCCTGCAGCCTGCATGGATGCGGCGCGCTCGGTCTGTCCCGAGGCGGCAACGCTTGTGAGTGCCGGGCGCATCTCCGCGACGAGCAAGCACCCCACCGAGACGAACATCGTGTTCATGCTCGATACGCTCGAGCTCTACACCATCAAGCGCCGCATGCGTGCCGCACAGGCCAAGCTGCGCCAGGACCGTTCGCTCGATGATGAGGCCCGTCGCGCGTTGACCGTGCAGGCCGCGCAGGATTCGCAGCGTCAACGCGAGCTGCAAAAGTCGATCGGCGGCGTGGCGGACCCGTTCCGTTTGATCGGTCTGGAGGCCGCGGGCACCGAACAAACCTAGATGTTGTGGTCAACCAGCGTATTCTCGCCTATATCCAGTCCTCTTTTTGGGTATAGATGTCAATGTGTGTGCTAAAGTATTGAGTCCTGTGGACTATGAAGGGAGAATCTGTGCCAAAAAAGACTGAGAGCACGGGTACTGGGCTGGAATCCTACGTTGCAAAGCTCATGGGCAACGGCTCAAACAGGACTTCGGTAACCGAGGACGAGATTCAGGTCGCCCTGAAGGATATCGATGTTTCTGACGAGCAGCTCACCGCGGTGTATTCCGCGCTGCGCAACAGCGGCATCCAGATTATCTCCGCGAGCGGTAACGACGACGCCCCCATGGACGTCGACGATGACGATAACGATACCGATACCGACGATTTCGATGACGACGACGAGCACGAGCTCAAGATGGCCCGTCAGGCCGATGCCGAGATGGGTTCTTCCAAGAGCAAGAAGAAGCGCACCGTGCGCACGTCCCGTTCACGCTCCCGCGTGCGTGGCATCGATGCCTCCACGGTGATGCTGACCGGCGATCCGGTTCGTATGTACCTCAAGGAGATCGGCAAGGTCGACCTGCTGACCGCCTCCGAAGAGGTCGATTTGGCCATGAAGATCGAGGCCGGTCTCGAGGCCACCGAGAAGCTCGAGGCTGCCGATGCCGGCGAGCTCGAGCTCACGCGTGCCGAGATGCGTCGTCTTACGCGCATTGAGAACGTGGGCCTCGAAGCCAAGCAGGCACTCATCAGCGCAAACCTGCGTCTGGTCGTCTCCATCGCCAAACGCTATGTCGGCCGCGGCATGCTGTTCCTTGACCTGATCCAGGAGGGCAACCTCGGTCTGATCCGCGCCGTCGAGAAGTTCGACTACCAGAAGGGCTTTAAGTTCTCCACGTACGCCACGTGGTGGATCCGTCAGGCCATTACGCGCGCCATTGCCGATCAGGCCCGTACCATCCGTATTCCCGTGCATATGGTTGAGACTATCAACAAGCTCGTCCGCGTGCAGCGCCAGCTCCTTCAGGACCTGGGTCGCGACCCGACCCCCGAGGAGATCGGTGCCGAGATGGACATGAGCGCCGACCGCGTCCGCGAGATCCAGAAGATCTCGCAGGAGCCCGTGTCGCTCGAGACCCCCATCGGCGAGGAAGAGGATTCCCAGCTGGGCGACTTTATCGAGGACTCCCAGGCTATCGTTCCGCCCGATGCCGCCAGCTTCTCCATGCTGCAGGAGCAGCTCACTCAGGTGCTCGACTCGCTTGCCGATCGTGAGCGCAAGGTTATCGAGCTGCGCTTTGGCCTTGTCGACGGGCATCCCCGCACGCTCGAGGAAGTCGGCCGCGAGTTTGGCGTCACGCGCGAGCGCATCCGCCAGATCGAGTCCAAGACTCTGGCCAAGCTTCGCCACCCCAGTCGCTCCAGCAAGCTGAAGGACTATATCGAGAGCTAGTCAAGCAAGAAGCGCCCTCAAGCACATCCGCTTGGGGGCGCTTTCATGTAGTCGTTGGGGACATTCTTGAATGACTGGTCGTTTAAGAACGTCCCCAATGACTAGGTCGGAAAATTTCTTAAAAAAGTTCTTGCCCTGAGCTGATTCGTCCGTATAATAAACTTCGTTGCTTGAGAGCACGTACCTATTCCTCGGTAGCTCAATGGTAGAGCACGCGGCTGTTAACCGCGCTGTTGTAGGTTCGAGTCCTACCCGGGGAGCCAGAATTTATCAGCCCTTTCCGTTGGGCTTTAAATTCCTCGGTAGCTCAATGGTAGAGCACGCGGCTGTTAACCGCGCTGTTGTAGGTTCGAGTCCTACCCGGGGAGCCAGGTTGTAAAACCCGTCGCTTATGCGGCGGGTTTTTTCATGTCGCGGTCGCCGTTCGCGAACGTTACCATATCAACATTTCGTGTCGAGGATGTAATCCCGCGACCCACCACCTCAACACGGCGCGCTCGTTGTAGAATATTGCAATGATTGCTCCCACGACATGGTGCCGCGAGCACCAGATAAGGAGATTCTTGTGTCTGAGACCATTAACGGCAGCCTGAGCGTCTCGAACGACGTTATTGCCGATATTGCCGGTTATGCCGCGATGACGTGCTATGGCGTCGTCGGTATGGCTGAGCAGCTCCAGGGCGCCGAGAGCGTGCGCCTGCTTGCCGGTCAGCGCCTCCGCAAGGGCGTGCTTGTCTCCGCCGACGAGAACGGCCTTACGGTCGATCTTCACGTCGTGCTCGAGAACGGCGTCAACATGAAGTCCGTCTGCCACAATCTTTCGAGTTCCGTTGCCTTCACTCTGCAGGAGGTCGCCCAGATCGATCCCGCTAGCCTTAAGATCGGCATCCACATCGACGCGCTCAAGAGCCGTCTGAACTAGCATCCGAAAACGGAGATTCAAATACCCATGATTGCAAAGACCATTCGCACCTGTTTTCCGATCGCTGCGGCTGCCGTTTCCGACAAGGCCGAGGAGATCAACAAGCTCAACGTCTTCCCCGTACCCGATGGCGATACCGGCACCAACATGTCGCTCACGCTCGCCTCGGTGACCAAGGAGCTTTCCGCCCTTCCTGCCGATGCCGACATGGAGGCCATCGCAGGCGCCATCACCCACGGCTCCCTTATGGGCGCCCGCGGTAACTCCGGCGTCATCACCTCGCAGATTCTGCGCGGCGTGGCCGAGGGCCTTGTCTCTGCCGATGAGCCCATTACGTCCGCCAACATTGCCTTCGCCTTCCGTCGCGCCGTCAAGGTCGCCTTCCAGGCTGTCCGCAAGCCCATCGAGGGCACGATCCTCACGGTCCTGCGCGATGTCTCGACCAAGGCCGATGAGTGCGAGAAGAAGAAGTTCTCGGCTGAGGATGCGCTCGATGCCATCGTCGTTGAGGCGTACCAGTCCGTCGCCCGCACACCCGATCTGTTGCCCGTTCTGAAGGAGAACGGCGTGGTCGACTCCGGCGCCTTTGGCTTCGCCATCTTCCTTGAGAACTTTGTGGCTGCAGCACTTGGCCGCAGTACCGTTGTCGAGGATTTCTCCGCCACGTTTGATTCCGCTGGCTCTGCCCGCGACGCGGCCCTTGGTCGCGTTGAGATCGAGGCCAACGACGATTGGGAGGGCTCGGAGTTCCGCTACTGCAACGAGTTCCTGTTTAAGGCCGACGCCCCGTTTGACGAGGACGAGTGCCTTAAGTTCCTGGGTTCCATGGGCGACTGCGAGCTACTCGTGGGCGCCTATCCCGACTACAAGATCCATGTGCACTCCAACACCCCCAACCTGGTGCTCGAGCACATGCTGCAGCTCGGTCAGATCTATGAGGTCTTTATCCACAACATGGAGATGGAGGCCCACGACCGTACCGCCAAGATCCACGAGGATCAGGAAAAGGCCGCCGAGCCCGCCAAGGCGCTGGGCTTTGTCGCCGTTGCCGCCGGTTCCGGCGAGGCCGACATCCTCAAGTCCCTCGGCGTCGACGTGATCGTGTCCGGTGGCCAGACTATGAATCCCTCGACCGCCGACCTGCTGGGCGCGGTGGACCAGGTCAACGCGACCTCGGTCATCATCTTGCCCAACAACGGCAACATCCGCATGGCCGCTGAGGCTGCTGCCTCAGCCTGCACCGACAAGAAGGTCGCCGTCGTTCCCACCAAGACCGTCCCGCAGGCCTTCTCCGCGCTGTTCGCGGTCCTGCCCGATTCCGAGCTCGAGGATGCCGTCGCCGCCATGGTCGACGCCATCAGCGAGGTCCGCGATGGCGAGGTCACCCGCGCCGTGCGCGACTCCAGTGCCTCTGACGGTTCTCCGATTCACTCCGGTGACGTCATGGGTATCATCGCCGGCTCCATCGACGTGGTCGGCTCCGACGTGAAGCAGGTCACGCTCGACTGCATCAACCGCATGCAGGAGGAAGAGGAGGGCGACGCGCTGACGATTCTGGCCGGCGAGGAGCTGTCCGATGAGGCCTTCCAGGAGATCGTCGACGCTATCGAGGAGGCTCAGCCCGATCTGGAGATTGACGCCCATCGTGGCGAGCAGCCGCTCTATCCCGTGATCTTCTCGATCGAGTAGGCAACTGCCCATGTCCGAGCTGTGCTCCGTGCCGCGCGTCTCGGAGCGCTTTGCCCAGAGCAATGCGCTCGACGAGGATATCGCGCGACTCAAATATGTTTCGGGTAAACGTGAGGAGGCCCTTCGCCGTCTGGGAATTCGGACGGTGGGGGACCTCCTTCTCCATATCCCTCATCGATACCTCGACTTTACCCGTTCGTGGTCCATCGAGATGGCGCCCATCGGTACCGTGTGCACCATCATCGCCACGGTCGACCGCATCGTCCAAAAGCAGCCGCGTCCGCGCATGCAGGTGACCGAGGTATCGCTGGTGGACGAGACGGGCGTGTTGCAGGTCGCCTTTTTCCGCCAGCCCTGGATTGCCCAGCAGCTTAAGCAGGGCGACCGCCTGGCCGTGATGGGCAAGGTCGAGTTTGCCTACGGCTTTAAGCAGATGGCCTCGCCCCACTTTGAAAAGCTCGAGGACGGGCGCGCCGCAGGCACCATTCTGCCGGTCCATTACGTGAGCGATGGCGTGAGCCAGGCGTGGATGCGCCGCATCGTAAGCGGCGCGCTCGAGGTCGTCGGCAATCCGTTCGATCCGATTCCCGCGCCGCTGCGCGCAAAGCGGAAGCTCATGAGCAATGCCCGCGCGTTGCGTTCGATCCACTTTCCCTCGAGCATGGCTGAGCGCGACATCGCACGCCGGCGTCTTGCCTACGAGGAGTGCCTCTACCTGCAGCTGGCGCTGCGTCTGCGCAACGACGGCGGCCTGGTCGATGTGGTGCCCTATGCCCACACTGCGGGCGAGCATCTGGGCGCGCTTAAACAGGCCCTTCCGTTTTCGCTGAGCGACGAGCAGGAGGCCGCACTCCAAGACATCCTGCATGACATGTGCGATGGCGGGCGCGTGATGAACCGTCTGCTGCTGGGCGATGTCGGTACCGGTAAGACCGCCGTTGCCGCCTGCGCGTTGGCGGTTGCGGCCGATAGCGGCACCCAGGCGTGCGTCATGGCGCCCACGGGCGTGCTGGCGCGTCAATATGCCGATAAGACCGGCCCTCTGCTCTCGCAGGCTGGTATGACCTGGGCGCTCCTGACGGGCGCCACGCCGGCGGCCGAGCGTGAACAGATTCATGCTCGGCTCCAGTCTGGCGAGCTCGACGTGCTCTTTGGTACCCATGCGGTGCTTTCGGAGAACGTCACGTTCAAGCATTTGTCGCTTGTGGTGATCGACGAGCAGCACCGCTTTGGCGTGGGTCAGCGTAACGCCCTGCGCGCAAAAGGCCCGGGTGCCGACTTGCTGGTCATGACTGCCACGCCGATCCCTCGCACGCTGGCGCTTTCGGTGTACGGCGACCTGGATACGAGCATCATCCGCCATCGTCCCGTTCCGGGTGCCGGCGTTGAGACGCGCGTCCTCACTGAGTCGAGTCGCGACCTGGCCTATGGCGCCATTCGCGAGGCGCACGAAAAGGGGCAGCAAGCCTACGTGATCTGTCCGCTCGTGGAGCCGAGCGATTCGGCCGATGAGCTCGAAGACGTACCCGGCATCGCTCGCGACGACGAGGGCCGCGTGACCGTGCCCGTGCCGTTGCATGACACGGCGACCGAGCTCGATCGCCTTCGTCTGGCATTACCGGGGCTTACCATCGAGCGTCTTCATGGCCGCATGTCGGCGGGGGAGAAGGACCGGGTCCTCGATGCCTTTAGGCGTGGCGAGATCGATGTGCTCGTCTCGACCACGGTGGTCGAGGTGGGCGTTGACGTGCCCAACGCCACCGTCATGGTCATCGAGAACGGCGAGCGCTTTGGTTTGGCGGCCTTGCACCAGCTGCGCGGGCGCGTAGGCCGCGGCAGCGTGTCGGGTACGTGCCTGGTCATGACGCACTCCAAGGGCAACGGCGGCGCGTCGGCGGCACAAGACCGCCTCCAGTCACTCGAGAAGACCTCGGACGGCTTTACGCTCGCCCAGATGGACCTGCGTCTGCGCCACGAGGGCGAAATCCTGGGTTACCGCCAGCATGGCGGCGTGACCTTGCGCTTTGTTGACCTTGATGCCGACGAGGAATTGATCGAGTGGGCCCATTTGGACGCGGTCGAGCTCTTGCGGTATGCTTGCAACCTTGACTCTGTGGCGACGCGCCCTCTACGCGATGCGGTCGCCATGCGGTATCGACACATCTTTAAGGAGGTCAGCGGAGGATGAGAATCATCGGCGGCGAATGGCGCGGTCGCAAGATCGAAGAGCCCCGTGGTCGCGATGTCACCCGCCCCACGACTGATCGCGTGCGCGAGGCGTGCGCATCTATGGTCATGTCGGCATTCGACTTCGATCTGGACGAGGTCTGCGTGCTGGATGCCTTTGGCGGCTCCGGCGCCTTGGGCATTGAGATGCTCTCGCGCGGTGCCCGCTCGCTCACCACGTTCGAGATCGATCGCAACGCTGCTCGTCTGATTACCAAGAATATCGAATCGCTCTGCCGCGACCGTGCGCGTTGGCGCGTGGTGACGGGTGACGTGCTGGCAAGCGCTTCGCGCGGCCGCGCGCCGGGCGGTCCCTTTGACCTGGTCCTGCTCGACCCGCCCTATGCTTTTGGCGCCGAGCCGGTCGAGGAGCTGCTGCAAAACCTAGCTCACCAAGGCTTGCTGGCGCAGGGTGCCTACGCGCTCTTTGAGCACGCCGCGGCCGATACGGGCGCACATCCGGCAGGCTTTGAGACCGTGCGCGAGAAGCGTTACGGCATAACCTCGGTTGACTTGCTTCGCTGGGTTGGCAACGGCGAGGATGATGGCAACGATAGCGACGCACCCACGGAGGATGCCCATGAGTGACACCATTAACCGCGTAATCGTCCCGGGCACCTTCGATCCCATCACGTTTGGCCATATCGACGTCATCCGCCGCGCCCGCCGCATCTTTCCCAGCGTGATCGTGGCCGTTGCCGAGTCGCAGGGCAAAAACGGCGTCGGCACCACGTTTATGCTCGACGAGCGCGTGGCGCTGGCCCGTGAGGCGCTCGGTGATATTGACGGCGTCGAGGTGCTGCCCTTCACCGGGCTCTTGGTCGATTTTGCCCGCGAACAGGGAGCAGGAGCCGTGGTCAAGGGCCTGCGTGCCATGACCGACTTTGAGTACGAGCTGCAGCAGGCCGACCTCAACTACCGCCTGGATAACGAGCTGGAGTCCATCTTTGTCATGAGTGCGCCGCAGTACGGCTATATCTCGAGCTCGGTGGTTCGCCAGATTGCCTCGCTCGGTAGCGACGTCTCTAATTTTGTTCCGCCCAATGTGGTCAAGGCGCTCAAACATCGCTTTTCGTGACGTTTTTTAATGCCTGGTGGCATGTGGTAAACTAACACGATGATATGTTACCTATGAAAGGAGACCGGATGCCGGGCGAGAATTTTCCTGGCGACAGGATCGTGAGTCTTGTCGACGAGCTCGAGGGGCTCATCGAAGAGGCTAAGACGCCGTTCGGCAAGAACGCCCAGATGAAGGTTATCGACGCCGACGTCTTCTTTAACATCCTCGACGAGATCCGCATGAGCTATCCCGAGGAATGGCAGAAGTCCCGCCGTATCCTTAAGGAGCGCGAGGAGCTTATGGCTTCCGCCGCCGCTCAGGCCGATTCCATCATCGCCGATGCTCAACAGCAGGCCCTCACCATTGCCGGTGAGCAGGAGATCGTCCGCTTAGCGCAGCAGCAGGCCGACGACATCCGCGACCGTGCCCAGCAGTATGAGCGCGAGACTCGCTATGCCGCCGAGGATTACGCCGAGCAGGTCTTTACGCACCTCGAGGAGAACCTCAAGAGCCTGACCGGCACCGTCACCCGTTGTCGCCAGCAGCTTAACGAGGGTGCCGCCCAGCAGAATGGTCAGTGGTAATGGCTGAGTTCCCGAACGTTACCGTCGATCTTTCCGAGCAGCTCGAGTTTCCCGGAGACTCGTATCCGCTGACCGGCAAGGTCGATGTCGCCGCCTATACGGTGGGCGAGAAGGAGTACCAGCTGCAGGACGGCATTGACTACGACGTGGTCTTTACCAATGCCGGCACCGGTGTTCTGCTTACGGGCATGGTCCGCGCGCACGCAACCGGTGAGTGCGACCGTTGCCTAGAGCCCGCTTCGTTTGATATCGCCGGTGAGATTGAGGAATTCTATCTCTTTAACGAGCCCGAGGACCCCGAGGCCTACGAAGACGGCTACGAGCTGCTGGGCGAGGATCGCATCGTCGATCTGGGCGAGCCCATCAACGACGCGGTCGTCATGGACACGCCGTTCGTTGTCCTGTGCAAGCCCGATTGTCGCGGCCTGTGCCCCACCTGCGGCATCAATCTCAACGTCGAGCAATGCGATTGCGCCGCTCAAGCAGAGGCCGAATGGGCCGCTGCCACGGAAAATCCATTTGCAGCATTGAAGAATCTCAAGCTTGACGAGTAAAACTGTGGTAGTATCGCTACTTGCGCGTAATCGCCACACTGGATAGTTCATAAGGAAGGTCACTATGCCCGTACCTAAACAAAAGCAGGGTCGTATCCGCACTCACACCCGCCGTTCCGCCAACATGAAGATCTCGGCTGCGGCTCAGTCCACGTGCCCCCGTTGCGGTGCTGTCAAGCTCCCGCACCACGTGTGCCCCAGCTGCGGTTTCTACAAGGACCGCGAGGTTATCGTTACCGAGTAACTGTATACTCTGGATGCGATGCCGTTCCAACTGGAACCACAATGGCCGGCTCAATGAGTCGGCCATTTTTGTATAAGGAGCATGTATATGAGTAACGTTCGCGTTTGTGTAGACGTTGTGGGTGGAGACGAGAAGCCCCAGGTTGTCCTCGACGGTATCGAGGCGGCGCTTGCGGCGGATCCCGATATCGAGGTCTTGGCCGTCGGCCCCGCAGAGATCGTGAACCCCTTTGCCGCGGCTCACGCTCGCGTTGAGGCCTTGGAGGCACCCGATGTCATCGCCATGGATGACGATCCCATTCGAGCCGTGATGACCAAGCGCAAGTCCTCGATCGTGCTTGCCTGCCGTGCTATCAAGAAGGGTAACGCGGATGCGTTCTTCTCTGCCGGCTCCACCGGCGCCATGACCGCTGCCGCTACCGCCTACGTGACGCCATTTAGGTATTTGGCGGAGGGCAAGAAGCAGCCGGTGCGTCCGTGCCTCACCAATGCACTGCCCAACCGCGCCGGCGGCCTGACGGTCCTGTGCGACATGGGCGCCAACCCCGATGTCGAGGTCGACGACATGGTACGTTTTGCCCAGATGGGTAGTGCCTATGCGCGCGTCGTCTTGGGCAATGAGCATCCCCGCGTCGGTCTGCTCGGCAACGGTACCGAGGATGAGAAGGGCTCCAACTTTACCAAGGCGTGCTTCCCTGCCATGAAGGCCGCCGTCCCCGGCTTTGTGGGCAACTGCGAGGGTACCGACCTGACCTCGGGTAACTTTGACGTTGTCGTTGCCGATGGCATGTCGGGCAACATCGCGCTCAAGGCAACCGAGGGCGCTGCTAAGTTTTTGCTGCAAGAGCTCAAGGGTGCCTTTATGGCTTCGCTCGGCACCAAGATCGCCGCGCTGCTCATCAAAAAGCAGATGCGCGAGATCAAGGCAAAGCTCTCGGGCGATGCTAAGGGTGGCGCGATTCTGCTGGGCCTGCGTGGCGTGGTCCTGATCGGCCACGGTGCCACCTCGGTCGAGGCCGTCAAAAACGGTACGCTCGCCGCGGCGGAGGCCGTGCGCGCCGGGCTGGTCGAGAACGTCGCCAACTCTATGGACGGCATCGTTTTGTAGGAGCGAGTTAGAGCGCTGTTATGTGCCTCGCGGCCTTCGTCGTGGGGTAGAATCAAAACCGTGTCTTGGCGCTGCGCTTGCGGCGCCAGCGCGTTGATGTTCACGCAATACGAGAGGAAGCGCTATGGACCGCTCCGAAATCTTCGATAAGATCGCCGAAGTCGCCGCTGACGTTCTGGGCGTCGATGTCGCCGACATTAGTGACGAGACTACCTTTGACGATCTCGATGCCGATTCGCTCGAGCGTCTGCAGCTGGTGACGGCCATCGAGGACGAGTTCGACCTCGAGATCGATGACGAGACCCTGCTGTCGCTCAACTCTGTCGCCGACGCTGTCGACGCTATTGAAAACGCCAAGGAGGCCTAAGTCTTGGCTTTATCTCAACGACTCGCGCGCGCCCAGGAAATCCTGGGCCACGAGTTCAATAACAAGGTGCTGCTGCGCGCGGCGCTCACGCACCCTTCTGCCGTGGAAGGTCAGCCCGTCTCGGCGAGTTATGAGCGCCTTGAGTTTTTGGGCGATTCCATTTTGGGCGCCGTGGTTGCCCGCTCGCTCTTTGAGTCCTATCCGGAGTTTGACGAGGGCAAGCTTACGCGCCTGAAGGTGTCGCTCGTCTCGGGCGCCACGCTGTCCGAGGTGTCCCATGAGCTGGGCATCGACGACATCATCATCTTTGGTGCCTCCGAGACCGGCACGGGCGCGCGCGGTCTGCACTCGGCGCTCGAGAACGTCTACGAGTCGCTCGTGGGCGCCCTGTACCTGGATGCCGGCTGGGATGCGGCGGCGGAGTTCATCCACCGCACGCTTAAGCCGCACCTGGCCTCCGAGCGTGCCGAGCACCCCGCGAACCCCAAGTCGTTTTTGCAGGAGTGCGTGCAGGCCGACGGCCACGAGCCTCCGGCGTACAAGCTCGTTGGCTCTGAGGGCCCGGCACACGCGCCGACCTTTACCGCCGTGGTGCTCATCGACGGTATTCGTCAAGGCCGCGGCACCGGTTCCTCCAAGAAGGAGGCCGAGGGTGCCGCTGCGCTCGAGGCGCTCGACCGCATGGGCTACACCACCAACGGCGTGATTCTCAACAAAAAGCCTGTTTAAGCGAGGAACCGTGTATCTCAAGTCCCTCACGCTCAAAGGGTTCAAGTCGTTTGCCGACCGCGCCCACATGACGTTTGAGCCGGGCCTGACCGTCATCGTCGGTCCCAATGGCTCGGGAAAATCGAACATCTCCGACTCGATTCTGTGGGTCCTGGGCGAGCAGAGCGCCAAGCAGCTGCGCGGCCAGGCTATGGAGGACGTCATCTTCTCGGGCTCGTCGGCGCGCAAGCCGGTGGGTGTTGCCGAGGTCACGTTGGTGCTCGATAACTCGGACCATATGCTGCCCGTCGACTTTGATGAGGTCGCCATCACCCGTCGTATGTATCGCTCGGGCGAAAGCGAGTACCTCATCAACTCGAGCCCGTGCCGCCTGATGGACATCCAGGACATCTTGCACGATTCGGGACTGGGCAAGGATACGCACTCCATCATCAGCCAGGGCAAGCTCGATGCCATTTTGCAGAGCCGCCCTGAGGAGCGCCGCGCCCTGATCGAGGAGGCTGCCGGCATCTCCAAGCACAAGCGTCGCAAGGAGCGTGCGCTCAAAAAGATTAAGTCGATGGACGAGCACCTGACCCGTGCCCGCGATATCAACAAGGAAATCGCCCGTCAGCTGCGACCGCTGGAGCGTCAGGTCGATCGCGCGCGCAAGTACAAAGAGCTGTCCTCGCGCGCGAACGAGCTTACGCAGATGCTGGCTGTCGATGAGCTTCGTTCGCTGCAGTCGCAGTGGAACGACCTGGAGAGCCGCTCCAAGGAAGGTGCTGCCGAGCTGGAGCTTGCGCAGTACCGCATGGGTGAAAAGGAGCGCGAGCTCGAGAAGCTCCAGGTTATGCTTGAGGAAAAGGGCCTGTTTGTGGGCGACTTGGGCGAGCAGCGCCGCCATATGCAAGATGTGGTCGGCCGTATTAACTCCGACATGCGCCTGCTCGAGGAAAAGGGTCACAACATGGTGTCGCGCCTGTCTGACATGCGCGGGCAGATTTCGAGCTCCGAGCATCAGCGTCGTCGCGTGGTCGAGGAGCTCGAGGACGCGCGTGCGCAGCTTGAGGAAGTGACCGGCGCGCACATGCAGGCCCAGGAGGACGTTGACGCCGCTGGTCCTGCCGCCGCAGAGCTCCACGAGCGGCGCGTGGCGCTCGACAATCAGATATCGCAGCTCACGCGCGAGCAACGCGATGTGCAGCGCGTAGCCGATAACGCCGCGCTCGAGCTCGCCAAGGTGAAGGATTCCTTGAGCAATGCCGAGGTCGAGGACAACATGTATGCCTCGCGCCTGGAGCAGATCGACGAGCAGCTCGAGGAGGTCATGGCCTCGCTCGAGAGCCGTCGCGACCGCGCCGAGGAGCTTGAGGGCGCTCTTGAGGAAGCGCGCCAGGCCCAGGCCGATGCGCGTGAGGCCACCGAGGTCGCCCGTGCAGCCCTGAAGGACTTGCGTAATCGTGAGAGTGAGGCACGCAACAAGCTGTCCGAGGTGCGCTCGGAGCTTGCCAGCCAAAAGAAACTCGATGCCCGCATGGCCGACAGCTCGCCGCTCGTGAGCCGTCTGGTGGGTGCGCTGGGCGATGATGTTTCGGGCCGCCTGGGTGACGTGCTCGAAGCCCCGCGCGAGCTTGAGGGCCTGGTTGAGCAATTGCTCGCCGGCGATATCGATGCGCTGCTGTTTGATGACGCCGCCACGCTTGAGCGTGCCGGTCGTGCGGCTCTGGACCAAAAGAAGGCCTCGGGCGAGGTGCTGCTGGTGGCGCGCGGCGTGAGCGGCTCTACCGCCGCTGAGGGCGCTGCCGGTACCCGCCTGGTTGATCGTCTGTCCGTGCGCGCAGGCTACGGACCCGTCGTCGAGGCGCTGCTCGGCGGCTATTACGTAGTGGACGATCTTTCTGCCGCGCTTTCGGCGCCGGTCGTTGACGGCGTGACTTACGTGACCCCCGATGGCGCCCGCGTCGCCTGCGGCGGCCTGGTGCGTGTGGGCCTCGATGCCGGCGAGGCGTCTGGTGCTCTGGAGCGTAAGCGTCGCATTCGCGAGCTGGAGGGGCTTGAGCCCGATTTGGCCGCTGTGTTTGAGCATGTGTCGGATCAGGTCGTCGAGGCCAATGCGGCCGTTGAGGAAGCGCGTGCCGCTGAGGGCGATGCCGCCGGTGAGATTGCCCGTCTTGAGGGCGAGCGCCGCTCGCTGCTCTCCGAGATCGGCCGCCTGGAGCAAAGCGCCAACAATGCCGAGGTCGAGCGCGTGCGCATCTCCAAGCGCCGCGAGCAGGCTGCCGAGGCCGTTCGTGCCGCGCGCCCGCGCGTTGACGAGCTCACCCGTTCGCGTGACGAGGCGCGTGCACAGGCAAGCGACCTGGGTCTCCAGATTGCCGAGGCCAACGATGAGCTCGATCGCGTTCGCCGTGACGATTCCGAGGCCGCCGGTAAGCTCGCCGATGCCAAGGTGCGCCTGGCCCAGACGAGCGAGCGCCTGCGTTCGCTGAAGGGCCGCGTGCCCGACCTTGAGCATCGTCTTGAGGGCATCGACCGTCGTATCCGCGGAACACGCCAGGCTTCGCGCTCGCTCGAGCTGCTGCGCCTGCGCGTCGACCCCATGCACGAACGCTATTCTGCCCTGTTGGAACGCGCGTCGGATTGGGCAGCGCGCCTGCGTGACCAGGCCTCTCTGGAGGAGGCGGACTCCGCTTCGCTCAAGAAGTCCATCGAGGATGCCAAGGCAGAGGTTGCCCGCGCTAAGGAGCGAGTCGATACCGCCTCTGTCACGCAAAACGAGTTCAAGGTCGCGCGTGGCAAGCTCGAGGTGCAGGTCGAGGCTGCCATCAAGGCCATTACCGCCGATGGCACGACGGTGCTCGAGGAAGCGCTCATGCTTCCGGTGCCCACGGACCGCGATGCCGCCGAGCGCGAACTCAACCAGCTTGTGCGCCAGATCAACAACCTTGGTCCCGTTAACCAAGTTGCCATGGAGGAGTACGAGCAGCTCAAGCGCCGCGCCGACTACATCGAGGAGCAGCTGGCCGATCTGGAGAGCGCGCGCAAGGCGCTCACCAAGATCACGGTGGCCATTGATCGCAAGATGCGGAAGGCCTTCCTGGTGACGTTTGAGAAGGTCGACGCGAACTTCCGCGAGATCTTCGCTATGCTCTTCCCGGGCGGCCAGGCTCATCTGGAGATGACCGATCCCGAGCATCCTGCCGAGACGGGTATCGAGGTCGTGGCGCAGCCGCGCGGCAAGCGCATCACCAAGATGATGCTCATGTCGGGCGGCGAGAAGAGTCTGACGGCGCTCGCCCTGCTTTTTGCCGTGTACCGCACGCGTACGGTTCCGTTCTATGTGCTGGACGAGGTCGAGGCGGCGCTTGATGACGCTAACCTGTCCAAGCTCATCGGAGCCCTCGATGTGCTGCGTTCCGATACACAGCTCTTGGTTATCTCGCATCAGCGCCGTACTATGGAGGACGCTGACGTCCTCTATGGCGTCTCGATGCAAGCCGACGGCGTCAGTCGCGTCGTCTCGCAAAAACTCGATCGCGAAACCGGAAAGGTCGTGAATGCATAATGGGATTCTTCGATGCTCTCTCGCGCGGACTTGAGCGCAGCCGCGAGGCCCTCAACGAGGTCTTCTACTTTGGCGGTGAGGTCGACGAGGATTTTTGGGAGGACCTGGAGGACACCCTCGTAATGGGTGACATGGGCGCCGAGGTCGCTATCAAGGTCTCCGATGACCTGCGCGATGCCGCGGCCAAGAAGAACCTCAAGACCGCTCCGCAGCTTCGCCGCGCCCTGGCCGAGCAGCTTGAGCAGCACTTTGTGCCCATCGAGCGAGATCCGTTCTCCGATACGCCGAGCTGCGTGCTGTTTGTGGGCATTAACGGTGCCGGCAAGACCACGACGGTCGGTAAGATCGCGAGCGCCATGGCTGCCCGCGGCAAGAACGTGGTGATCGGTTCGGCCGACACCTTCCGCGCCGCCGCCATCGAGCAGCTTGATGTGTGGGGCCAGCGCGCTGGCGTCCCCGTCATCAAGCGCGACCGCGGCTCCGACCCGGCAAGTGTTTGCTACGACGTGCTCGACGAGGCCGACAAGCGCGGCAGCGACCTGGTGCTTATCGATACCGCCGGCCGTCTACACACGAGCCCTGAGCTCATGCGCGAGCTTGCCAAGGTGGTCAATGTGACCCGTAAGCGCGCCGCCAATATGGCCGCCGGTCCCATGCCGGTTTCGGTCGTGCTTGTGATCGACGCCGCGACGGGCCAAAACGGTCTGAACCAGGCGCTCGAGTTTAACGAGGCGCTGGGCCTGGACGGTATTATCATGACTAAGCTCGACGGCACGGCTAAGGGCGGCATCGCCATGGCCGTGGCCGAGAAGCTCAAGCTCCCGATCCTGCGCATCGGCGTGGGCGAGCAGGTCGATGACCTGCAGGAGTTCAATGCCAAAGATTTCTGCCGCGCCCTGGTGGGCGAGTCCAATTAAGGAGTGACTAGTGTTTGATTCCCTGAGCGATCGCCTCAACGACACATTTGACCGCCTGCGCGGCAAGGGCAAGCTGACCGAGGCCGATATTACTTCGGCCATGCGCGATATTCGCATGGCGCTGCTCGAGGCCGACGTTAACTTTAAGGTTGTCAAGGAGTTCGTCGCCAAGACTAAGGAGCGCTGCATGACCGCAGAGGTCATGGAGTCGCTCTCTCCGGCGCAAAACGTCGTCAAGATCGTGCTCGACGAGCTTACCGAGATGCTCGGCTCCACCGAGAGCAAGCTCGTCTTTAGCAACCGTATTCCCAATGTCATCATGCTTGTGGGTCTGCAGGGCTCCGGTAAGACCACGGCTGCCGTAAAGCTGGCCTACCTGCTCAAGAAGCAGGGCCGCTCGCCGTTGCTCGCCGCGTGCGACGTCTACCGTCCCGCTGCTGCCGACCAGCTGGCCACGCTCGGTGGCGAGATCGGCGTACCGGTCTTCCGTGGCGATGGCGAGCACCCGGTTGACATCGCCAAGGGCGCCATTCAGGAGGCCGTTGACCACCTGCGTGACGTGGTCATTGTCGATACCGCCGGACGTCTTCAGATCGATGAGCAGATGATGCAGGAGGCCGTGGACATCAAGAAGGCCGTCAAGCCCGATCAGGTGCTGATGGTCGTCGATGCCATGACCGGTCAGGATATCGTCAACGTCGTCTCGACCTTCGCCGAGCGCACCGACTTTGACGGCGTGATTATCTCTAAGCTCGACGGCGACGCGCGTGGCGGCGGCGCGCTTTCCGTGCGCCAGGTGACCGGCAAGCCCATCAAGTTTGTGAGCATGGGCGAGAAGCCCGATTCGCTGGAGCCGTTCTACCCCGATCGTATGGCCAAGCGCATTCTGGGTATGGGCGACGTTGTCGGCATTATCGAGAAGGCCCAGGAGGCGGCCGACGCCGAGCAGCTCGAGGCCGCCGAGCGCATGCTGCGCGAGGGCTTTACCATGAACGACATGCTCGACCAGATGAAGGCCGTCAAGAAGATGGGCGGCATGAAGGGCATTCTGGGCATGCTCCCCGGTGGCCAGCGTGCGCTTAACCAGATGGGTGGTAACCTGGACGAAGGTATCTTCGATAAGAACGAGGCCATCATCATGTCGATGACCAAGGAGGAGCGTCTTCGCCCCTCCATCATCAACGGTCAGCGCCGTGCCCGCATTGCCAAGGGCGCCGGCGTGACCCCCACCGAGGTCAATAGCCTTATGAAGCAGTGGGGCGAGATGAATAAGATGATGGGCCGCATGCGCACGATGGCCAATCAGGCGCAGGCCGGCGGCAAGAAGGGCAAGAAGGGTAAGAAGGGCAAAAAGATGCGCATGCCCAGTATTCCCGGTCTGGATGCCATGGGGCTGGGCGGCATGGGCGGCCTGGGAACGGGCGGCCCCAAGTCCGATATGGACCTGCTGCGCCAGATGGAAGCGCAGATGCGCAACAAGAAGTAACGACTAGTTGAGTCGTGTATGGCGAAGGCCGCCTGGATGGTATTCCAGGCGGCCTTCGCCGTTTGTTCGCCGTTTGTTCGCTGGTTGTCGCACGCGTGGAAGCGCGTTCTCGACGAGGTGCTTGCCGCTAGTGGCAGCCGCAGCCTTCGTGCCCGTCATGGTCGTGGTGACCGTGGCAGCCGCAGGACTCGCCATGCTCGTGGATGTGCTCGTGATCATGTCCATGGCAGTCGCAGGTGGCCTCGCCGTTCTGTGCGAGCGTGCCGGCAATGAGGGCCTCGACGCAGGCATCGCAGCTGCCCTGGGCGCCCGCATAGACCGTGATGCCGGCTTGGGCAAGCGCGTTGATAGCGCCGCCGCCGATACCGCCGCAAATGAGCGTGTCAACGCCACCGTTGGCAAGCAGGCCCGCCAAGGCGCCGTGGCCGGTGCCACCGGTGCCCACGACCTGCTCGTTGAGCACCTTGCCATCCTGGATGTCGTAGATCTTGAACTGCTCGCTGCGGCCAAAGTGCATAAAGATGTTGCCGTTGTCGTACGTCGTTGCCACCCTCATGGTGCCGACCTCCTTTGCTGGCCATGCGGCCGTCGTCGTGGCGATGGGGGAGTACGCGATATTGCCGCCCTCGATGACGAGCGCTCGTCCGTTGACCAGCGCATCGGCCACCTTGCGATGCGCGCGGCTGCAAATGGCCGCCACCGTTGCACGGGCGATGCCCATCTGCTGGGCGACCGCCTCTTGGTTGAGACCTTCCAGGTCGCACAGGCGCAGCACCTCAAGCTCGTCGACGGTCATGTCGATGGCATCACCGCTGGCCAGGCCATCGGGGGTGAAGCCGCGGTATTCGGGGATGATCCCGACGCGGCGCAGTTTTTCGCGTCTTCCTGCCATGCACACTCCTTATCTGACATATGTCAACAATAGGATAACGCGTTAGTCGTTGGGCGCAAGGCATTTCTGGCATATGTCAGAAAAAGGCTAAGATGCCTCGTTGCCGCTTGCGGAGCCGCGCTGCCGTGCATTGCGTGTGCCGGACTAAGTGTCCAATTCGACACTCGCGCGCCTGGGCTACAATAAATCTCGCTTATAGGCGACTGACAGGAGGGTCAATGAGCAAAGCTGATCAGCAGTTTGTAACCATGTGCCGCGATATCTTGGATCATGGCACCACCACCGAGGGCCAAAAGGTCCGTCCGGTGTGGGAGGACGGCACCCCTGCCTATACCATTAAAAACTTTGGTGTCACGGCGCGCTATGATCTGCGCGAGGAGTTCCCCGCGCTCACCCTGCGTCGTACGGCGCTTAAGTCTGCCATGGACGAGATTCTGTGGATCTATCAAAAGAAGTCCAATAACGTGCATGATCTCAACAGCCATATCTGGGATGAGTGGGCCGATGAGACCGGTTCCATCGGTAAAGCCTACGGCTATCAGATTGGTCAGAAGAGCCATTACGCCGAGGGCGACTTCGACCAGATGGACCGTGTGCTGTACGACCTTAAGCACACGCCGTATAGTCGCCGCATTATGACCAATGCGTACGTGTTTAGCGATCTGTCCGAGATGCACCTTTATCCGTGCGCCTATAGCGTGACCTATAACGTGACGCAGCGTCCTCAGGACGACAAGCCGACGCTCAACATGATTCTCAACCAGCGCAGCCAGGACATTTTGGCCGCGAACAACTGGAACGTGTGCCAGTACGCCATTTTGCTGATGATGGTCGCGCAGTCGGTCGATATGATTCCCGGTGAGCTGCTGCACGTGATCGCCGACGCCCATATCTATGATCGTCATGTCGATATCGTCCGCGAGCTTATCGAGCGTCCGCAGTTTGCGGCACCCAAGGTAACGCTCAACCCCGATGTGCATGACTTCTATGCGTTTACGACCGATGACCTGATCGTCGAGGGCTATGAGCACGGCCCGCAGGTCAAGAACATTCCCATTGCGGTGTAGGTGACGCGCATGACGTGTAAGCTTTCTGCCATCGTCGCCGTGTGTGACGATTGGGGCATTGGGTGCGAGGGCGACATGGTGGTGTCCAATCGCGCCGATATGCGCCATTTTGTGGCCTGCACCAAGGGCTGCCCGGTTATCATGGGACGCAAGACCCTGCTGAGTTTTCCCGGCGGGCGTCCGCTCAAGAACCGCCGCAATATCGTGCTCACCCGCGACGAGAGCTTTGCCCCCGAGGGCGTCGACGTGGTGCATAGTATCGACGAGGCGCTCGCCGCGGTTGCCGATGAGCCCGTTGCCTGGGTGATCGGTGGCGGCGATGTCTATCGGCATTTTTTGCCGTATTGCGTCGAGGCCGAGGTCACGCATAACCACTGCGTCCATGTCGTGGATACGTACTTTCCCGATTTGGAAGCCGATCCTGCGTGGGAGATTGCGCAGCGTAGCGGGGTCGCGACGATTGCCGCCGGTGAGGGTGACGAGGGCGTCGATTATGAGTTCGTGACGTATCGTCGCATCGAGGCGTAAATCGTCTGGCTTGAACGGTATCATCGGGTTGATTGAATGCATGGGGCGGCGCTTAGCGTCGCCTCGTTTGGTATAGATGTGCTGTAAAGAAGGGTGCGGGCTGGCTGCTATGACTGATGCCGTTGAGGTTCTGCGAATTGATTCGCTCGAGGACGAGCGGCTCGATGCCTACGTGCGACTGACCGAGCGTGAGCTTCGCTGCGTGCTGGAGCCGCAGAAGGGCATTTTTATCGCTGAGAGTGCCAAGGTCATCGAGCGTGCGGTTCGCGCCGGATATGAGCCGGTGAGCTTTCTTCTGGGCGAGCGCTGGCTCGACCAGATGATGCCGCTGTTTGACCAGCTTGTCGTGCGCGAGGGAGCGGGTCCGGTTCCCGTGTTCGTGGCCTCCATGGAGCTCATGGAGCAGTTGACGGGCTTTAACGTGACGCGCGGCGCGCTGGCGGCGTTCCGTCGCCCGCGTCAGATTCCGGTTGATGAGTTCTTGGGCGGCGTTGTCGAGGCGGCGGGGGGTCGTCCGGTGCGCGTGTGCGTGCTTGAGGGTATTGTCGATCACACCAATGTTGGCGCGATTTTCCGCTCGGCTGCCGCATTGAACGTTGACGGTATTTTGGTCAGCCCGACGTGCTGCGATCCACTGTATCGTCGCTCGGCCCGCGTGAGCATGGGCACCGTGTTTCAGGTGCCGTGGACGCGCATTGGCAGCGAGGCTCGTGTGTGGCCGCATGATGGTCTGAGCGCGTTGCACGATGCCGGTTTTTCGTGTGCCGCTATGGCGTTGACGGACGACTCTGTTTCGCTTGATGATCCTGTACTGCGGAAGATTGATCGCTTGGCGATTTTTATGGGCACCGAGGGTGCCGGCTTGGGCGCCAAGACCATTGCCGGCTGTGACCACGCGGTGCGCATTCCGATGGCGCACGGGGTCGATTCGCTCAACGTGGCCGCGGCGAGCGCCGTCGCCTTTTGGCAGCTGTGCCCGCACGTGAGCAATGAGTATCACTACCAGCCGGGTTTGTATCACTAGGCAGATATTTTGCACTGGGCTCTGATTCGGGGTGTTTCGGTCGACGCCGGTCGGTGCTAAGCTGGTATTTGCTTTGGTCTTAAATTGCCGTTTTGTTGTTTAACATACGTTGGCGGGGAGGGCGTGTGGCTAAGAAATCTACGGCTATCGATGTAACGCAGGGTGTCATTTGGCAACAGCTGCTGTCGCTGTGCGTTCCCATCTTTTTTAGTTCGTTTTTTCAGCAGGCCTACACGCTTATCGGTACGTATATCGTTGGCCAGTTTGGCGGCAAGCTCGCGCTGGGTGGCATTCAAGCCACGATGGTGCTCACCGAGCTCTGCATTGGCTTTTGCGTTGGCGTCGGCGCCGGCTGCGCGGTCATTACCGGTCAGTATTTTGGCCAGCACGATGATGAGCGACTGAGTCGTTCGGTCCATACAGCCATGACGCTCGCGCTGGTGGGCGGTATCGCTTTCTCGATTCTTGGCATAGTGTTCGTTGAGCCCATGCTGGTGCTTATGAACACGCCGCATGAACTATTGGCCGAGGGCGTGGCCTATGCTCGCTGTTATTTTGCCGCGATGGTTGCGGCACTGCTGCTTAATATGGGAACCGCACTGCTGCGTGCCGTGGGCGACACGCGCGGCCCCGCCGTGATCATTGCCTCTGGCTGCCTGGTTAACGTGGTGCTGGATATCATTTTTGTCGCTGTGTTGCATATGGAGGCGCTGGGCTGCGGCATCGCGGTGGCGCTGACCATTTGCTCCAATGCAACGATGATCGTGTTGCGCATGATGCGCGCTCCGGGTGCATGGCGTCTTTCGCTGTCTAAGCTCGGTATCGATCGCGGTATTTGCAAGAGTATGATCTCGTGTGGTCTGCCACTCGGTTTTCAATCGGCTGCCTATTCGATCTCGAACGTGCTGATCCAGGTATCGGTTAATTCGTTTGGCGCCGATGTCACGACTGCTTGGGGTCTATCTGGGCGCCTGGATGGCATTATCTGGATGGTGACCGAGGCGCTCGGCGTATCGATCACTACGTTCTCGGCGCAGAACTTTGGCGCGCGCAACTACGAGCGCATGCGCAAGGGCTACCATACGTCGCTCGTGCTGTCGTTTATGCTCATTGGTGGCCTGTCTGCCGTGCTGCTGGTGTTCTCGGGCCCGCTGTCGCGTTTGTTTGTCGACGATGCTTCGATTTCGGCGTACACCACGACTATCCTCCATTTCATTGCGCCGTTCTATGCGATTTTCTCGATTATCGAGAACGCCTCGGGTTCCATCCGCGGCGCCGGCGTGAGTTTGCAGCCTATGATGCTCACCATCTTTGGCACCGTTGTCTTGAGGGTGATCTGGGTGTTTGCGATCATGCCCTTCGATCCGTCGCTCGAGCATCTACTGCTGGTTTACCCCGTAACCTGGCTCATCACCGCAACCATGTTCACCATCTACCATCACAGCGGCAACTGGCTAGGTCGCGCCACCGCCTAGCTCATCCGTCAGATACCCCTGATAAGTTGCGGTGAAATAGTTCCTGAAAAGCCCTTGCGGACCGTCAAACAAGTACTATTCCACCGCAACTTCCTTATGAGCTGTAGGTGTTGGCGGAAAACGAATCAATTAGTATTCGATGCCTTGGCGGGCTAGGAGGCCTTCGTCGAAGTAGTGTTTGATGGGACGTATTTCGGTGACTAAGTCCGCGAGGTCGGCCAACGGCAGCAGCCCGCGGCCGGTGAGCGCGAGTTCCGTGGTGGCGGGCTTTATCGCGATCAGCGCTTCGACATCCTCGCGTGTCACGAAGCCGCGGCGCATGGCCTCGCCGAGTTCGTCCAAAATCAGAACGTCGACCTGTGATATCTGCTCGCATGCGAGCTCCATGATCTGTGCGGCGCAAGCCTCGGGCGTGTCGCGGTCAGCTTGTACGATGCGCAGCCCCAGGCGCGGCGCGGCATCGTGTTCGGCGCAGTGCAGTTTCTTGGCAAACTGCAGCCTAAGAACGTCGAGCCCGTAGCCCGTCGCGCGCAGCGCGAGCCCCAGCGCAGCCGTCGTCTTGCCCTTGCCGTCGCCTGTATAGATTTGAACCATGCCGACTTACAGTGATGCCATCTCTGTCCTTTCGTGCCCGGCGTCGGTTTATCGCCGTCCGGGTTGGGTATTCTAGAAAGCATTATCAACCCCAGTAGATGGAGTTCAAGCAGATGGAGATGGATGACAACAAACGTAGACGGAATATGATTCTCTACGTGCTCATCGCCTTCGTCGTCTACCTCGTGCTCTCGACCGTTCTGTTCCCCAACATCGGTCACACGCAGCAGATTACGAAGACCGATTACTCGACGTTTGTCAAAGCGCTCGATAAGAAGAGCGTCGACAAGGTCGAGTACAACACGGACGATTACTCGATTTATTACACCAAGAAGGGCGAGGACGAGAACATCGCCTACAAGACGACCGGTGTGCCGAATGACGCGGGCTTTACCGATCGCGTGCTTGAGTCTGGCGCTTCGCTGGAGTCGGTCGTTCCCGATAAAAACTCGGGTTTGATGACCTACTACCTGCTCACACTCATTCTTCCCATGGCGATTTTCTTCCTCATCGGTTGGTGGCTCAACCGCCGCATGAAGAAGGCTATGGGCGATGACGGCCCGTCGATGAACTTTGGCGGCGGCGGTTTTGGCGGCGGCGGACTGGGTAAGTCCGGCGCGCGCGTGATCGCCTCCAAGGACGTGGGCGTGACCTTTAAGGACGTCGCCGGTCAGGAAGAGGCCAAGGAGTCTCTCAAGGAGGTCGTCGACTTTCTGGAGAAGCCGCAGCGCTACGAGGAGATCGGCGCCAAGCTGCCGCGTGGTGCTCTCCTTGTTGGCCCTCCGGGTACCGGTAAGACCCTGCTTGCCAAGGCTGTTGCCGGCGAGGCCGGTGTTCCGTTCTTTAGCATTTCGGGCTCTGAGTTCGTTGAGATGTTTGTCGGTCGCGGCGCTGCTAAGGTTCGTGACCTGTTTAAGCAGGCCAAGGAAAAGGCACCGTGTATCGTCTTTATCGATGAGATCGATACCATCGGTAAGAAGCGCGATGGCGGCGGCTTTAGCGGCAACGACGAGCGCGAGCAGACGCTCAATCAGTTGCTGACCGAGATGGATGGCTTCGATAACCATAAGGGTATCGTTGTCCTTGCCGCAACCAACCGCCCCGACAGTCTCGATCCCGCTCTACTGCGCCCCGGTCGTTTTGACCGCCGCATCCCCGTCGAGCTGCCCGATCTGACCGGCCGCAAGAACATCCTCGAGCTGCATGCCAAGAGCGTGAAGACCGAGCCGCCGATCGACCTGACCGCGATTGCCCGCGCCACGCCCGGTGCCTCGGGCGCCGACCTGGCCAATATCATCAACGAGGGTGCCCTGCGCGCCGTTCGCGAGGGTCGCAAGCGTGCAACCCAGGACGACTTCGAGGAGTCGGTGGAGGTCGTCATTGCCGGCCAACAGCGTAAGTCCACGGTGCTGTCCGACCACGAGAAGCAGGTCGTTTCTTATCACGAGATCGGCCATGCCATCGTTGCCGCTCGCCAGAAGGGCTCTGCGCCGGTCACGAAGATCACCATCGTGCCGCGCACGAGCGGTGCTCTTGGTTATACCATGCAGGTCGAGGAGGACGAGCGCTTCCTGACGACGCGCCAGGAGGTCTTGGACAAGCTCGCTGTCTATTGCGGTGGCCGCGCAGCCGAGGAGCTCATCTTTGGCGAGATGACGACCGGCGCCGCCAACGACATCGAGCAGGCCACCAAGCTCGCCCGTAATATGGTGACGCGCTTTGGTATGTCCGACGAGTTTGGCATGATGGCGCTCGGTACCGTGCAGAACGCGTATCTCAATCAGGACACGTCGCTCACCTGCGCCCCCGGTACGGCCGAGCGCGTGGACGCGATTGTCGCCAAGCTGATCGAGGATGCGCACGACCGCGCTTTGCAGATTCTGAAGGAGAACAAGTTTAAGCTCCACGAGCTGGCTCGTTATCTGTATAAGAAGGAGACCATCACGGGCGAGGAGTTCATGAACCTCCTCACGCGCGAGAATCCGCTGATGCCCAAGCAGCAGTAAAGCCGCGGCCGAGCCAGTAAACGCCGACGCCCCATTTGAGCAGCTTTCTCAAATGGGGCGTTTTGCTTGAGAGGGATGGAAATGAAGATCGTGGTGAGCGCCTGCTTGATGGGCGAGAGCTGCAAGTATAACGGGCTCGACAACTACCATCGCGAGTTGGTCGAGGCCTGCGAGCGTACAGGGACCGAGGTCCTCTTGGTGTGCCCTGAGGTCTTTGGGGGCCTGCCCACGCCGCGCAAGCCGTCCGAGATTGTGAACGGAGAGGTTCGTACCTGCGAGGGCATATCGGTCGATCGCGAATTTCGCCTGGGTGCCCAACGAGCGCTCGATATGTGCGAGCAGGCGGGCGGGCCGGAAGAGATCGCCGCGTGCATCCTGCAGGACCGTAGTCCCTCGTGCGGCGCGGGTCGCATCTACGACGGAACATTCAGCGGCACCCTTACGGCGGGCAACGGCGTCTTCGTTGATTTACTGCTCCGCCACGGTTATCGCGTGATCCCGGCTAGCGAGTTCGACCCCAGCATGCTGGAGCAATAAAAAACCACCACAAAGGTGCTGCTCCCTTGTGGTGGTTTTGGCCTGGGTCTAGAGCGTGTGGCCGTAGGCGTTGGCGGCCTTGATGGCGGCGGCGAATTTTTCGTCGGTGAAGGGCTCCGGGTTGCCTTGCTTCCACTCGTTGGTGGCGTGTGCGTGCTCGCACAGGGCAGGGATATCGGTCTCGGAAAGCCCGACCTGCTCAAGCGTTACGGGCAGCCCCATCTGCTTGTTGAAGTCAGCATAGCGCTTAAGGTTCTCGGTGTCGCCCGTGTAGGCGAACAACACCAGCACGCCCAGGCTTACGACTTCGCCGTGCAGGTAGGTGCCCTCACGCGGAATGCTGCAGGTGGCGTTGTAGAACGCGTGCGCCACGCTCGAGTTGTAGTAGTAATCGTTCTGGTTGGTCAGGTTCGAGACATAGCCCGTGTTGACCACGATGTCGAGCGCGATCTGCTTGACGGCCTCGCTCGACAGATTCTGACGAACGTCCTCAAGACCCTGAACACCGTAGGTAAACAGCGGCTCGGAACAGGTGTGGGCAAGAGCCAGGCCAAGGCCGGCGGTGTGCTCCAGGTCGCCGGCGCTCGTGGCGTACTCGACTTCGGGCTGCTTGGACAGGGCGTCGCCCACGCCGGCCCAGAAGTACTCCGCCGGAGCCTCGGCGATGATCTTGGGATTGATGAAGATGTGCGCCGGTCGGTTGGGGTACGAATAGCCCTCGAGCGATCCATCGTCGTTGTAGACGACGGCAATGGCGGTCGCGGCGGAACAGTTAGAGCAAATCGTCGGCACCGTAAAGACAATCTTCTTGAGCTCGATTGCCGCTGTCTTGACGGTGTCGAGTGCCTTGCCGCCGCCACAGGCGATAAGCACGTCTGCCTGCTGGCAAGCGGGGGAGTTCACGACCTTGGCGATATTGGCGCGCGTACTGTTGGTGCCGTAGACGCGCGTCTCCAGAATCTCGACGTCGGTACCTTCAAGCGCCGCCTCGATGCCCGGCAGCGCCGCAGCTAGGGCTCGCTTGCCACCAATGATGGCGACTTTCTTCGCGCCGTACTCCGCCAGTGCGGCGGGCAGCTCGGTAAAGCAATCCTCGCCGACGGTGTAGTCGCTCATTCCGATTGTGCGCATGGCAGCCTTCTTTCGTTAGTTAAAGTGCTTTCAGGTATTTTGCTCCTAGAGAAGGCTAACGACCACGAGAAATTTCTTACGTATGAAACCAGTGTTGAGGGTTTTTCGCCGGCGCGGAACGTGCTAGCATACTCCGCATAAGCGTTGATGGGGACGAGTAGTCGGCCGTCCGCATGCCACAGAGAGCGGGGAGCGCTGAGAACCCGTGCATGCGACCGATGAAAATCACCCCGGAGCTGCGGTCCCAACGGACGTGCCGCGCAGGCACGTCTTAGTAGATATCGCCGAGATGGTCGTCGATACAGGCCAGCCGAGTAACGGATGCGAGCGCGCGAATACGCGGGCGAGGGCATCTAAGCTGGGTGGTTAAACGAAGAGCTTTTGCGGGCATACAGCCCGTTTTTGTGGCGCTTCGTCCCAGCTTGTAGGGACGGGCGCTTTTTTGGTGCCCAACGGGCGTGCGCGCCCACGACATGAAAGGGGTACCGTGGCAAACGAGTACAAGCAGACGATGAATCTGCCCAAAACCGGTTTTCCCATGCGTGCCGGTCTTTCCAAGTCCGAGCCCAAGCGACTCAAGGACTGGCAGGACAACAAGGTCTACGAGCAGGTTCTGAAGAAGAACGAGGGTCACAAGAAGTTCGTGCTGCACGACGGCCCTCCGTACGCCAACGGCCCGATCCACATCGGCCACGCCATGAACAAGATCTCCAAGGACATGATCAACCGCTACTGGATGATGCAGGGCTATGAGGTTCCCTATGTTCCCGGTTGGGACTGCCATGGCCAGCCGATCGAGCATAAGGTCGAGGAGAAGCTCGGCACCGAGAAGTTCAACCAGACCTCCACGGCTAAGATCCGTGAGCTTTGCAATAAGTTCGCTGTCGAGAACATCGAGCTGCAGAAGGCCGGCTTCCGTCGCCTGGGCGTGCTCGGCGATTGGGACAACCCCTATCTGACGCTCTATCACCAGCATGACGCCGCCGACATCGAGGTTTTCAAGGCCATGTTCGACAAGGGCATGATCTATCGCGGTCACAAGCCCGTCCACTGGTGCAAGCACTGCCATACCGCACTTGCTGAGGCCGAGATTGAGTACTCCGACGAGACGAGCCCGTCCATCTTCGTGCGCTTTGAGATGACCTCCAAGCCCGTCGGCCTCGAGAACTTCGACGGCCCGGTTGACTTTATCATCTGGACGACCACGCCGTGGACCATCCCCTCCGACCAGGCAGTTTCTCTCAAGCCCGGTGCCGCCTACGTCGCCGTTGAGCACGACGACCGCGCCGAGGTCATGCTCGAGGACCTGGCTCCCAAGTGCTGCGAGGAGTTTGGCTGGGAGTACACCCCGGTTGTGGTCGACGGCAAGCCCTATGTGGTTCCCGCCGAGACCTTCCATCACATTCACTATAAGCAGCCGATCTTTGACGGTGTTGAGGGCGTGGCACTGTTGGCCGATTACGTCGGTGTCGATGACGGTACCGGTATCGTCCACAACTCGCCCGGTCACGGCGTCGACGACTACTTCGCCTGCCTCAAGGAGGGCATCACCGACATTTGCATGCCGGTCGATGACGACGGCAAGTTCTACACCGGCGAGGAGTTTGGCACCGGCGGCCCCTTCAGCGGCATGGATACCGACGAGGCCAACCCGCACATCATCGAGTTCCTGCGCGAGCGCGGCACCCTGGTCCTCGAGAAGAAGATCACGCACAGCTATCCGCACTGCTGGCGCTGCAAGCACCCGGTGCTCTTCCGTGCTACCGACCAGTGGTTTGTCTCGATGGACAAGACCGGCTTGCGCGAGCAGGCTGGCAAAGAGGTCCGCGAGAACGTCAAGTGGTATCCGGCCCATGCCGCCAACCGCATTGGCGCCATGGTCGAGCAGCGTCCCGACTGGTGCATCAGCCGCCAGCGCAACTGGGGCGTGCCTATCCCCAGCTACACTTGCGCCGACTGCGGCGAGAAGGTCATGAACGATGCCACGCTCGACGCCGTCATCAAGCTCTTCCATGAGAAGGGCTCCGACGCCTGGTTCACCGACGCTCCCGAGAGCTACCTGGGTGAGGCCTGCGTCTGCCCCAAGTGTGGCGGCCATCACCTCAAGGCCGATAAGGACATCCTCGACGTGTGGTGGGATTCCGGCGTGTCCTGGAAGGCCGTCTGCGAGTATCGCCCCGAGCTTGAGTACCCGGCTGACGTGTATCTCGAGGGCTCCGACCAGCATCGCGGTTGGTTCCAGAGCTCGCTGCTCACTTCGGTGGGCGCCAACGGCCATGCTCCCTACAAGGCGGTCGTCTCGCAGGGCTTCACGCTCGACGGCCAGGGCCGCAAGATGTCCAAGTCGCTCGGCAACGTCATCGACCCCAATAAGGTCTGTGACGAGATGGGCGCCGACATCATCCGCCTGTGGGTTGCTTCCGTTGACACCAGCTCCGACGTGTCCATCGACCACGAGATTCTTGCCCGTACGTCCGATGCCTACCGTCGTTTCCGCAACACGCTGCGCTTCCTGCTTTCCGAGCTCGAGGGCCAGTTTGAGCCTGAGACCGACGGTGTCGCCTTTGCCGACCTGCTGCCGCTCGACAAGCTCATGGTTGCCCGTCTGACCCAGGTTCAGGCCGAGGTCGACGACGCTTACTCTTGCTACGAGTTCCCGCGCGCTTACCGTGCGCTTTATGACTTCGTGGTTACCGAGCTTTCCAACGTGTACCTCGACGCCCTGAAGGACCGCCTGTACTGCGACAAGCCTGGCTCGCTCGAGCGCCGCAGCGCCCAGACCGTGCTGGCCGAGCTCTTCTCGATGCTCATGCGCGATCTGCAGCCGATTTTGTCCTACACCGTCGACGAGGCCATGGCCTACGCGCCTGCCGGCTGCGTCGACCACCAGAAGTACGCCGCGCTGCTCGATTGGTATAAGTCGCCTATCACGGTCGACGAGGCCAATGAGTTCGAGGGCGTGCTCGAGGCTTCACTCGAGCTCCGTAGCGCCGTGACCAAGGCCCTTGAGGATGCCCGCTCCGTCGGCACCTTCACTAAGAGCCAGCAGGTCCGCGTCAAGGCGGTCGTTCCCGCCGAGATGTACGCGCTGCTGACCGGCGACAAGGCGGTCGACCTGGCCGAGTTCTACATCGTTTCCGATGTTGAGCTGACCCAGGGCGAGGAGCTCTCCGTTGCCATCGAGGCTGCCGAGGGCGAGTGCTGCGACCGTTGCTGGAATTACCGCACCACCGTCGGCGAGTACAACGGTCACGCACATATCTGCAAGCGCTGCGCTGACGCGCTGTAGGTTACGGCGTTCGTAGAACGCCGTAACCTACCGACGCTGCAAACGCTCCTAAGCGGCAATCTGACGTTCAATCGTCGGTCGCGTACCAAAGTACGCTTCCCTCCTCTTTCACGTCACCTTGCTCGCTTAGGGACGTTTTCGCTGTTGGTGACGGCAACGCGGCTTTTCCATTGTTGGAACTAGAGCCTTCTCTTTCGACCTGTGCTCTTAGTCGAAAGCTATTTAGCGACATTCCGTTATTCGGAATGTCGCTTTTGTTTTGTGCTGGTTATTTCGCTTGCGTTGGTGGATATGTCGTGCGCTCTGCGTATGGCAATATAAGATGGTTAATTGCGTTCAACGGAATTCGATTGTTCTGAGGGTAGGGGATTTCTTTGGGTCGTTCTGCGGATATGACGCCGCCTTTGCGTTGGCGGTTGGGTGTTGCTGGTGGCGTGGCGTTGGCCGTGCTGCTTGTTGACCAGCTGACCAAGCTTGCGGTTCGGGCCGTGGGCGATGCGCTGCATGTGACTGTCATCCCCGGTGTGATCGACTTTATGTTTGTCCGCAATATCGGCGCTGCCTTTAGTATGGGTGAGGGGCATGGCATCGCGTTTGCCGTGCTGGCGTTGGCGGTCATTATCGCTATTGCCGTGTACCTCGTTCGTGCGCCCCGGCTCGCCCATCTTGAGGTTGTGGGCATGGCGATGGTTGCGGGCGGTGCTATCGGCAACGCTATCGATCGTTTGGCCTTTGGCTTCGTGACCGATTTTATTGCCACCACCTTCATCGACTTCCCCGTCTTCAATGTGGCCGATATTGGCATTACCTTGGGCGTCGTGCTCGCCCTCTTCGGCTACATGTTCTTGAGCCCTGCGGCCCGCGAGGTCGATGCGACCGCCGAGCTCAACGCCCGTGACGAGGCCCGTGCCAAGCGCAAGGCCCAGCAGCGTGGGGAGCGTGCCCGCAAGATTCGCGAAAGGAATGAGCGCTAATGGCCGACATCCATATTCTTGTTGCCGACGATGCCGCTGGTCAGCGCCTTGATGCCTATCTGGGCGCCAACGACGGCTGCCCCACGCGCTCTGCCTGCGCGCATCTGATCGAGGGAGGCGCCGTTGCCGTCAATGGCGAGACCTGCCTGTCCAAAAAGTATGCCGTGCGCGCCGGCGATCGTATTTCGGTCGATTTGCCCGAGCTGCACGATCCCACCGATGTGATTCCCGAGGCCATCCCGCTCGACATTCGCTATGAGGACGACTACCTTATCGTGCTCTCCAAGCAGCGCGGCCTGGTGTGCCATCCTGCACATGGTCATGAGAGCGGTACGCTCGCGAATGCCCTGGTCTATCACTGCGGTATCGACCATCTGGGCACCGTGCAGGGCGAGGACCGCCCCGGCATCGTGCATCGTTTGGATCGCGATACCTCGGGTCTCATGCTTGCGGCAAAGGACGACGACACCCAGCGCGCGCTTCAAAATCTCATCCGCACGCGTACGCTCGATCGTCGTTATATCACGCTCGTTCACGGTCATATCGCTATGGATGAGGGCACCATTAACACCGGCATTGCGCGTTCCACGCGCGACCGTGTCAAGATGGCGGTTTCGGACGACCCTTTCGCGCGCCAGGCCATTACGACCTTTAAGGTCCTCGAGCGCTTCGATTCCACGCGTTTTGACGACGGCTATACGCTCGTCGAGTGCCATCTGTTTACGGGCCGCACACATCAGATTCGCGTGCATATGCGTCATATCAACCACGCCTGCGTGGGCGATCCACTCTACGGCAAGTGCGATGCACGCGCCGATCAGGGTCTGACCAGGCAATTCCTTCATTCCTGGCGCGTCGCATTCGACCATCCCGTGACGGGGGAGCGTATTGAGTGCCGCGATGAGCTGCCGTGGGATCTCGCTGCGGTTCTTGACGACCTGGCCCCGCGCTCGATTGGCCGCACCGCCGCCGGCGACGACATCGTCCCGCAGCTTGGCCTTCTCGAAGCCTAGCCGGTATTAGGTGGTTTCTTGAACTCGGTAAGCCTGCGGTAAGATATACGATTGTTTACGTAATGCGTTCCTGGGAGCCTGCATGCTCGCCTTTTTACAAACCAACACACCCATCGTGATTTTCAACCAGATTGTCGTCACGCTGCTCACGGTCTGCTTTCTGTACCAGGTGGTCTTCTTTGTCATCGGTGCTCTTCGTGGCGAGGTCGCGCCTCCCAAGGCCAAAAAACTCCACCGCTATGCCTTCTTTATCGCGGCGCATAACGAGGAAGCCGTGATCGCCAACCTCGTACGCTCCATCAAGGACCAGGATTATCCGTCCGAGCTCATCGAGGTCTTCGTGGTCGCCGATGCCTGCACCGACAACACGGCGCAGCTTGCGCGCGAGGCCGGTGCTATTGTTTATGAGCGCAATGACCTGGCCCGTAAGGGCAAGAGCTGGGTCATGGACTTTGGTTTCGATCGCATTCTCAACGAGTATCCCGACACGTTTGAGGGTTACTTTATCTTCGATGCCGACAACGTTATCTCCCGCGATTACGTGTCTAAGATGAACGATGCCTTTGACCAGGGCTTCCATGTGGTCACGAGCTATCGCAATTCCAAGAACTTCGGCAGCTCGTGGATCTCGGCAGCTAATGCCACTTGGTACCTGCGCGAGGCGCGCTTCCTCAACAACGCGCGTAATATCTGCAAGACGTCCTGCGCTGTCTCGGGCTCGGGCTATCTCATCTCCGCCAGCGTTATCGAGGGCATGCACGGCTGGCGGTTCCATACGCTGACCGAGGATATCCAGTTCACCACGTTCTGCGCCATTCACGGCATTCGCATTGGCTATGCGCCGGCGGAGTTCTTTGACGAACAGCCCGTGACGTTTAAGGCGTCCTGGAAACAGCGCATGCGTTGGACCAAGGGCTTCTACCAGGTGTTCTTTACCTACGGTAAGCACCTGGTCAAGTCGACGTTCCGCTATCATCGCTTTGCTGCCTACGACATGTTTATGACCATCGCTCCGGGCATGCTGCTGTCCCTGATCTCCATGCTCGCCAACGCGACCTTCCTCATCGTGGGCGGACTTTCGCATGGCTTCTTGGCCACCGAGGTCGAGATGCAGGCTTGTGCCGCCTCGCTCATTATGACCTTCGCGATGATGTACCAGACCTTCTTTATCCTGGCGCTACTCACCACCATCTTCGAGTACAAGCATATTCACTGCGCGCAAAAGTGGCGTTTGGTGACCAACCTATTTACCTTCCCGATCTTTATGTTCAGCTATATTCCCATCACGGTGGCGGCCCTGTTCCTAAAGGTCGACTGGGTCCCGACGCAGCACGCCGTCAACGTTACCCTCGACGAGGTCATGCAAGGCGCCAAATAACCACCACCAAAACCACCACAAAGGGGACAGGCACTTTTGTGGTGGTTTTTGCTTTCGAGTAGCTGCCCAAGGAGGTGCACGATGCCCTACATCCCATTTTGGATTTGCATCTTTGCCGGTGCTTTGGTTGATGCCCGTGAGCGACGGTTTCCCAATGAGCTTGCCGGCGTGTGTGCGGTGGCGGCGTTGGCAGGCGTCTGGCTCGACAAGGGCGTTACCACGGCGCTTGACCACGCCGGTCTTGCGGTCATCGTCTACCTTGCCCTTGTGCTCACTGAGTCGCTCTGGCGGCGCCTTCGCCACGCCCCCGGCATCGGCATGGGGGACGTCAAGGCGCTCTTCGCGCTTTGCACGCTTGACCCTCTGGGCGGCATCGTGGCATTTGCCGTCGCGCTCCTGGTCCTTGCCCTCTCCTGCCTCTTCACAAAATCGCGCTCCCTGCCATTGCTCCCGTTTTTGGTGCCGATTTTTGCCATAATCGAGTGCGTGGGTAGTACGGTGTAACCGTTTGCGCGCCCTTTTTAAGGAGCATGCCATGGCAATTAATCAAGAAACAGCCGCCATCAAGGCGCGCATGGATCGCATTCCCGCGGCGTTGTCGCCCGATCTGGTCGAGCGTATTGCCGCCGACCGCGCCTCGGGTGTCGTCAACCCGTATCGTTGCAACGACGATCAGGTCATTCGTCGTATTGATCGCGCTGCCGACAAAGGCACGCTCATGCGTCCGGCATTTATGCGCGATACCGAAAAGATACTTCATCTTCCGTCGTACACCCGTTATGCAGGTAAAACGCAGGTCTTTAGCTTCCGTAGCAATGACGATCTGTCACGCCGCGGTTTGCACGTGCAGCTTGTCTCCCGCATTGCGCGCGATATCGGTCGCGCCTTGGGGCTCAATTGCGATTTGATCGAGGCGATTGGCCTGGGTCACGACTTGGGACACACGCCTTTCGGCCATGCCGGCGAGCGCTTCCTCAACGATATCTATCATGAGCGTACGGGGCGTTATTTTTTCCATAACGTGCAGTCGGTCCGAGTGCTCGACACGCTGTATGGTCGCAACGTGTCGCTCCAGACGCTTGACGGCGTGCTATGCCATAACGGCGAGTACGAGCAGCGTGTGTTTGAGCTCTCGGACATGAGTTCTTTTGACCAGTTTGACCAGACGGTTGAGGATTGCATTGCCACGGGCTATAGCGCAATTGAGCATCTGCGTCCTATGACGCTCGAAGGCTGCGTCGTTCGCATCTCGGATATTCTTGCCTACGTCGGTCGCGACCGCCAGGATGCGATCGCGGCTGGCCTGCTTTCGCCCGACGCTTTTGATGATGGCCGGGGCGGTGCCTACAACAGTTGGATCCTCACGCACGCTTCCATCGATATCGTTGAGCACAGCTATGGTAAGCCGCGCATCGAGATGAGCGAGGACCTGTTTGAGGAAATCCGCCGAGCCAAGCGCGAGAACTACGAGAAGATCTATAGCAAGGGTGGTATCGAAGGCGATTCCGAGGTGGAGCTGCGTGAGGCGTTCGAAAAGCTCTACGACCGTTGCCTGCGGGATCTAAACAGTGGTGACGAGTCCTCGTACATCTTTAAGCACCATATTTCGCGCATCGAGCAGCAGCTTTCCTACTACGATCGCGCCTATGCCTGGCAGAATGATAAGGACCAGGCGGTCGTGGATTACATTGCGAGCATGACGGACGGTTATTTCTGCGAGCTCACGAGCAAGCTGTTTCCGGGATTGAAGTTTCCGCACCGTACCTATATTAACGAACGGTAGTTCGTATCTATTAGGTATACTGTTAGTGGATAACTTTTTTGATTGATGCACGGGATGGCTATGGACGACCTTTTTTCTGCTTCGACGCGCGAGCGTTCCTTTCAGAATGCGCCGCTTGCGGTGCGCATGCGCCCCAATTCGCTCGACGAGTATGTGGGCCAGCAAAAGGCCGTCGGTAAGGGCTCATGGTTGCGTGCCGCGATCGAGCACGATGTGCTTTCGAGCGTGATACTGTACGGGCCGGCCGGTACGGGCAAGACGACGCTGGCCCACATTATCGCCAACCATACCAAGAGTGAGTTTGTCGAGGTCAGCGCCGTCACGGGTACCGTGAAGGACCTGCGTCGCGTGATCGACGAGGCAAAGACGCGTCTGAATACGTACGACCGTCGCACCATCCTGTTTATCGACGAGATTCATCGCTTTTCGAAGTCACAGCAGGATGCATTGCTGCATGCGGTTGAGAACCGTACCGTCATTATGATTGGTGCCACGACGGAGAACCCGTACTTCGAGGTCAACTCGGCGTTGCTCTCGCGTGGTCGTGTGGTGGAACTTGAACACCTTAAGGACGAGGACATAGCCACGCTGATCGAGCGTGCGCTCGAGGCTCCGCATGGCCTGAACGGTAAGTTCTCGGCCGATGAGGATACGGTCAAGACCATTTGTACGCTGGCCGCGGGTGATGCACGCTCGGCCCTGACGACACTTGAGCTGGCGAGCGAGATTGCCGTCACGCGTCCCGATACCGAGGGAACGCCAGCGCCGTCGGCGGGGGAGCGCTATCCCATCACCGTGGATGACGTAAAGATTGCCAACCCGCGTCGCGGCTTTACGTATGACAAAAACGGTGACATGCACTACGACATCATCAGTGCGTTCATCAAGTCCATGCGCGGTAGCGACCCCGATGCCACGGTCTACTGGCTTGCGCGCATGATCGATGCAGGGGAGGATCCTAAGTTTATCGCCCGTCGCATTATGATTCATGCCTCTGAGGACGTTGGCAACGCTGACCCGCAGGCGCTTCTTATAGCGCATGCTGCGTTTAAATCTGCCGAGGTTATTGGCTATCCCGAGTGCCGTATTAACCTCGCGCAGGCTGCGCTCTATGTTTGTTTGGCGCCTAAGTCCAATGCGTGTGAGGCTTCGATCGATGCGGCGCTGGCCGATATCCATTCTAGTGGGCTTCGCGAGGTGCCTAGTTATCTGCGCGATCGCCATCGCCCGGGCAGCGATGATTACGGTGTGTATAAGTATCCACATGATTATCCCGAAGGCTGGGTCGATCAGCGCTATTTGCCCGAGGGACTGGAGCGCGGCGCGTTCTGGCAGCCTGCTGGCCGCGGTTGGGAAGAATGGCGCGTAGAGCAAAGCGAACGCGACCGCAGCGGGAATGCACCGAAGTAGCTGCTGATAATTTTGTTCCACGTTGCTGCTCTTGGCATGTTCGGTCCCCTTTGGGGTACCATGAAAACCGTCTGTATTTCGATTCCTTTGGGAGGCTTGTATGAGTCCCATTCAAATCGCCTTGCTGTTGCTCGCCGTTGCCGGCGTGTGGGCTATCGTTGAGCTCGCGCTTACCCTGCGCAAGACCCGCACCGTTGTCGACTCGCTCGATAAGACCGTGAACGACCTCAACAACACCATCGCCGAGGCTCAGCCTGTGGTGGCAAAGCTCGATGGCGCTGTCGATGAGCTTACGCCGGCGCTTGCCCAGATGGAGCCGCTGCTTAAGTCGAGCAAGACCGCGGTCGATGCCCTGACGTCCAACCTTGTTGAGGTTGAGGCCGTCGTTCGCGACATTTCCGAGGTCACGGGCAGTGTGGCCGAGGCCAGCAGCGCCGTGTCGAGCGTGACTGATTCTGCCGCCGGTGCTGTGCAGAAGCTCTTCAATAAGGTGAAGGCTCCTGCAGCCGACGCCGATCGCAAGCTCGCCGCTGCCGCTGCGGAGGCCGAGCAGCCTACCGAGCGCGTCCTAATTGGCGAGGACGAGGCCGCCGCGGGCGACGATGATGGTCAGAAGTCTGTATCCAAGCCGGCTCAGTATTACACCTATACGCCCGCCGAGACCTCTGAGGAGTCCTGCGATGAGTAGCGAAGCAACCTGCCCTATCACGCTGACCGTTGCCGGTGACCCGCGTCTCGCTCGCCTTGTGCGCATGACGGCAGCCAACGTTGGTGCCCTGTGCTCTATGTCTGTCGATCGCATTGAGGACATCCGCATGGCTGCCGAGGAGGCTTTCATCTTTGGTTGCACCGCGGTCGACTGCGATGACATCACCATCAAATTCGATGTCGATGAGACCCACGTTGGCATGACTATTACCTTTGGCGACCAGGCTACGGTCGATGAAGACGACCAGGCTGCGGTGTATGCCGAGCTCATCCTCGCGAGCGTGTGCGACTCCTACGAAAAGACTGCGGCGCCCCTGACGCTTTCCCTCGACCTCAAGGCGGATATTTAATATGACCGAACGTTCCCGGAGCGGCAAGACCGCTTGGGACAAGGAGAAAACCCGCGAGCTGTTTCGTCGCTACAAGGAGACCGGTGATCCGGACGCCCGCGAGCAGCTCGTCATGTCCCATATGAACCTGGTAAGGTTTCTTGCCAACAAATTTAAGAATCGCGGCGAGCCGCTCGACGACCTCATGCAGGTCGGCTATCTCGGTTTGCTCAAGGCTATCGACCGTTTTGATCCCGAGCGCGGACTCGAGTTCACGACGTTTGCGACACCCACTATCCTGGGCGAGATCAAACGCCATTTCCGCGACAAGGGCTGGAGCGTGCGCGTACCGCGTCGTCTGCAGGAGCTCTCGGCCAAGGTCAACCAGGCTACTGACAAACTTACCAACGAGCTGCAGCGTTCGCCCAAGGTTGAGGAGATCGCTGAGTATCTAGATGTGACTGTCGATGAGGTCCTCGAGGCTATGGAATCGTCTTCGGCCTATACCTCGGTGCCCATCGAGGCTCCTGGTGCGTCCGATTCCGACGATGCGCCGTCGATTCTCGACCGTTACGCCGACGATGACAACGAGCTCGACTTTACCGATGACCGCCTGGTGATCGAGGAAGCCATCCGCGATTTCTCGCCGCGCGAGCGCGAGGTGATCGAGCTGCGCTTTGTGAAGGGCATGACCCAGATCGAGATCGCCAAGAAGCTGGGTATTTCTCAGGTGCAGGTTTCGCGTCTGCTGCGCCGCACGCTTAAGAAGATTCAGGACAAGATCGACCCCGACGGAGTGATGATTCGTTCATGAGTGAGCACCCCCAACAAACCGATCGCGTGCTGCGCGACACCCGCATTCTGACGCTGCGCATTTGGGCTGTTGTCGGCTGCATTGTTATTGCTGCTGTCATCTTTAACCTTATGGGCATCCTGGCACCGGTTATTGAGTTTCTTGCCGTCGGCTCCATCATTGCTTTTGTGATGTCCCCGATCATCAACTGGCTCGAGCACCATGGCGTGAATCGCGGCATCGGTTCGCTTATCGCGCTTATTGTTGTTGTTGCCGTGCTCGTCGGTGTCGTTTGCATCTTGTCGCCGATTCTCTTTGGTCAGATCATGGAAGTCCTGAGCCGTCTGCCCGAGCAGCTTCGTGTTGCGGGTGGCGATCTCAACGAGATGATTTCGCATGCCAAGACGCTCAACAACACGCCGCTCAAGGAGTATTTGGACGATAATCTTTCGTCGCTTGTTACTGTGGCATCAAAGTACGTGTCTCAGATCGCTGCCGAGCTTGGCCGCGGTGTGTTCCCGCTCATCACCAATACGGCCTCGCAGTTGTTCGTGATCTTCCTTGGTCTGGTGCTTGCGTACTGGATGGCCTGCGACTACCCTCGCATGCACCACGAGATTTGCACCATCATCGGTCAGGAGAAGGAGACCTCGTACCGCTTTATGGTCGCCATCCTTTCTCGCTCTGTCGGCGGCTACATGCGCGGTATGGTCGTGACGTCCATCTGCGGTGGTTTCCTCGCCTTTATCGGTTTTATGATCATCGGCCATCCGTATGTGGCGCTCATGGCTATCTTTACCGGCATCATGCATTTGGTTCCAGTCGTCGGTCCTTGGGTGAGCGCAGCAATCGCCACAGTGCTCGGTTTCATGTTCAGCCCCATGTTGGCGTTATGGACGCTCGTCGTGACGATGGTCGCGCAAAACGTCACCGATAACGTGATTTCGCCTAAGGTTATGCAGGGCTCGGTGCAGGTGCATCCCATCATGAGCCTCACGGCGCTCGTTATTGGCTCGGCACTCATGGGCCCCATCGGCATGATTATTGCCATCCCGCTTTGTGCGGCCCTCAAAGGTATCTTCGTGTTCTACTTCGAGAATGAGACCGGCCGCCAGCTTGTGGCCTATGACGGCGCCGTGTTTAAGGGCACACCGTACCGCGATGCCGATGGCAACCCGGTCGCCGCCTACGACGCGCTCGGCGACGACACCTTCATTTACGAGTCCGAGCTCATCGGCAACGAGACTGCGCCCGAGGCCCAAGCGATGCCTAAGCCCGAGTTCGATAATCCTTGGATCAAGCTCTCGGGCTTGCAACCCGATGCCACGGGCTTCTTCAAGAATCCCTTCGCCAAGGACGATGACTCCAACTCGGACGACGATACCAAAACCGGCATCGACGGCTCCATGGACGATTCGGATTCTAAATAGGCCCTATTAACGTTTCTTGAAGTTGTAAATGACAATAAACGCGAGCAAAGCGATTGATAAGGGGCCGGCTACATAGAAAAAGAGAACGTCAATTACGCGTAGAGTGTAATAAGCCTTATCGCCGGACATTACTGCATACAATACGTAGCCAAATGCTGGTTGGTTTGCGTACCAGCAGGAGAAGGCCAAGAGCGCTAAAAGTGCTAGTACCAGAAGTGCATTCAGGACAAATCGTTTACTTTTCATCGATTGCTCCTTCCGGGTGATTCTTATATGTAATTCTACAGCAGTCCTTTTTCAAAGGATCGCACAGTACTGAATAACGTGCACTTTCACTGGAGGGTCGCTGTTTGGCGGCCCTCTTTTTTGCACTTGCGCGGTGGGATGGTAATATCGTTACGTTTGAACTGTTTCGATGTGAAACCGAGGAGATTCCCTCTATGAGTGCTGATTACCCGTCAATGACTACGGCCGAGATTCGCTCTAAGTTCCTCAACTTCTTTGAGGAGCGCGGTCTTAAGCTCTATCCTTCTTCGTCCCTCGTCCCCGACGACCCTTCGCTGCTGCTTGCCAACGCCGGCATGAACCAGTTTAAGGAGTATTACCAGGGCAAGAAGACCATGAAGGAGATCGGCGCGATCTCCTGCCAGAAGTGCGTCCGCACCAACGACATCGACTGCATCGGCGAGGACGGCCGTCACCTGTCCTTCTTCGAGATGCTCGGCGACTTCTCCTTTGGTGGCGTCTCCAAGCAGCAGGCCTGCGCTTGGGCCTTTGAGCTCATCACCAAGGAGTTCAAGCTGCCGCTCGACCGTCTGTACTTCACCGTCTTTACCGAGGACGACGAGACCCATGACGTGTGGCGCTCCCTGGGCGTTGCCGAGGATCACATCTCGCGTCTGGGCGAGGACGACAACTTCTGGGCTGCTGGCCCCACCGGCCCCTGCGGTCCGTGCTCCGAGATCTACTTTGACATGGGCGAGGAGGTCGGTTGCGGCAGCCCCGACTGCAAGCCTGGCTGCGACTGCGATCGCTTCCTTGAGTTCTGGAACCTCGTGTTTACCCAGTACGACCGCCAGGAGGATGGCTCCATGCCGGAGCTGCCGCACCGCAACCTCGATACGGGCATGGGTCTGGAGCGCATGGCCGCCATCATGCAGCACAAGACCGCTAACTACGACGGCGATCTGATGCAGCACCTCATCAAGCTGGGCGAGAAGATCAGCGGCAAGACCTATGACGCCGACGATTATTCCGGTGCCAGCCGCTCCCTGCGCATCATCGCGGATCACTCTCGTGCCGTTGACTTTATGATCTCGGACGGCATTCTCCCCGGTAACGAGGGTCGCGAGTATGTTCTTCGCCGCCTGCTCCGCCGCGCCGTGTTCCACGGTCGTCTGCTGGGCATTGAGGGCGCCTTCCTGACCAAGTTCATCGACGAGGTCAACGCTCAGATGGGCGAGGCCTATCCCGAGCTGCTCAAGAACGTCGCGCTCGTTAAGGGCATCGTCGCCTCCGAGGAGGAGCGTTTCTCCACGACGCTCGACAACGGCCGCGTCTACCTGGATGAGGCCCTGGCCGCGCTTGCCGAGGGTGCTGTCCTTCCGGGCGACGTCGCCTTTAAGCTGCATGACACCTTTGGTTTCCCCATTGACCTGACCGTCGAGATTGCCGGCGTCGCCGGTCACGACGTCGACATGGACGGCTTTACCGCCTGCATGGAGGACCAGAAGGCCCGCGCTCGCGCCAACGCCAAGGGCGACGCCTGGGGCAGCTTCAACGACGTGTGGGTCGAGCTTTCGGACAAGGTCGCTGCGACCGAGTTCGACGGCTATGACAACGATGTAATCGAGGGTGCCAAGGTTGTCGCCATCGTTCGCAACGGCGAGTCCGTCGAGTCCGCTGCCGTGGGCGAGGACGTCGAGGTCGTGCTCGACCGCACCCCGTTCTACGCCGAGATGGGTGGCCAGCAGGGCGATGCCGGCGAGCTTTTCGCCGAGGGCGTTGCGCTGACCGTTTCCGATACCAAGAACCACAATGGCCTGTATGCTCACGTCGCCCACGTCACCGAGGGTACGCTGACCGTCGGTACTACCGTGACCGCCGCGCTCGACGCCGAGCGCCGTGGCTTCCTGCGTCGCAACCACACCGCCACGCACCTGCTCGACGCCGCGCTTAAGCAGGTCCTGGGCGAGCATGTCTCCCAGGCTGGCTCGCTGGTGACGCCCGAGCACCTGCGCTTTGACTTCACGCACTTTGAGGCCCTATCCTCCGAGCAGCTCAAGGCTGTCGAGGACCTGGTCAACCAGCAGATCTTCGCCTCCAAGCCGGTCGTGACCCGCGTCATGGGCATCGACGAGGCCAAGGCCGCCGGTGCTGTCGCCCTGTTTGGCGAGAAGTATGGCGACGTCGTCCGCGTTGTCTCCGTGGGCGCCGAGGACCAGCCGTTCTCCCGCGAGCTCTGCGGTGGCACGCACGCTGCCAACACTGCTGAGATTGGCCTGTTCAAGATCATTTCCGAGTCCTCTACGGGCTCGAATGTCCGTCGTATCGAGGCCGTGACCTCTAAGGGTGCTCTCGACTATATGGCCGACCGCCTGGCGCTCGTCGACGCCGCCGCCGCTGCGCTCAAGTGCCGTGTGGATGAGGTTCCCGCCCGCGTGGAAAACCTGCAGGCTGAGCTGCGCGAGACGTCCAATAAGCTTAAGAAGGCGCTGACCGGTGGCTCCTCCGATGCTATCTCCAGCGCCATCGAGGGCGCCGTCGAGCTCGACGGCTACAAGCTCGTCGTCGCTGAGCTCCAGGGCCTTGAGGCCGCTGACCTGCGAAACGTCTGGGATACCGTGCACCAGAAGGTTGCCGGTCCTGTCGCCTGCGTCGTCGCCAGCGTGACTGAGAAGGGCACCCCGGCCCTGCTCGCCGCCGGCTCTGATGACGCTGTCAAGGCCGGTTTCCACGCCGGCAACGTGATCAAGCAGATCGCGGGCCTGGTCGACGGTCGCGGTGGCGGCCGTCCCAACATGGCCCAGGCCGGTGGCAAGAACGCTGCCGGCATCGCCGATGCCCTCGCGGCCGCTAAGACCGCGCTCGGCGCCTAAGAATCTAGGTAATCGCTGTGGTCGCGCTTGCGCTGGACATAGGGGAGACCAGGATCGGCATCGCCGTCTCGAGCCGTGATGGCAAGATGGCGATGCCTGTCAAGGTGCTCCCGGCTGCAGAGGTCACCGGTATGGCCAAGACGTTCCGCTACCTGGTCGAGGACTATGAGCCCGATATCCTGGTAAGTGGGCGTCCCCTGACCATGGCCGGTGAGCCCGGTCCCCAGGCCGAGCGTGTTGCCGCTGTTGCGCAAAAGATTGCCGACGAGCTCGATCTTCCGTTGGAGTTTGAGGACGAGCGCCTGTCCTCGCAAGAGGCCAAGCGTATCCTGCGCGAGCAGGGCCTCAACGAAAAACAGATGAGGGGCAAGATCGACATGATTGCCGCCAGCCTGTTTTTGCAGACGTGGCTTGATCGTAAAAACGAGGAGGTTTCGCATGCCTAGCGCTCCCGATTCGCGCCAGCCGAATCGTACACGTCAGCCGGCGTCGCGCCCTGCCCAGCCTGGCCAGCGTCCGGCACAGCCGACCCAGCGCGCAGCTCAGTCTGCCGCGCGCCCGGTGCAGTCCTCCTCTCGTTCGGCCCAACCTGTTCAACGGACGGGTCAGCAGCCTTCTGCTCGTTCGGTTCAGTATCCGGCTTCTCACGCGGCTCAGCAGCCCACTGCTCGTTCGGCTCAGCCTGCAGGCGGTGCTCGCTTTAAGCAACAGGCACCTACCCAGCGAACGCAGGTCCCCCAATCGCATTCGCATCACGCTCGCGGTTCGCATGGCGTTGCTCCGGCGACTCGCTCGAGCTACAACACGCATGCTCGTCGCGGTGCTCAAAAGAAGAGTTCTCCGGTTCCTATGATCATCGGCGTTGTGGTGGCCGTAATCGCGCTTGCTACTATCGCTTTCTTTGTCGTACCTGCCGTTAAGGGCTTCTTTGCCGGTGAGGATGCGAAAGTCGCTGCTGGCCAGCAAGTTACGGTGACCATTCCCGACGGTGCTTCGGGCGATACGATCGCCTCGATTCTCTCCGAGAACCATATCGTCGAAAATCCCAAGGATTACTACGCGGCGGTGAAAAAGCTTAACGCCGATATGTCGCTTAAGCCTGGCACCTACTCGTTCACCACACTCATGGATGCGACCAAGGTTGTTCAGCAGCTCATGGAAGGCCCCAACGCGGGCTCCAATGCGCTGACTATCCCTGAGGGTCTGACAGTCGATCAAGTCGCCGATCGCGTGGCCCAGGCCTACGACAGCATCTCTAAGGAAGACTTCCTCAACCAGGCCAAGGCCTCCAACTACGTGGACGACTATAGCTTCCTTAAGGGCGCCGCCAACGATTCGCTCGAGGGTTTCTTGTTCCCCAAGACCTATTCGTTGGGTGATTCGCCGACGGCCTATGACGTGATTCGCGCCATGCTCGATCAGTTTAAGACCGAGTACAAGTCGCTTGACTTTGCGAGCTGCGAAGCCAAGATCAAGGAGCGCTACGGTGTGGAGATGTCCGACTACGACATCGTCAACTTGGCCTCTATCGTTGAGCGCGAGGGCCTCAACGCCGATCAACGTGCACACGTGGCCTCGGTCTTCTACAACCGCCTTGCCGGCAAGCTCGACGGTCTGCGCTATCTCAACAGCGATGCGACCATGATGTATGTCACCGGTGGCGAGGTTACCGCCGACGACCTGCAGAGCGATAGCCCGTATAACACCTATAAGCACGAGGGCCTGCCACCCACGCCCATCTGCTCTCCGTCGCTCGAGGCACTCAAGGCCACGCTTGAGCCAACCGACTCCGATGACCTGTATTTCTACATTACGCAGGACGAGGAGTACTTCTCGCAAACCTACGAAGAGCATCAACTGTCTTGGAATTAGCATGAGGATTTTTAGCCCCAAACGATACGTTGCCTCGGTCGATCGCATCGACCTTGATACCCTGTGGGCCGACGGCAAACGCGCCATTCTGCTCGATCGCGATAACACTCTGGTTCCGCGCGACACCGAGCAGGTTCCCGCCGCGGTTTCCGCTTGGCTCGATACCGCCCGCGCCAAAGGCTTTAAGCTGTGCATGGTGTCCAACAACTGGCATCGCGATCAGGTCATGAGCTCTGCACGCGAGCTGGGACTCGAGGCCATCAGCCACGCCATGAAGCCCGCCCCGTTTGCCTTGAAGGCGGGTCTTAAGCGCCTTGGCGCCACGGCAGACGAGGCGGTGCTGATCGGCGATCAGCTGTACACGGACGTGTGGAGCGGTAACTTTGCCGGCGTTGACACTATTCTGGTCAAGCCGCAGGCAACCCAGGACCTGTGGTACACGCAGATCTTCCGTATCTTTGAGCGCCGGGCCCTGCGCGACCTTCCCTGCGAGGAATAGGTTTCGCCATGTCTCAGCACATCAAACACGGCTGCGACCATATCTTCTTTATCGGCTTTTTGGGCGCGGGCAAATCGACGCTCGCGCGCAACGTCGGCACTATGTTCAAGCGGCGTTTTATCGATACCGATCGTTTGGTTGTGCGTCGATGTGGCAAGTCGGTGACCGAGATATTTGAGACCGAGGGCGAGGATCGTTTTCGCGAGCTTGAGACCTCGGCACTCCGTTCGCTTCAAAGCGAGCGCAGCCTGCTGGTGTCGTGCGGGGGTGGCATCGTCGAGACGCCGGTGAACATTGAGCTGATGCATGAGATGGGTATATGCGTGTACCTCGAAGGCGACTTTGAGGACTCGTTGCGCCAGATTCGCCGCTCCGATACCCGGCCCGATTTCCGCTCGCCCGAGCACGCTGCGCGCCTGTTTGAGCATCGCCGTCCGCTGTATCGCCAGGCCGCCGATATTACCCTTGATATTCGCAACAAGTCCTTCGAGGACGTTTCCTACCTTTGTGCCGAGATGCTTTTGGAGCGTGGACTGCTATGATTCGCCGTCAACTTATCAATTTCCAAAACCGCAGTGTCGATGTCCGCGTTGGATTGGGCGCGTTCGAGGAGCTGTCGCGCATGTTTGCCTCGGCTGTGGGCAAGCCTAAGCGCGCGATGGTGGTTTGGAACGACGCTACATCCGAGCGTTTTGGCGAGGTCGTCGAGCATGCGCTGGTCGACGCCGGTTTTGCCGTGTCGCTGCTCGTCCTCGAGGTTTCTCCTGCCGGTGCTACGCTGGCCGATGCCGATACCGTCTTTGGCGCCCTGTCGGCTAACGGCATTACCTGCGACGATCTCGTTGTCGCTGTCGGTGACACGGCGACCTGCTCGGTCGTTTGTTGGTGTGCCAATCAGTGGTGCGGTCGCACCGAGTGCGCCTTGCTGCCGACGACGTTCGACGCCATGCTCACGGTTGCGACGACCATGAAGCCGCTTGTCGCCTCGTCCGCGCATGCGCTTCCCGCTATCGCGTTCTGTCCCGAGCCGGGCTTGGTCGTGTGTGACCTCGACCTTGTTCGCGAGGCGGACCCCGAGGACCTTAAGCTCGGCTATGCAGTACTTGTTGGCACCATGCTTTCGAGCAGCAAGTCCCGCTGGAATCAGTTTACTGAGTCCGTCCCCGAGATTCTCGCGGGCGAGGAGGTCGCGCTCGTCAATGCCGTTCAGTGGTCTCAGACTGCCCGCAAGGACGTACTGATGGCCACGAACCCGAGCGCCCGCCATGCGCTCGATTTTGGCAAGATGGGGGAGCGTACCCTGCGCGCCTGCCTGGGTAAAGCCGCGGCGCAGGTTCCTGCCTACCAGCTGCTGTCTGAGGGCATGCGCTTTGAGGCGCGCCTAGCACATGATGCCTGCGACTTTGATATCGATTACGTCTTTGAGGTCGATGACTGCCTGGAGGACTTTGGTATCGAGGAGCTCGCCTTCGATCTGGAGCCTGCCGCATATATCGAGGAGTTCCGCAGGCAGCAGTTTGTCCGCTCGAACCGTAGTATGTTGCCGCTGCCCGTGGCACTCGGCGCCATTCGTCTAACGAGCGTTGAGGACGAGGTCCTCGACCGCCATGCTCACGCCTACTTGGCTTCTCGCAAAGAACTTCTCTAGGATTTATTGACATACATCGTCTTTCGTATCATGTTGAGGGGCGGGTTTCCAATCGGTTGCGAATCGCGCGCGATTCCGTACGCTGATTGAGCCCGTCCCGTCTTTATGAAGACAACAAGAAAGGAATCTGCATGTCAGAGTTTGCTGCCGGTCCTGCCGGTCGTATTGAGCGTGTCCGTGCCCTGATGGCTGAGCGCGGCTACGACGCTATCGTGGTGCGCGACGAGGCCAACCTTCGTTGGCTTACGGGCGTGAAGGGCGTCTTCGATTACACCTTCGAGTTCCCGCACGCTGCGTTTATTACAGCCGACCAGTGCCTGTTCCATACCGACTCGCGCTATCTCAACAGTTTTGAGGAGAACACGCCCGCCGGCAGCCCCTGGGTTTACGACATGGACGAGGGCGCCATCCCCGGTTGGGTCGCCGGCAAGATCGCGGCCAACAAGTGCCGCGTCTGCGCTGTCGAGGACGACATGCAGATCAATTTCTACCAGGGTATTCAGCGTGGCCTGGAGGACCGCTCCGTTGCCTGCATGCTGCCGCTGATGCATGACGACATCCGTAAGATGCGCGCCATCAAGGACGCCGAGGAGATCGAGCTCATGCGCCACGCGCAGTCGATCACCGACGCCGCCTTCCAGCACATGCTCGGCTATATTAAGCCCGGTATGACCGAGAAGCAGGTCCGCAACGAGCTCGAGAACTTTATGTTCGCTAACGGTGCCGACAGCCTGGCCTTTGGCTCCATCGTCGCGAGCGGTCCCAACACCGCCAATCCGCATGCCGTCCCGAGCGACCGTGTGATCGAGAAGGGCGACTTCGTTCTCATGGATTATGGCGCGGGCTACTGCGACTATCGCTCCGATATGACGCGTACCGTCGTGATGGGCGAGCCCACGCAAGAACAGCTCGACCTGTACGCGCTCGTGCGCCGTACGCACGAGGAGTGCGTCGCCGCCATCCATCCGGGCGTCGAGGGCAATGACATTTTCAAGCTTTCCAAGAAGATCATTGGCGATGCCGGCTATGGCGATTACTACAACCATGGTCTGGGCCACGGCGTGGGCATTGACATCCATGAGCTGCCCAACTTCAACCGCAGCAAGAATATCATCGAGGTCGGCTCGGTTATCACCATGGAGCCCGGCGTCTACCTGCCCGGCGTGGGCGGCGTGCGTCTGGAGGACTACGGCGTGGTCACCGAGAACGGCTACGAGCCCTTCACCAAGACGCCGCATGACCTTCACGTCATCGATTGCTAGCTCATTTCGATAGATTTTTGGGGCGGGACGTCCGGATCGATTCGGACGCCCCGCGTTCTCTTTTTATGCGCTCGCTGCAGGCGCCGTCTGCAAGTGTATAATTTCGGTCGTATGTAATTTGGACGCTTGTGCGTTCTGCCCATAACAAGAAAGGTCACTATGCCTACCATTTCTACCGCCGACTTCAAGAACGGCCTCGGTCTTCGCATTAAGGACAAGGTCTACACCATCGTCGAGTTCCAGCATGTCAAGCCGGGCAAGGGCGGCGCGTTTGTGCGCTACAAGACCCGCGACATCAAGAGCGGCCGCGTCGTCGAGAACACCTGCAACGCCGGCACCAAGTTCGAGAGCGTCATGCTCACCACCCGTGAGTTCCAGTACCTCTACAACGATGGCACCGACTACATCTTCATGGACAACGAGTCCTATGAGCAGGTTCCCGTTCCCGAGGACATGGTGGGCGAGAACTCCAAGTGGCTGCGCGAGAACGACATCTGCCAGCTGCTCTTCGCTGACGATGAGCTCATGGGCGTGACTCCGCCGATGTTCATCGAGACCACCATCGTCCAGACCGACCCGGGCTTTAAGGGCGACACCGTCCAGGGTTCCACCAAGCCGGCCACGATTGACACCGGCGCTGTCATCCAGGTCCCCATGTACCTCAACGAGGGCGAGGTCATCAAGGTTGACACCCGCGACGGCAAGTTCGTCTCCCGCGTCTAGCAACCAACTCTTCTAGGAGGACTCATGCCCCAGGAAATCAAGATTGACGGCATCGGCATTTCGCCCGATGTTCTGACCGCCATCGTCTCGCGCGCCGTGTCGGATGTCGAGGGCATCGCCTCCGTTGGCGTCAAGGACCTTGCCACCAACCTTGTCTCCATGATGCTCTCGTCCAAGGCCCCGGCTTCCGAGCCGGCGGTCGAGGCCGAGGTCGTCGGCGACAAGCTCGCACTCACCGTGCGTGTCGTGGTGTTCTTTGGCTATCCGTTCAAGAAACTCGCCGAGGCCGTTCGCGCTGCCGTGGTCGCTGCCATCGATGCCCAGGTGGGCGTTGAGGTCGAGCGCGTTGACGTTTGCATCGACGGCCTCGTTTTCCCCAAGGAGTAACCTTTGAGCCTTAAGGTTTATCGCGGGCGTACGCTTGCCCGCAGTCAGGCGCTGCAGCTGCTGTTTCAGGCTGAGGCCACGGACAGCCCGCTCGAGCGCGTCCTCGAGGGCGATTTCCTGATCTCGAAGGGCCCCCTCGACCCCTATGCGCTGGAGCTGTGCCGCGGTGCCTACGAGCATATCGATCGCATCGACTGTGCCTTGCGCGCCGTCGCCAAGAACTGGGATCTTATGCGCATGCCCGGCGCCGACCGCAATCTGCTGCGTATCGCCGTCTACGAGATGCGCTTCCTTACCGACGAAGAGGTCTCGGACGCCATCGTGATCAACGAGGCCGTTGAGCTTGCCAAGGCCTATGGGACCGACCAGTCCGCGTCGTTCGTCAACGGCGTGCTGGGCAAGATCGCTCGCAGCGAGGAGCTGCCGGGTGAGGACCTGTACCAGGAGCTGCTGGCCGAGGATCGCGCTCGCGAGGAGGCCCAGGCTGCCGAGGCTGCCGCCAAGGTCGCTGCCGCTCAGGCTACCGCCGGTGTACTTGCCGAGGATGTGGACGCTGCTGAGGCCGTCGAGGCCGACTCCGTCGAGGAGTAGCCATGCCAGAGGGTTCTGTCCGCAACTTTGACGAGATTTCGGACCGTCTGGACCAGATCATCGCTACCGTTCGCTCCAAGGATACGTCCTTGGAGCGTTCACTCGATCTGTTTGACGAAGCGATTGAGCTGGGCTCCCGCGCGGTCGATATGGTCGACAAGTTTGAGCTGACGCCGCGTGAGGCCGATAAGCTCGAGCAGGAATACGATGAGGATGCGGCAAACGAATCCCAGGATAGCTAGGCCGCATCTCCAGATACGAATGGTTGATGGCATTCATGAAACGCGTGCGTCTTGATGACGAACTGATTTCACAGGGCATCTGCGCCGATCGCGCGGATGCCCTTCGCACTCTTATGGCCGGATTGGTCTCGAGTGGCGGCGAGCGCTTGACTTCGCCGGGCCTTAAGGTGATTCCGGGTCTGCCACTGCACGTGAAGGGGCGCATTCCCTATGTTGGCCGCGGCGGTCTTAAGCTCGAAGGCGCGCTTGATGCGTTTGGCATCAATCCGACGGGCCTTAGCTGTCTGGATGTGGGCTGCTCTACCGGCGGCTTTACCGATTGCCTGCTCAAGCGCGGAGCTGCGACCGTTGTCTCGGTGGACGTGGGTCGCGCCCAGTTCGATTGGTCGTTGCGTCAGGATGATCGCGTGACGCTGCATGAGCGCACAAACGTGACGCAGCTGCCTGAGCTTGGCTATGCCGGTGCCATCGACCTGGCTGTATGTGATGTCTCGTTTACCGGCATCGCGAATATCATCGACTCCGTGCTGGCGTGCCTGAAGCCTTCGGGTTCGTTCTGCACGCTCGTAAAGCCCCAGTTTGAGGCGCCGGCTGCGCTGGTGGGCGAGCGCGGTATCGTGACCGACCCCGCCGTCCGCCGCGATACGCTCGTGGCGGCGATTGAGCTTTTTGCCGCCAAGGGCCTGTTCCCGCTTGACGTGTGCGTGTCGCCCATCCATGGCGCTAAGGGCAACGTTGAGTTTTTCCTGTACGGCAGAAGGTTTGCCCCTGGTGAACGCACCGACGATGAGCTGCAATCCCAGGTATCGGCTTTGAGCGAGAAAGCTGCAACGCTATGAAGGTCTTTCTGGTTCCCAATTACTACAAGCAAGAGGCGGTCGAGAGCGGCCTGATGCTCGAGCTTTGGCTTTCGCGCCAGGGCTACGAGGTCGCATGGGCTGCCGACCAGCGATCGAAGCTTCAAAGCACGCCTGATATTGATGGCTCAGATCTGGTCATTACGCTCGGCGGCGACGGTACGTTGCTGCGCGCTGCCCGCATCCTCAACCATCGCGAGATTCCTATCCTCGGTCTTTCCTATGGTCACCTGGGCTTTTTAACTGCTGCGAGCCCCGAGGAGCGCGACATTCTGCAGGTTGTGAGCGATGCTCTGTCCGGCGAGCTCCACGTGAGCCGCCGCGCCACCATCGCCGCGGATATTGTGTCCGTGCGCGAAGACGGCGCGAAGGATGTCGTGCGCACGTTTGCCCTCAACGATATGGCACTTACGCGCGGCCCCCTGTCCGATATGGTCGAATTTGACATCACGGTGTCCGGCCATCATATCGACCGCCTTCGCGGCGACGGTGTCGTTGTTTCGACGGCGACCGGCTCCACCGGCTACGCGCTTTCCGCCGGCGGCCCCATTGTCAGCCCCGATTACACGGGTATGGTCTGTGTGCCCATCGCTCCGCATACCATTCAGGCTCGCGCTTTTTTGACCTCGCCGAGTGATGTCGTCGAGATCTTTATGTCCGATGACCGTCCGAGTGTTCCGGCGATCGCTATCGATGGACAGTTTATTACCTGCGATGGCACCGTTGAGAGCGTGGCCGTGCGCCGTGGTCCCGGCGACGTGCTGCTGCTCGATTACGGTCCCGAGAGCTTCTATAACTCGGTGAGCCGCGTGTTCTATGGAGTGCGCCATGATCGATGAGCTGCAGGTTTCCAACATCGCGCTCATTCGCGAGGCGACGTTGGTTCCGAGTGCGGGCCTAACGGTTTTGACCGGCGAGACCGGCGCCGGCAAGACCGCGCTGCTCTCGGCGCTCAAGCTCATTTTGGGCGAGCGTGCAGATTCGTCGACGGTGCGCGAGGGAGAGGCGCTGGCGAGCGTCGAGGCGCGCTTGTTCGACGGCCCGCACGACACGGAGGGCTTTACCGTGCAACGCAGCCTTTCTGCCGAGGGTCGCAGCCGCGTCAAGATTGACGGCCGCATCGCCAGCGTGCGCGAGCTCTCCGAGCGCGTCGGCGTGATGATGGATCTGTGCGGCCAGCATGAACATCAGCGTCTGCTCGATCCGGCGCATCATGTTGCCATGGTTGATGCCTGGGCTGGTCGCTCTGCGCTCGAGGCGCTCGACCGTTACCGTGCCTGCTTCAAGGCGTCGCGTGCGGCTGCCAAGGAGGTCCGTCGCGTGGAGGAAGCCTCACGCGCGCAGGGGAGTCGCGTCGAGGAGGCGCGCTTCGCCCTGGAGCGTATCGCCGAGGTCGACCCCAAGCCGGGTGAGTATGAGGAACTCGAGGAGCTGCTGCCGCGCTCCGAACATGCCGAGGTACTGGTTGCCACAGCTAACGATGCCCATGCATCGCTTGCCGCCGAAGGTGGAGCGCTCGATGCCGTGAACAGCGCCGTGGCAGAGCTTTCCCGTATGGCTACCGTCGATCGCAAACTGGGCGACATTGCCGATGCGCTTTCGGATGCCTGCATCTCCCTTGAGGATAGCGCGAACGAGCTTCGTGCCTATCGCGATGGCGTCGCCTTCGACCCGCGCGAGCTCGCTCGCATGCGTGAGCGGTATTCCGACCTCAAGGGCCTGTTGCGTCAGTGGGGTCCCACCATGGACGATGTTTTTGCCATGCGCGATCGCTCGCAAGAGCTGCTGTCCCTGGTCGATGATGGCGATGAACAGATCAGAAAGGCGCGTGAGGCACTCGGGAGCGCCGAGCGCGAGCTGTTCGCTGCCGCCAAGGCACTTAAGCGTGCGCGTAATACCGCTGCTCCGCGTTTTTGTCACGAGGTTGGCCGCCAAATGGCGCGCCTGGAGATGGGCGGCGCCGAGCTCGTTTGGGAGTCGCGTGATCTTCCGCGCGCCGAGTGGACGCCGGCGGGTCCTTCAAGCTACGAGCTTTTGTATCGCAGCGGTGTCGGCTTGACGCCGCGTCCCCTGCGCCGCATTGCCTCGGGCGGCGAGCTCAGCCGCGTCATGCTGGCGAGCAAGGTGGTCTTGGGTAATGCTGACGGCGTCGACACACTGGTATTTGACGAGGTCGATGCCGGTGTCGGCGGCTCCACGGCTCGTGCTCTTGCTGGTGTGCTGGCCGATCTTGCCACTACGCATCAAGTGATTGTCGTAACCCACTTGGCGCAAGTCGCCGTCATGGCCGACAAGCATTATGTTGTCAGCAAGGAGCCGGGCGATGTTCCCCAGACGCATTTGGACGAGGTAACCGGCGAAGCGCGTACTGCCGAGATCGCCCGCATGCTCAGCGGCGATCAGTCCGAGGCAAGCTTGACCCACGCAAAGCAGATGCTCGAAGAAGTTCGAGGCTAGGTCGTATCAGCGGTGTTGGTGGGACAAAATAGACTGAAATTTTTGTCCCACTACGCGTTTTACTCAACGACCTTGTCCGGCTGGATGAGCTCCTCGTAGTAGCTGATATGTTCACGAGCGTCTTCAATCTCGGGCAGCAGGAAGTTGTAGATAACTTCGATGATCATCGTGGCGCTGATCTTGGAGAACGCAAAGTCACCCGTCGTCAGCAGCGCCTCGTGGTTGACGGTATTAAAAGTGTAGTCTGCCAGGCGCGCGAGTGGAGACTTGCTGTCGCTGCTGATGACGACTACGGTGGCACCGCAGTCGCGAGCCGCTTTTGCCATGCGATTCAGTCGGCGCGACTTGCCGGAGTTTGAGATGAGCACGATGACGTCACCCGGGCGCAACGTGAGCGCAAAGCCGATTGATGTCTCGCTAATGGTGCTCGCCATGCAGCGCAGGCCCAGCTGCGAAAACTTAAACGTCGCATCGAGCGCGACCGCGTTCGTATTTCCCACAGCCGCAAACTCAATAACCCCTGCATGCTTAAGGGCATGCACAACAGCCGCCAACGTATCGTGGTCGATCCCGTCGATGGTCGCATTAAGCTCGCTCACCTTGGCAGCCAGGATGTTCTTAAGGCTCTGCTCCATATTGTCGAGCGAGACTTCGTCAGTCAGGCCCTCGTTGCGCTGGCTTTCCAAATCCCTCGCCAACGAAAACTGAAAGCTGCGGAAGCTGCCAAAGCCAAGCTTGCGGCAGAAGCGCGAAACGGTCGCCTCGGACGTGGCGGCGGCGCGCGAGAGCTGAGCCGCCGTGAGGCGTGGCGCCTCGGACTGGTGCTCCAATATATAGTCGACAATGCGCTGCTCGGATTCGCTGTATCCCTGATGGGTACTAATGAGGGAAAGTGCGCTCTTGCTACTATCGGTCATGGATGGCTCCTGGTTGGCATGATAATCGGACTCGTTTTGTACTTTCATAGTATAGGGGGATTTTCAATTACAAGATACACCTTGCCGTTTCAAGTGTTGATGGTAAACTTTCACCTACCGTTTACGGTTATGAAAGAACCTTTCACCGGAGAATTGCTCCTTGTCTCTTCTCACGCGGACGGTAGGTTGGTATCTTTCAGTTGTGGAAAAGCGCGCAAGGACGCGCGTGTAGGGGAGCGCCTGCGGGCGCAAAACTTAAAAAGGAGGGACACATGGCTAAGTTTGACATCATCGCCGCCACCGGTTGCCCGACCGGTATCGCGCACACCTTCATGGCGAAGGAGGCGCTGGAGAAGGCAGCTGCCGAGCGCGGTCTGACCATTAAGGTCGAGACCCATGGCCAGGTCGGTGTCGAGAACGAGCTCACCAAGAGTGAGATCGCCGGTGCCAAGGCCGTCGTCGTCGCAGCCGATAAGGATGTCCAGGCGGAGCGTTTCGCCGGCAAGCGCATGGTTTCCGTTGGTGTTTCCAAGGCCCTGTCCGTCGAGGCAGCCGGTAAGCTGATCGACCGCGCGCTCGCCGCCAAGGGCGACGACTCGGTTGCGGCTGCTGCCGATGTCGAGGATGAGGTCGAGGAGAAGGAATCTATCGGCCACATCATCTACAAGCACCTCATGAACGGCGTCAGCCACATGCTGGTCTTCGTCGTCGCCGGTGGTGTCCTGACCGCCGTTTCGTTCCTGTGGGGCATCACGTCCTTTGATTCGACGGCTGCCGACTACAACAGCTTTGCTGCGATGCTCAAGATCATCGGCGGCATCGCCATGAACCTTATGGTTCCGGTGCTTTCCGCCTATATCGCCGAGTCCATCGGCAAGCGCCCGGCGCTCGTCCCCGGCTTCGTTGCCGGTATGATCGCCATCCAGGGCCTGCCCGTTAACGCCGAGACCGGCATGATCGACGCCGGTGGCGCCGGCGTGGGCTTCGGCTTCCTGGGCGGCATCGTCGGCGGCTTCCTCGCTGGCTATGTCATCCTGCTGCTCGAGAAGGTCTTCTCCAAGCTGCCCAAGAATCTGGACGGCCTCAAGGCTATCTTCCTGTACCCGCTGTTCTCGACCGCCATCGTCGGCCTGGTCATGCTCGGCATCTCCGGCCCCATGGCTGCCATCAACACCGCCATGATGGACTTCCTCAAGGGTCTGTCCGCCTCTGGCGCCATTGTCCTGGGCCTTGCCATCGGCTGCATGTGCGCCGTTGACATGGGCGGCCCGGTCAACAAGGCTGCTTACGTCACCGGTACCGCTATGCTCACCGAGGCCTTGGCTGCTGGCGTTGGCACCGATACCTACAACTTCGGCACCAACTTCATGGCTGCCGTCTCCGCCGGCTGCATCGTTCCGCCGCTGATCACCACCTTCGCCGTCGTCGTTGGCAAGAAGTACTTCAGCCAGGAGGATCATGACGCCGGTATCGTCAACCTCATTCTTGGTTGCACCCACATCACCGAGGGCGCCATTCCGTTCATGACCAAGAACATCTGGCCCGTCATGCCCATCATGATGCTCGGTTCCTCCATCGCCTCGATCCTGACCATCATGTTCAACGTTCACGATCCGGCGCCTCACGGTGGCTTCCTGGTCCTGCCCGTTGTCGAGAACGGTCCGCTGTGGGTCCTCGCGATCCTCATCGGCGCTGTGATCGGTGGCATCCTGTTCGTGGCCTTCAAGAAGTACGACTTCGAGAAGAATCAGAAGGCCGCTCCTGTAGCCAAGCCGGTTGAGGCTTCCAAGGCTGCTGCCGTCGAGGCCCCTAAGGCCGATGCTGCCGACTTCGTGAAGGTCGAGAATGTCTTTGTCGCCGAGGACTTCGCTTCTCGCGACGAGGCTCTGAGCTTCGTTTCCAACCAGGCTGTCAAGGCCGGTATCGCCAGCGACGCCGACGCCGTGATGAACGCCTTCCTGGCCCGCGAGGCCGAGGGCACCACGGGCATGATGGAGGGCTTCGCCATCCCGCATGCCAAGTCCGACGCCATTACCGAGGCTGCCGTCATCGTCGTTAAGGACGAGTCCGGCGTGACCGGTTGGGATACCATGGACGGCGCTCCCGTCAACGTGGCCATCGCTCTGCTCATCCCTGGTGCACAGGCCGGCACCACGCACCTTAAGATCCTGTCCAAGGTCGCCGAGGCGCTCATGGACGAGGACTTCCGTGCCACCGTCAAGGGTTCCACCGACGCCGCCAAGATCGCCAAGACGATCAACGCCCGCCTGGTCTAATCCCGCAACACGCGAATACCATCGCCCCCTGTATATAAGGCGGAGTCCCTCTCCAGGGCCTCCGCCTTTTTCTACCCCTCCCATAAGCTGCGGTGAAATAGGGACTGTTTAAACGATTCAACCCCAAATTCAGTCCCTATTTCACCGCAACTTACAAAAGGGCATAGAGGGGGCTACCTATCGAGTCTTTGTCGCGAACAGATCATCAGCCAGATTTCCGTTTGCACGATATTGCTCTGGACCGACCGAGTTTCCGCAGCTTGCTCGCCCACAGGGGCCCGTGCGCGGCCTGTGAGATTTATCGCGAGTTCCGCACGAGCCGAAGAGCACTTAATGTGCTCTTCGTGCGAGCAGGACTGTAGAGCAGGAAATCTCACAGGCCGCGCACGGGCCCCTGTGGGCGAGCAAGCGGACGACAAACACATCTGTCCAATAATTCGTCTGAAACATAATGAAAAACCGTTTGATGTGAGTTAATATAAAGAACGTCGTGAATCTGACTCCTGCCACATGCATGACAGGGGTTAAACACAAAAAGGAGTCAATTATGGTTTCTGAGAAGGCTACCCTCGTTAATCCTCAGGGTCTGCACATGCGTCCGGCTGGTCTGTTCGCCTCCACCATGGGCAAGTACGCCTGTGACGTGACGGTCGTCACCCCCGAGAAGGAGGTCAACGGCAAGTCCCCGATGGCCCTCATGGCTGCTGGTATCCCCTGCGGTACCGAGGTCGAGGTCAAGTGCGACGGCGCCGACGAGGCCGAGGCTCTGGCTGCTGCCATCGAGCTCATCAAGAGCGGTCTTGGCGAGTAGAACTCAAACGGGTCGCATGTTGAACAACTAAGTTCATATTTGGGGGCGCAGTGACCTGTTGTAAGGTAACTGCGCTCTTTTGTCATGGATATGGCAAAACGCTTTATCACATGACACGGAGAGAGGAATGGGAATGTATCAGGGAGTCAACGCTTCCGAGGGCATCGGTATCGGCACCGTCATGGTCGCCGTCGATCCCGACTTGACGTTTGAGCCGCACGAGGTTGCTGATTCGGCAGCAGAGAAGGAGCGCTATCAGTCCGCTCTTTCGGTCTTCTGCGAGAAGACCCAGGCTCAGGCCGACCACATGAAGGAGACGGTGGGCGAGGCCGAGGCCGAGATCATGAGCGGACACATTGTTCTGGCTCAGGATCCGGGTATGACCGACGCCATCAACGCCGCCATTGACGGCGGTACCTGCGCCGAGCAGGCGCTCATGGACACCTCGACCATGTTCGAGAACATGTTCCTGTCCATGGACGACGAGATGTTCCGTCTTCGCGCGGCTGACATCGCCGACATCCGCACCGGTATTCTGGCCGAGCTGCTGGGCAAGGAGGTCGTCGACCTCTCCGTCCTGCCCGAGAACACTGTCGTTGTCGTGCACGACCTCACGCCGTCCATGACCGCCACGATCGATAAGGCCCACGTTGCCGGTATCGTCACCGAGACCGGTGGCCGCACGTCGCACTCCGCGATCATTGCGCGCGCCCTCGAGATCCCGGCTGTCCTTTCGGTCTCCAACAGCTGCACCGCACTGCGCAACGGCATGACCGTTGTCGTCGACGGCGGCAAGGGTATCGTCGAGGCCGATCCCGACGAGGAGACGCTCGCTGCCTACACCGCCAAGGCCGAGGCCTTCGCTGCCGAGAAGGCAGCCCTCGAGGCCTTCCGTGGCAAGCCGTCCGTGACTGCTGATGGCATCAAGAAGATCATCGCCTGCAACATCGGTAACCCCGATGACGTGCCCAACGCGCTCGATCACGACGCCGAGGCTATCGGTCTGTTCCGCTCCGAGTTCCTGTTCATGGACTCTGCTGAGCTTCCTTCCGAGGAGGAGCAGTTCAACGCCTACCGTAAGGTCGCCAGCGCGCTCAAGGGTGCTCCGGTCATCATCCGCACGCTAGATGTGGGTGGCGACAAGGAGATTCCGTATCTGCATATGGTCAAGGAAGACAACCCCTTCATGGGCTTCCGCGCCGTGCGTTACTGCTTGGCCAATCCCGACCAGTACAAGGTCCAGCTCCGCGCTCTGCTGCGCGCTAGCGCCTTCGGTGACGTCAAGATCATGATCCCGCTCGTCACCTGCGTCGAGGAGGTCTTGGCTGTCAAGGAGCTCGTCGAGCAGTGCAAGGCCGAGCTGACCGAAGAGGGGCGCAAGTTCAACGAGAACATCGAGGTCGGCATCATGGTCGAGACGCCCGCCGCTTCGCTGCTCGCAGACCGTCTTGCCGAGGTCGCCGACTTCTTCTCCATCGGCACCAACGACCTGATCGGCTACACCATGTGCGCCGACCGTGGCAACGACACCATCTCCAACCTGTACCAGGTTTACTATCCCGCCGTGCTCCGCTCGCTCAAGAACATCATCGAGAGCGGCGTGAAGGCCGGCATCATGGTCGGTATGTGCGGCGAGGCCGCTGCCGATCCGCTGCTCGAGCCGCTGCTGATCAGCTGGGGCCTGGAGGAGTTCTCGATGAGTGTTCCGTCGATCCTGCGCGCCCGTAAGACCATCAGCCAGTGGACCAAGGCCGAGTGCGACGAGCTCGCCGAGAAGGCGCTCGCCTGCAACACCGCCGCCGAGGTCAAGGCACTGCTCGAGTCCGCAGCTCGCTAATTTGGTATCAGAGGTAACCGCGTGGTTGGAATGGGCCGGCCACGCGGCCCTCACATATACAGGGGGTACTGTAAATGTTCTACACGCTAACCGCTAACCCGGCTGTCGACATGACGGTTTCGAGCTCTCCGCTCGAGCCCGACGAGAACGTCCGCACCGGTTCGGCCAGCTACACGGCTAACGGCAAGGGCCTCGACGTGTCCTTCGCCTTTAAGAAGATGGGCGTCGACACCGTCGCGCTCGGCTTCTTCGCTGGCTTCACGGGCAAGTTCATCGTCGAGGAGGTCATGAACCTGGGTTGCCTCTGCCGCCCGGTCTGGACCGACGGTATCACGCGCATTAACACCTACGTCAACGATGGCCAGCACGAGTACGGCATCCTGAACCCCGGCGCCCCGATCACGCCGCAGCACCAGGAGGAGCTCTACAACATCCTGGACACCGCGGGCGATCTCGAGTGCCTGATCGTCTCCGGCTCCGTGCCTCCCAAAGCTACGCCCGACTTCCTGGCTCAGGTCATGGAGCACGCTCAGGCTCGTGGCGCTGACGTTGTCCTGGACCTGTCCTCCGACAAGCTCAAGGAGCTCGCTCACAAGAAGCCGCTGCTCATCAAGCCGAACCATCACGAGATGAAGGCCATCTTCGGCGTGCCGGTCGACACCGACGACGAGGTTCGTGTCGCCATGAAGATGGCTCACGACGCTGGCGTTCAGAACGTGCTGCTCACCCGTGGTAGCCGCGGCGACGCTTACTTCTCCAACGGCGAGGACATCTGGTACGCCAAGCGTGAGTTCAACATCAAGCTGGTCTCTTCCGTCTGCGCCGGCGACTGCACCCTCGCTGCGTTCCTGCACAAGTGGTACAGGGATCGCGACAACGTCGAGGAGGCCATGAAGCTCGCTATGGCCACCGGCGCCAACGTTGCCGAGTCCGTCGGCATTGGTGACTTCGGTCACGTCGACGAGTACAGCAAGCGCGTTGCTGTCCGCAAGCTCGATCGTCAGTAATCGAAACGCGACATATTCGTGCGCATGCGGCGCCCCGGTTTCGGCCGGGGCGCCTTTTTTGTTCCGCCATGGGGGAGAGGTGTCCTGCCGTACTTCATCGCTTCCACACCGTTCACCGAGTTGTCCTAGCCTTTTACCGATTCGTGGAATATACTTTCATTAACACGTTGCTTCGTGAAAGGAACATTCATGATTTACACGCTCACTGCTAATCCCGCCATTGATTACAACATCGCCTGCGACGGCCTTACTGCCAATACCGTCACGCGTACCCGCAATGCCGTCTACACGCCCAACGGCAAAGGCCTCAACGTCTCGTTTACGCTTGACCACTATGGTGTCGACACCACGATCCTGGGTTTCTTCGCCGGCTTCTCGGGTGAGTTTATCGTTAAGGGCGCCGAGGCCCTGGGCGTGCCCGTCAAGCCCGTGTGGACCGACGGTATTACGCGCGTCAATGTGTTCCTCAACGCCGGTCCCGACACCGAGTACAACATGGTCAATGCCGGTGCCGCCATCAATGAGGCCAACGAGCAGGAGATGTTTGAACTTATCGATTCGCTCGATGACATGACCTGCCTGGTCATCAGCGGCTCGCTGCCTCCCAACACTTCCGAGGGCTTCTTGGCCGAGGTCCTGCGCCGTGTCAAGGCCAAGGGGGCCGAGTTCGTCCTCGACATCTCGAGCCATCAGCTGGCAGACCTCATTGCTCTGGAGCCACTGCTGATCAAGCCCAATGACGACGAGCTGCTTGACATCTTTGGCATCAAGGTGAGCGGTGGCGACGACGAGTCCGTCAAGGGCGCTATGGCCGAGCTGCACGCCAAGGGCGCCAAGAACGTGCTGCTGACCCTTGGTGGCGCCGGTGCGTACTTCTCCAACGGCGAGCATATCTGGTTTGCCAACCGCACCTTCGACGTCAAGCTGCTGTCGACGGTGTGCGCCGGCGATTCCTCGCTCGCTGCCTTCCTGTCCGTGTGGCACGACGCCCCCGAGCGCGTCGAGGACGCCCTGCGCCTTTCGATGGCCACTGGCGCCAACGTGGTCGAGTGCCCCGGTCTGGGTGATTTTGCCAAGGTGGACGAATATAAGAAGCACATCGAGGTTCGCCAGGTCTGCTAGTTCCGGCACCTTGTCTGAATACTTTGATTATTTCGCATCCGTCTTAGACTAGGACGGATGCGTTTTTGTTTATCGGACTTGCGTGTGCAGTGGAGGCTGTTTCTTGCTAGACTTCTTGCAGACGCAATCGATAGCCAATTTGATAGTCGCAGGAGGCCATAGGCATGTGCAATGTTTCGCTCAACGGTACTCAACCGTCCGATGCGTCCCTGCGCGTCCTGCGCGCGCTTGAGTCGGCTGGTCTTGAGGCTTGGTACGTGGGCGGTTGGGTGCGCGACGCCCTGATGGGGTACCCCAGCCACGATGTTGATATGTGCTGTAGCGGCCTGTGGCAGGAGTCCAAAGCGGCGCTCGAGGCCGCCGGCATCGCGGTTGTGGAGTCGGGCATTAAATTTGGCGGAATCACGGCTATTTCCGATGGCGAGCGTATCGAGGTCACCACGTACCGTCTGGATGGCTTTTACACCGATGGTCGCCATCCCCAGAGTGTGGAGCGTGCCGCCTCGCTCGAGGACGATCTGGCGCGCCGCGACTTTACCGTCAATGCCATGGCCTGGCATCCCGAGCGCGGGCTTGTCGACCGCTACGACGGCCAGGGTGACTTGGAGCGCAAGCTGATTCGCGCTGTCGGCGATCCCAAGCGTCGCTTTAACGAGGACGCCCTGCGCATGCTGCGTGCGGTGCGCTTTGCCTGCCGTCTGGACTTTATGATTGAGCCCGAGACCAAGCGTGCGCTTGCCGAGTGCGCGCCGCTGCTCGAAGCCGTGGCGCGTGAGCGTGTGGGTATTGAGCTCGAGGGCATTCTTTCGACCGGTCATGGGGGAGACGCGATGCTCCGCTATCCCGAGCTCATCTGCGCCGCCGTGCCCGAGTTGGCAGCGGGTCGCGGGTTTGATCAGCGCAGTGTCTATCATGCGTTTAACGTCTACGTGCATATCGCCCGTGTGCTGACGGTGGCGGGGGAGCTCGCGCTGTGTGACGGCGTCGCGCCCTCGTCGAGCCTTATGTGGGCGGCGTTTTTGCACGATGTGTCCAAGCCCGAGTGCTTCACGGTCGATCACGCCGGCAGCGGACACTTCTACGGTCATCCCGAGCTCGGCGCCAAGAAGGCGCGCGTCATTATGGATCGCCTGGCCCTCTCGCACGACTTGGTGCGCGACGTGTGCCTGCTCATCAAATACCATGACAAGCCGCTGCGCCCCGAGCGCTCCTGCCTGCTCAATATGATGCGCGCGCTTTCGGGTGAGGGCGTCGACACGGCCCGCCTGATTGACGAGCTCATGGACCTTAAGCGTGCCGACACACTTGGCAAGGCCCCGTCGTGCTTCTATTATGTTGAGACGATTGAGGAGATGCGCGCGCTGGCGCACGAGCTGCTGAAGGCAGGGGAGCCCTATACGCTCAAGATGCTCGCCATCAACGGCGGCGACCTGATCCGTGCCGGAGTCAAGCCCGGGCCGGAACTGGGTCAGCTTCTCAACTCCGCCCTCGACGCCGTGATCGAAGACGATATTCCCAACGAGCGCGAAGCTCTTTTGGTTCATCTCAACTTGAATTAGCTACCAAGTTTACCTGCGTATTCCATAACCTGCCGACAATTTTTCGGCAATTTGGAATTTCTTCTTGCGCTGACGTTTTTTGTCCCGTAATATATTTCCTCGCAGCACGGCAGTGCAGATGTCATGTGGCCCGTTCGTCTAGCGGTTTAGGACGCCGCCCTCTCAAGGCGGAGATCACCAGTTCGAATCTGGTACGGGCTACCACGCATCTGATAACCGGACTTCCTATGGAAGGCCGGGTTTTTTTATTTTCAAACAACCGTCTGCAATTCCCGTTTGAACCAGAGCTTTGCGTTCTGCCTATGGCCCTTACGGGTACAATATCCAAGATATTTTGACTGTTAGAAGGAGTCTCATGACGGAGTCCTCTCAGCATACGTCTAAGCCCCAGGTCGAGGTTGAGGCCTCGGGCGGAGTTGACAATAAGAGCGCACGCCGCGGCGCCATCTTTATCGGCGTCGTGCTGGTAGGTTATATCGTCTATCTGGTGGTAACCGGGCAGATGGGGCAGTTCTGGGCCGCTATGTCGAGCGTCCAGGCGTCATGGCTCGTTGTCGCGTGTCTTTGCATGTTCATGTACCTGTTCTTTGGCATTGTGGCCTATGCGATCGCCGTCTGGCTCGATCCCAATTCGCCCGTCGGCATCCGCGACCTGATCTCGGTCGAGGCGAGTGGCATCTTCTTTGGCAACCTGACGCCCATGATGATGGGCTCCACCCCGGCTCAGATCTATCGCCTGACCAAGGCCGGCCAAAACGTGGGCGAGGCCGGCGCCACGCAATTCACGCGCTTTATCGTGTACCAGTTTGGCCTGGTCGCCTGGGGCGCTATCCTGCTGCTCGCCCGTATGCCGTTTTTTGCCGAACGCTACGGCGACATGACGCTGCTGTGCGTCTTTAGCTTTGGTGGACACTGCTGCATCTTGCTTGGCATCTTCGCCGTCGCGCTCATGCCTAAGACCGTCACGCGCGTCGCCCATTGCATCATCAATTGGCTCGAGCGCATTGGTGTCTCGGCCACTAAGATCGAGAGTTGGCGCACGTTTGTCGATGGCGAGATCTACTCCTTCTCCGAGAAGTTCAAGCTTTCGGCCGGACATTTTTCTTCCATGCTGCTC
>DXMY01000053.1 GCA_019413925.1 Collinsella sp.
CGCCGCATGGCAGAAGGCCGCCGACGCCACGGTTGCCGACGACCTGTACTGGCGCCTCTCTGCCACGGTCCCGGCGGGCCTCACGGCCTACGACACCTATACGGTGCGGTTTGTCGATACCATGGGCGCGGGGCTCGACCCCTCCAAGGTGGCCGCGAGCATGCGCGTGTACGCGGCGGCGGGCGCGGACGGTGGCTTCGACGCCGTCTCGGCCGGCAGGGACGGGCACGTCGGCACCGACCCCGCGAAGGGCTGGACCGACATCACGGCCCAGTGCGCCACCAAGGTAGCGGCCGACGGCAAGACCTTCACCGTGCGCACCGGCGACCTGATTGCCGCGCTCGGCGGGGCCGACGCCTTCACCGCGGGTGCCCGCGTGGTCGCCGTGTACAACGCACCGCTCAACAGCGGGTGCAACCACGGCATCGCGAAGGGCAACCCCAACGAGGTCTACCTGCGCTACCCGCGCTCTCCCCTCGCCGACCAGTCCGGCGACGCCGGCTTCACCCGCACGCCGAGCGATGATGCGACTGCCTACACCTGGGATTTCGCGCTCACCAAGCGCAGCAGTGACGGCGACAAGCCGCTTGCCGGGGCGGTCCTGAGCATCGCCGACGACCGCGGCCGCACGCTGGCGGCCGACGGCACGTGGGATGCGGAGGGCAAGGCCACTGTCACCACGGGCGAGGACGGCCGCGTGACCGTCTCGGGCGTTGACTCGGGCAAGCTGGAGGTCCGCGAGCTCAAGGCGCCCAAGGGCTACACCGCCTTTGAGGACACGCGCTCCGTGACGGTCAAGGCCGAGGGCCTGGACGTCGACCAGGTGGCCGCCGCCAAGCCCAAACTCACCATCACGGCCGAGTCGCCCCTGCGCGCCGACAGCGCGGACGGGTCGACGGGCAGCCTGGAGGCGTCGCTCATCAACACGCCCACCGGCACGCCCTCTAGCATCTTCACCGGAGGCTTTATGCCCTCGACTGGCGATATGGCAATGTACGCCGCGGCCGCCGCAGCGGTCGCCGGAGCCGCGCTCATCGTGGTCGCGCTCCTGGTCAAGCGGGGAGGTGGCAGCCATAAAGAGTAGCTGGCAGCCCCACAGAGAGCGGGGCGAGACATAACCAAGCAGATGCTTAGACACAGACAGATGGTTTTAGATCAAATGGACTTCAAGCAGAAAGCAGAGGAAAAGAAGATGAGCATGAGCAAGAACATCGCACGCCTGGCAGTAACCGCTGGCCTCACAGCAGCGCTGAGCTTCGGCGGCGTCATGGCCCCGGTGACCATGGCGTTTGCGGCTGATGGCGGCTCGGCTGTGACGTTCGAATACGGTGACTACGCTGGATCAACGACTTATAAGGGCATTCAGATCTTTACGGCTAATGTGAACGGCTCCACTGTCACGAATATTCAATGGGCGGGTTCTGGCGAGCAGCAAGCGGCAATTCGGGATGCCGTCGTGAAAGCAATCAATGAATGGAGCAAAGCCCACAATAAGGGTACTTATGACAGCACGAATGCTCAGGAAGCTGCCGATTGGCTGAATAAGAATTCCGGTGTGACCGTAAACAATGAGCAAGTGGCAAATAACAACGTTCTGAGCATGATCGCCGCTAATCTGAACGGCACTGGTTTTGATTGGAAGACGACGAACGCGGAAACCCCTGAGCTCAAGGGGCTCGATGCCGGCTACTGGTTGTTCCTCACTAACGCGGTGGATACCACGGCTACCGATAAGTCGACCGATGCTTTCTCGGCACCCGTGTACGCTTTGATCGACGGCAAGAACAACATGAACGTCACCCCCAAGAAGGATGTGCCCACCGTCGATAAGAAGATTCTTGATGATGCTGCTGCTGACGTTGCTGGTGCAGATATCAAGACCTCTGAAGAGTGGAAAGACTTCGCCGATTCCCAGATTGGCCAGGAGGTCAATTACAAGCTCACCGGCACGATCGCCAGCAACTACGCCACTTACGATAACTATGCCTACAAGTTTACCGACAATCTTTCCAGCGGTCTCGACTATGTCAATGACTCTGTTAAGGTATATGCGTTCGACGGTAGTGGCTACACCGAGATCCAAGCGAATAAGTACGAAGCGAGCTGTGTTGACAACAAATTGATGGTGGAGTTTAAGGTCGGCGAGGGTAAGAAGGGCCTCAAGGACGTTGAGGGCGTAGACGCCCGCACCAAGATTGTCGTCTTCTACAAGGCCAAGCTCAATAGCAATGCTGTAATTGGCAACGCTAAGGATGAGTCTGGTAACCTCAAGAAGGGCGGCAACCCCAACACCGTTAAACTTGAGTACTCCAACAATCCGTATGGCACGGGTGAGGGCACGACGGTCGAGCACACCGTTGCCGACTTCGCGTTCAAGCTCAACCTCAAGAAGGTCGACCAGGGCACCGAGAAGGGCCTTGAAGGCGCTGTCTTTACCATCCAGTCTGCCGACGCAAATACCAAGGACCAGTACATCGCTTCGGCGGCTGGTACTGTTGGGCACACTAACGTCGTCGCAGGTCAGCTGGTGACCGTTCCTAGCGGTACCGAACTTCCTGGTTGTGTGAAGTTCACGTCCGGCAACGACGGCAAGATTGCTGTCTCCGGTCTCGATGCAGGCTCCTACAAGGTGCATGAGGTCAGTGCGCCGAATGAAAGCTACACTACTGCTGCCGATTTCACCTTCACCATCAAACCGACATATACCACGAATGGTACTCTGAATGTGGATAAGCTCGAAGCTACCCTCGATTCCAGCACTCGTGGCGATGTTGTCATGGGTGAACTCGACGGTAATGCCGGTGACAATGTGCTGAACGCCAAGTTCGGCACTGAGACCAAACCCGCGGATGGTGAAATCAATATCACCGTCGGCAACACCAAGTCGGTTGGCCTCCCGCTGACCGGTCTCAACGGCGTGACCTTCACTTGGATCGCTGGCGGCGCGGTGCTGTGCATCGGCGTGGCGCACCTCATCCGCAGCCGTAAGCAGGCTGAGGAGTCCGAGCAGGAGTAACGCTTACTCTCCCATCCCTTTGGCAGGTGGGATGTGATGGCCATGAGACTTGCGGACACTTTTCTCGTCCATCGACGTTCTTGCTTTGCCATTCTATTTTCGGGGCAGACTCCACGCTGGAGTCTGCCCCGTTCTTTTTGGACAACGCAGGCAGCCTCCACCGTCCGATGCGGACTCATCCGTCATCGCGTTTCTAGACTCGTATGAGGTTCGGTTTAAGGTCCGTAGGCGCACGCGCAGTGCGGACGGTGGAAGGCATTTGCGCCGAAACAAGCGCAAATAGGAATGCCCGGGGTTAGAGGCCCGGGCATTTAACAAAAGCTGAAAACTAGGCCGCCCGCGCTCTCATACACTTACGCGGGGTGCATCCTTTTCTATAGACATTGTATCCCGGATCGCCCCGCCGATTCGGGACATTTTGAAAACTCAAATACGGGCCTCTACCTGACCGGGCAATGCCGCCAGGCTCCGCTGCTCGAAGGACCGTGTGTGTAACCATCGAACAAATGTTTGCAAATATTGCGTTTACCAGCTGTAAGTGCGTGCGCTCGCGGTAAAATACCCTTGCGACGCATCCCGTGCGCGGGCGGCCGACGACTCGATCGGAGGTCCCCAAATGCTGAAATTCCTTAACGTGCTCGCCGCCCTTGCAGCGGTGGGCTCGTTCGTCATCGCGTTTTTTGACTCGTATGAGGTTCGGTTTAAGGTCCGTAGGCGCACGCGCGGTGCGGACGGTAGAAGGCATTTGCGCCGCAACAAGCGCAAATAAGAATGCCCGGGGTTAGAGGCCCGGGCATTTAAAAACGTCGGAAACTGACCGCCCGCGCTCTCGTTCATTTACGCGGGATGCGTCGTTTCCTATAAACATTGTATCCCGAATCGCCCCGCCGATCCGGGACATTTTGAAAACTCAAATGCTGGCTTATGCACGAAAGGAATCTCGTTAATTCCGAAAATAATGTACAATTCCAATTAAAACTGAAATCAAACGAAAACGATGGAAATGAACGAAGCGCTAATCTACTTACAAGAAGCACTAGGCCTCTCCGCCAAGGCCAAAGTTTGGCCTGGATCCGCACGCTTGCCGCTGCATCTGCGTGCGATTGAGGTCCGCGTTGTTGACGCAAACGGTTTTTCGTTTTTGCTTGCAAGTTTGCCTACTGGCGTCGGGCTTCCCGAGGCTAAGAGGGTCTATAGTCAGCTAGCCTTGCGCGCGGAGACTCCTGTTGTCGTTTCGTTTCCTGATGCCGATGCACGTCAGCGCAAAGCATTGGTCGCACAAGGGATTCCCTTTGTCTGTCCCGGTAGACAGGCTTTTCTTCCATTTATGGGCACAGCTTGCACGGAGAGGGGCGGTGCCCGGTTTCGCAATCACGCGACCAAGATGTCGCCCAACGCGCAGGCTGCCGCAATCTGGGGAGCAGCCCAGGAGCCATATCGTCCCTATGACCTTTGTCGTGCGCTTGGGATTTCGGCAAGCCGCGCGAGTGAGGCCATAACCGAGCTTGTTGACAGGGGGCTCGCGAAGCGCGAGCGTCGCGAGCGACGTGTCGTTGTGTTCCCTGTTGCCGTTGATCTTCTGCTCAGCGAGCACATGGCAGAGCTCTCCTCGCCAGTCTCGAAGGTCTGTTTTGCAAGGAAGACGCCGCGGATCGACTATCTTGCTGACGCCGGGGAGACGGCGCTCGCTGCGCGTTCCATGCTCGCTACGCCGGGTATGGAACAAAAGGCCGTCTTAAGAAGTGCATGGCGTCAACTGAGCAACCTCGAAGTCGCAGACGGGGAGTTGCCGGATAACGAAACGGCGTTGATCCAAGTGTGGCGCTATGCGCCCGTGTTTGCCGACTCCTCCCGTGTCGACGATATTTCGCTTGCGCTATCTTTGGCGGCAATCGACGATGAGCGAATTCAGCTCGAAGTCGATCGCATGTTTGGAAAGGAATATCCATGGCAAGAAGCGCTGTAAAAGGTCTCCAAGAATTTCAGCAGCATATGCAAAAAGCTGCAGGATCGTATGCCCTTATCGGCGGCACGGCATGCGACATTTTGCTCTCGGAGGCGGGACTTCCGTTTAGGGCGACTCACGATTTTGATGTGGTAATTGTCGCCGATGACCGGTTGCCTCAGACGGCAGAAGCTATATGGACTTTGGTGCGTGATGGCGGCTATCGCTGCGGCTGGGGCGAAGGTAAAGGCTCGTGTTTTTATCGGTTTACAGAGCCTAAGAGGCCGGGTTACCCCCATATGATTGAACTCTTCGCGAAGTGCCCCGACTTTCTAAAGGGTCGTGAGGGGATTGATGTGGCGCCAATTCACGTTGATGAAAACATAAGCAGTCTTTCGGCAATTTTGTTGGACGATGCTTACTACAGCTTGTTCCTTCAGGGAATTCGGACCGTAGGCGGCGTTTCGGTCCTGGGTACGGAATACATTGTTCCGTTCAAAGCGAAGGCGTATCTCGACCTAAAAGCTAGAAGGGAAGCGGGGGAGAACGTTGATTCGAAGAAGGTAAAAAAGCATAAACGCGATGCGCTGAGGCTTGCTCAGCTGCTTGGCGAGTCGGAAGGTGTCGACCTGCGCGGAGAACTGAAGGACGATATGCTTGCGTTTGTTAAAGATTGCGAGGTGGGCGACGTCAATCTGAAACAGATTGGGGTTGCGGGCGTAACGATGGCGCAGCTGCTCGAGACGATGAAAGCAACATATGGCTTGATTGGTTGAGTGGGGTTACGTGGCCCGGACGGTGCAGTCTAGCTGCGTTGTCCGGCGCATGAGCTCGCTAATCGGGTATTATTTGTTTAGACAACTTGAGTTGTAGAGGAGTGACCGGCGATGGTGCAGGGCGCCAAACATATGAAGAGCAATAACGCCGCGGCCAACGGCGGCTCAAGCCCCCAGCCCAAACCTCAACCAAAGTCCAAGCGCCGCCGCAAGCGACTTCCGCGCTGGGCCGACCGGCTCATCACCATCGTTATCATCCTTATTGGCGTGGGCCTTATGACCTGGCCGTGGATCTTGGACCGGCTCGAGGCCTCGGGCGTGTTCAACCAGATCAGCACCGTGTCCAGCACCGTGGACGCGCTGTCTGCCGAGGAGCGCGAGCGCATCCTGCTCCAGGCACGCTCCTTTAACGAGCAACTTGCCGGCGAGGCCACCGAGCTTCCCGCCGACCAGATCGAGCCCTACGCCCAGCAGCTCATCTTTGACCGCGACCCCATGATGAGCTGGGTCGAGATCCCCTCCATCGATGTGAGCATGCCCATCTACCACGGCACGAGCGAAGAAGTCCTCATGGCGGGCGTCGGCCACCTGGAGGGCACGAGCCTGCCGGTGGGCGGCACCTCGACGCATTGCGTGCTCACCGCGCACTCGGGTATGCGCAACCTGAGCATGTTCGACGACATCCACTCGCTGGAGCCCGGCGACCTGGTGCTGCTGCACACCATGAACAAGACGCTCGCCTACAAGATGGTGGACTCCGAGGTGGTGCTGCCCGAGGAGATGGAGTCGCTGACCATCGAGCCCGGTGCCGACAAGGTGACGCTCGTCACCTGCACGCCCTACGGCGTGAACGACCATCGCCTGCTGGTGCATTGCGTGCGCACCAAGTACAGCAAGAAGGACGTCGACAAGCAAAAATCACTGGCCGGCCGCCACTGGGGCAAGCGCGAGTTTGCCGTGCTCATCGTGGTCGTAGCCATTGTGCTGTTGCTACTGGATATCGTGATCCACGCGGTTCGCAAGCGCCGCAAGGCCAAGGCCTCGGCATAAGACATTCTTCAGAACCACCACAAAGGGGACAGGCACCTTTGTGGTGGTCGGGGCTTCCAAACCGTCACAACATTCGATGAAAATCTCGATTTTGACGAAAAGTGTCGAATGTTGTGATGGTTATCGCTGTGGGCAGGACGGTTTTCGTTGTGGGCGAGACGGTTTTCGCTATGGACGGTGCGGTTTCGCTGCAGAACCGCCAGCCCGCAGCCTGCCAACCGCCGCCCTCGTTACGTTTTCGCTGCATTTGGGTAAAGCACCTGCTCCAAGCGGCGTTGCCCTGTATACTAGAGCGGTTTAACTGTTATGCGGAAGGGAGCGCCTATGGCACTCAGCGAGAAAGACGTGCGAGGCATCGCCGAGTACGCAAAGATCGCACTGACCGATGACGAGCTCACCCAGATGACGTCCTACATGAACGACGCCGTCCAGATGCTCGAGCCCGTCTTGCAATATGACTTGCCCGACGTGGAGCCCACGTTCCATCCCATCGGAAGCCTGTCCAACGTGATGGGCGATGACCTGCGCGAGCCCGAGCGCGACCTGCCGCTCGACATTGCGCTCGAAAACGCCGGCAGCGCGCGCGACCGCTACTTTCGCGTGCCGTCCATTTTGGGAGAGGGGGAGAGCGAGTAATGGCGCTAAGCTTCGATTCCCTTACCGCCGCCCAGATCGCCGCAGGCGTTGCCGCCGGCGACTTTACCGCTACCGAGGTGGCCCAGGCCTCCCTTGCCGCCATCGAGGCGCGCGAGGGCGGGGTCCAGGCATTCCTGCAGGTGGCGCCCGAGCTTGCGCTCGAGGCCGCCGCGCGCGTGGATGCCGACCGTGCCGCAGGCAAGCCGCTGCCCCCGCTCGCGGGCGTGCCGCTGGCCATTAAGGACAACATGAACCTCGTGGGTACGCGCACCACCTGCGCTTCCCGCATGCTCGAGAACTACCAGAGCGTCTACACCGCCACCTGCGTCCAGCGCATGCTCGATGCCGGCTGCCTGCCCATGGGCAAGGCCAATATGGACGAGTTTGCCTTTGGCAGCTCCACCGAGAGCTCGGCCTTCCACCGCACCAACAACCCTTGGGATACCGAGCGCGTGCCCGGAGGCTCTTCGGGCGGCTCCGCTGCCGCCGTCGCCGCGGGCGAGGTCGCGCTCTCGCTGGGCTCGGATACCGGCGGCTCCATTCGCCAGCCGGCGTCGCTGTGCGGCGTGGTGGGCTTTAAGCCCACGTATGGCGCCGTGAGCCGTTACGGCGTGGTTGCCTTTGGCTCGTCGCTCGATCAGGTTGGCCCCTTCGGCCGCACGGTCGAGGATGTCGCGCTGGCCATGAACGCGCTTACTGGCGCGGGCCACGATCCGTACGACTGCACCAGCCAGGACTGTGCCGTCGACTTTACCGAGCACCTCAACGACAGCATCGAGGGCAAGCGCGTGGGTATCATCCCCGCGTTTATGGAGGCCGAGGGTCTGACGCCCGAGGTCAAGGCCGCTGTTCAGCGCGCCGCCCAGGAGCTGCAGAACCAGGGCGCCGAGCTCGTGGAGGTCGACCTGCCGCACCTGGACGCCGCCATCGCCGCCTACTACGTTATCGGCCCGGCCGAGGCGTTCTCCAACCTGGCTCGCTTCGATGGCATTCGCTACGGCTATCAGGAGGAGGGCTGCGCCAACCTGTCCGACCAGAGCTCGCTTTCGCGCGCCCACGGCTTTGGCGCCGAGGCCAAGCGCCGTCAGATGCTCGGCGCCTACCTGCTGAGCTCGGGCGTGTACGACAAGTACTACTACGCAGCGCAAAAGGCCCGCACGCTCATCACGCAGGACTACGACGCCGCGTATGCCAAGGTGGACACCATCCTCATGCCTGCCTCGCCGCGCACGGCCTTTAAGTTTGGCGAGATCAGCGACCCCACGCAGATGTACCTCTCCGACCTGTACACCATTTCGCTCAACATCTGCGGTAACGGCGGTATCTCGGTGCCGCTGGGCCTGGGCGAGGATACTCATCTGCCTGTTTCTGCCCAGCTGGTGGGTCCGGCCTTTAAGGACCGTCAGCTGCTCACGTTTGCCCGCGCCTTGGAGCGCGGCTTTGCCGATGCCGCCACGGGTGCGCCCGCGCTTTCCGTCGCGCCCGATTTTGCCGGGAAGGGAGGCGAGCTGTAATGAAGGAGCTTTCCGAGGTCCTGCAGGATTGGGAGGCCGTGATCGGCCTGGAGATCCATACCGAGCTCACCGCACTCGATACCAAGATGTTCTGCAACTGCAAGCTTAGCCACGATGACGAGCCCAACGCCAACGTGTGTCCGGTGTGTCTGGGCCTGCCCGGCGCCCTGCCGGTGCCCAATAAGCGCGCCATCGAGAGCATCGTCAAGGCCGGTCTCGCCACCAACTGCGAGATCCAGCGCCACTCGATGTTCTACCGCAAGCACTACTTCTATCCCGATATGGCCAAGAACTTCCAGACCACGCAGGGTCCGGTCGCTTTTGCCATGTACGGCCACCTGGATCTTGATGTGACCGGTCGCGGTGCCGCCGAGCGCCCCGACTGCGCGTTTGGCGAGGCCGAGGCCCAGAGCCTGGCGAGTGCCTCGGCCAACGCCGAGGGCCTGTCCACGTCCATGTCTTCGACCATGCGCGAGGGCAATCAGCGCGCCGGCCACCTGGCCAGCTACGACGCGTCCAACCTGCAGATGCCCGAGCGTCGCGAGGACGGTTCCTACACGGTGCCCATCCGCATCCTGCGCATCCACATGGAGGAGGACGCCGCCAAGATGGTCCACGTGGGTGGCGCCGAGGGCCGCATTACCGCCGCGGCCGAGTCGCTCGTCGACTACAACCGCTGCGGCACGCCGCTCATCGAGCTTGTAACTGAGCCCGACTTGCGTACGCCCGAGGAGGCTCGCCTGTTTATGGAGAAGCTCCGTCGCATCTTTGTGACGCTTGGCATTTCCGACTGCTCCATGGAGAAGGGTTCCATGCGCTGCGACGGCAACGTGTCGCTGCGCCGCCGCGGCGAGACCAAGCTGGGCACCAAGACCGAGCTCAAGAACCTCAACTCGTTTAAGAGCCTGCATGACGGCCTTGCCTACGAGATCTGCCGCCAGGCAGAGGTACTCGAGGAGGGCGGCATTATCTACCAGGAGACCCGCCACTGGGAGCCCAGCCGCAAGCGCACCGTGGTCATGCGTGTGAAGGAGACGGCCGACGACTATCGCCTGTTCCCCGATCCCGACCTGGCGCCGTTCGACCTGGACGACGAGTTTATCGATCGTTGCCGTGGCGAGATCCCCGAGCTGCCCGATGCCAAGCGCGCTCGTTTTGAGGCCGACTTTGGCATTAAGACGGCCGACGCCGAGCAGATTGCCGGCGACCCGGAGTTTGCCGAGTTCTTTGAGGCCGCCGCTGCCGGTATGGCTGGCAAGGAGGCCCAGACGGTCGCAAACCTGCTGGTCAACGAGATGATCGCCTACCTTAAGGGAGCGGGTGTGTCGCTCGCCGAGTCCGGCATCGCGCCGGCTCAGGTGACAGCTCTTGCCAAACTGCTGGCGACTGATGCAATCAGCTCCAACCAGGCGCACGAGGTCTTTGAGGCCATGGCCCAGACCGGCGACGACCCCAACAAGATCGTCGACGAGCGTGGTATGCGTCAGGTGAGCGATGCCGGCGCGCTGCAGCCGATTGTGGACGAGGTGCTGGCAAACTGTGCCGAGCAGGCGCAGCAGTATCGTGACGGCAACCAGAAGGTTATCGGCTTTTTGGTGGGCCAGTGCATGAAGGCGAGCCGCGGCAAGGGCAACCCGAAGCTCTTCAACGAGTTGCTGAGAACGTCGCTCTCGTAGCTGCGAGGCCGGGGAAGCCCCGAGTCGCCGGGGTATTTCCTCCAAATATCAAACAGTCCTATGCAAGACGAAGGCCACATTTAGTGGCCTTCTTTGCATGCGGAACTCATTTGGAGCAAACACCCCGGCGACTCGGGGCTTCCCCGGCCAGACGACTCGGCCGTTCGGGTCAGGCGGGGCTGAATGGAATAGAGTGAATGGGCGCGCCGTTGGCGCGCCCATTGTTTTGGAGGGAACTCATTTTGAGCAAGCACCCGCCCTGCCGGGGCTCCCGGGTTCTGCAACGACTCGGCCGTTCGGGTCAGGTGGGCTGGATTGAATTTGGTGAATGAGGGCGCCGTTGGTGCCTTCATTCTTTATATATGTTGGGAGCGCCAAGCGGTGGGGGTGGTGCCGGTGTGTTGCTTGAAGGCTTGGGCGAAGGCGGCCTGCTGAGGGTAGCCTAGACGCTCTGCCACCTGCGCTATCGTCAGCGAGCTGTCGGCCAAAAGGTCCTGTGCTCGCTCCATACGGCGTCTGCGGATGTAGGCGCCCAGGGACTCGCCAGTTTGGGCCTTAAAGGTGGCGCATAGCTTGGAGCGGCTTGTGTAGAGCCTCTCGGCCACTTCGTTGACACCCACACGCCTGCCTTTGTCGAGCGCGCACTCAATCATCGCCGTCGCTTCCTCGGCAATGGTTATGCTGGCGCGTGTGTCTGCCGCCCGCCGCGCCTGCTTGTGGGCCGCGCGCGAACAGGCGAGCTCCGCGACCATGGTCTCCACGATGCCTTGCATATAGACGTGTCCGCCTACGGTGCGGGCGCGGTCCTCGTTAATCCAGCGCAGCGTGTGGCAGATGGCAGACGTCGCCTCCTCGTGCCACGACTCGGCAAACGCTTCAAAGACTCCTGCGAACTCAGTGGGATACCGATGCTCCAGCTCGTCAAAATACCCGGGCAAAAAGAGCACCGAGCGCGAGTGATAAAGCTGCCCTGCAAACAGCGGACTTAGCTCCTCGCCGCAGCTATCTTGGATAAAGCTGCACACCGCGCTGTTCGGCCACGGTCCATGCAGGGGTTTAAGGTTCGCAGGCGTTATGCCGGCTTCGGGCATGCACATGAGCGTGGGCGCGCTGACCTCGCTCACGCACGCGTACGGTTCGGGTGTGTATTCGGCCAGGTACATATCGTGCGTCGGGGTAATGTAATGCTCCATGACGATGCAGGCAGGGGAGAGGGGCATGATCCATGCGCGTCCGTGCGCCCGATCGTTTGCCACCTCGCCGGTAAAGACGGCGCCCTTGCCGGTAAGCTCCAGGCCAAACTGCTCAAACTGCGGTGCATAGAGCTCGGTTATGTCGGTCGCTGCCCGTCGTATTTGCAAAAGCGTCCCTTTCCTTTGCAGAAACGTCCACGCCTGGCTCGATTGTGAGCCATGGCTAACACATCAATGATAAGTTCATTACGGTTAACTCTCAAGCCGTTAGAAAGGAATCTCATGGCAAAGGGATCAAAAAAGGAAGGCGGCGGTATCGGCGAGCTGCTTGCATATGCCGGCGACCGTAAATCCCTAACATATTTGGGCATGGCCCTCTCGGCGCTCTCGCAGCTGCTGAGCTTTGGCCCGTACGTGTGCATTTGGCTTGTCGCGCGCGATCTGATCGCCGTGGCACCTAACTGGAGCGAAGCCTGCGGCATCGCGACGTATGGCTGGTGGGCCGTGGGGTTTGCGCTGGCAAGCATCGTGGTCTATTTCGTGGGGCTCATGTGCACGCACCTGTCTGCGTTTCGCTGCGCGTCCAATATTCGCAAGACTACGAGCGAGCACCTGCTTAAGCTGCCGCTTGGCTACTTTATCACACACGCCACCGGTGAGCTGCGCCGTATCGTAGACGGATGCGCCGCTTCCACAGAGACTTTGCTCGCACACATGCTGCCCGATATCGCAGGCGCCGCCGCCATGGTCGTGGGCTTGCTCGTGCTGCTTTTCGCCCTCGATTGGCGCTTGGGCGCGGCATGCCTCATTTCGGTGGCCGTTTCGTTTTGCGCCATGGCCACCATGATGAGCGGCAAGGGCGCCGAGTTTATGAAGGCCTACATGGGCGCGCTGGTCAAGATGAACAAGACCGGCACCGAATACGTGCGCGGCATCCCCGTGGTCAAGGTGTTCCAGCAGACGGTCTACTCCTTTAAGGCGTTCCACGACGCGATCGCCGAATACGCCGACATGGCGCAAAACTATGCGGGCACGTTCTGCCGAGGCCCGCAGGTGCTCAACCTTACCGCGCTCAATGGTCTTGTGACATTCCTGTTGCCCGTGGCGTTGCTGTTGGCGCCGGGCGAGACGGACTTCGCGCATTTTATGGCCAACTTCACGTTTTACGCGATATTTTCGGCCGTGGTACCAACGGCCATGACCAAGCTCATGTTTGTGGGCGAGGCCTCTCAGATGAGTGCCGATTCGCTGGCTCGCATTCGAAGCGTCATGGATTCCAAGCAGCTCTCCGTGCCTGCCCAGCCCAAGCACCCCGCCGGCGGCGACGTGCGATTTGAGGACGTGAGCTTTACCTACGAGGGTGCCGAGGCACCTGCCGTCAACCATGTGAGCTTTAGCGTTTCTGCAGGTAGCACCCTCGCGTTGGTGGGTCCCTCTGGCGGCGGTAAGTCAACCTGTGCCAGTCTGATCCCGCGTTTTTGGGATGTTTCCGCAGGTCGTGTGCTCGTAGGCGGTGTAGACGTTCGCGACATGGATCCGCACGAGCTTATGGACCAGGTCGCCTTTGTGTTTCAGACCAACCAGCTGTTCCGGCAAACACTTGCCGATAACGTGCGTGCCTCCAAGCCTACAGCTACTGACGACGAAGTGCGCGCGGCCCTCTCCGCGGCCCAGTGCGACGATATCGTGGCCAAGCTCCCGCAGGGCATCGACACCATGCTCGGCGCCGGCGGGGCGTACCTTTCGGGCGGCGAGGTCCAGCGCGTGGCACTCGCCCGCGCAATCCTTAAGGACGCGCCCATCGTGGTGCTCGATGAGGCCACAGCGTTTGCCGACCCCGAGAACGAGGCGCTCATCCAGCGTGCCTTTAGCAAACTGGCGGCGGGTCGCACAGTCATTATGATCGCGCACCGGCTTTCGACCGTGGTGGGGGCCGACAAGATCGTGGTGCTCAACCAAGGTAGCGTGCAGGAGACTGGCACCCATGCCGAGTTGCTGTCCCAAGAGGGTCTGTATGCCAAGATGTGGGCCGAATACGAACAGGCCGCGAGCTGGAAGATCACTGCTGCCGCGGATGCCGCCGTCACGAAGGGAGGCGAGGCCTAAATGTTCGCCTCATTCCAAAAGAAGTATTTCCTATCCGATAAAGGCGTCGCCGGCGTAAAACGCGGCATTTTCTGGACCGCGCTCACCAATCTCATTACCATGGCCGGCATGGGCTTATTGTTCCTGGTCATGGCCGGTTTTGTCGAACATCTCGCCACCGGTGCCGACCTGCCGGATGCCCTGCCGATTGTGGGCGGCCTCCTGGTCTTTTTCGTGTTGCTCTTTGCCTCTAACTGGCAGCAGTATTACTACACCTACTGCATCTTTTACGAGGAGTGCGGCAAGCAGCGTATGGAGATCGCCGAGCGCTTGCGCAAGCTGCCGCTGTCGTTTTTTGGCCGTCGTGATCTGGCCGATTTAACCGAGACCATTATGGGCGACGTCCAGGCCATGGAGCACGCCTACAGCCACGTGCTGGGAGAGCTTTGGGGTGCCATCATCGCAAGCGTCATTGTGTTCGTGGCGTCGCTGTTCTTTTGCTGGCAGCTGGCGATTGCGGCGTTTTGGAGCGTTCCCGTGGCCTTTGCCGTGCTGTATCTGACGCGCGGCCCCATGATCCCGGTGTTCGACCATGTGCGTGCCGAGAAGGTCAAGGTTACCGAGGCGATCCAGGAGACGCTCGACTGCGTGCGCGAGATCCGCGCCACCAACCAGGAGGCTCATTATCTTGAGGGGCTCAACGCCGTGATCGATGCCGAGGAGCGCGAGACCACCAAGGGCGAGCTCGCCAATGGGCTTTTGGTCAACTCCGCCTTTGCCATCCTGCGCCTGGGGATTGCCACCACGTTGGTCACGGGCGCTGCGATGGTCGCCTCCGGCCAGGTCGACTTTTTGATGATGTTTGCCTTCCTGCTTATGGTGAGCCGCATCTATGCGCCCTTTGATCAGGCGCTGATGCTGATGTCCGAGCTGTTTGCCGCCGAGTCGTCGGCCAAGCGCATGCGTTCCATCATGGAAGAGCCCGTGGCGCGGGGCAGCGAGCAGTTTGAGCCCGTAGGCCACGATGTGGTGTTCAATCACGTGGCATTTGGCTATGGTGCGGGCGAGGACGGCCGCGCCGGCGAGAAAGTTCTTACCGATGTGAGCTTTACCGCCAAGGAAGGCGAGGTCACGGCACTGGTCGGTCCTTCGGGCTCCGGTAAGTCTACGGTGAGCCGCCTGGCCGCGCGCTTTTGGGATGCCACCGCGGGCACGGTCACCGTGGGCGGCGTGGATGTTGCGAGCGTGGATCCCGAGGTGCTGCTACGCGACTACGCCATTGTGTTCCAAGACGTGCTACTCTTTGACGACACGGTGATGGGAAACATCCGCCTCGGGCGTCGTGGCGCCACCGATGAGCAAGTGCTTGCGGCTGCGCGTGCCGCCAACTGCGACGAGTTTGTGAGCCGCATGCCGCAGGGCTATGACACCATGATCGGCGAGAACGGCTCCAAGCTGTCCGGCGGCGAGCGCCAGCGCATCTCCATCGCCCGTGCGCTGCTCAAAGATGCGCCGATCGTGCTGTTGGACGAGGCGACGGCGAGCTTGGATGTGGAGAACGAGACCGTGGTTCAGCAGGCGCTCTCCCGTCTGCTTGCAGGTAAGACGGTTATCGTTATTGCCCACCGTATGCGTACGGTGGAAAATGCCGACAAAATCGTTGTACTCATGGATGGTGTGGTTGCCGAGCAGGGCACTCCGGCGCAGCTCAAGGCGGCAGGTGGAGAATTCGCCCGCATGGTGGCGCTGCAAAAGGAAGCAGCTACCTGGCAGTTGTAAGAAGGGGCAAAGGGACAGTCCCTTTGTCACATTGACAATCGGTTACTCCGCATCGTTAATTTTCAAAAGGTTAGCCATGGCTGACCTAGATAGTTAGATAAAATTGAGATATTTCAAAAGCGTGCTCGAGCAAACTTGTTTACTCGGGTGCTGAGGCACCATGCCGCGTCCAATGCGGCAAAAGGGAGAGACATCATGAAGAAGTCCACGTTCAACACCCTGCTTGTTGGTGGCGGTTTTCTGCTTGGTACGGCTGGCATCAAGCTGCTCACCAGCGCTCCGGTAAAGAACGCCTGCGTGCAGGGTATCGCGTGCGGCATGCGCATCAAGAACGGCTACCAGGACATGGTCGAGCAGGCCAAGGCTAATGTCGACGACATGGTTGCCGAGGCGGCCTACATCACCCAGAGCGAGGCCGCTGCTGACGAGGCGGCAGAGTAACGCTCCCAGGCACAAACTATGAGATTCTCGATTATCAGCGAGATCCCCGGCAGGACCCGTCTTCAATTGGCGGGTCCTGTGCCAGAGAGCGATCTCGATGCACTTCTTAAGCTCAGCGGCGATATCGACGGCGTGCACAAGGTACGCGTCTATGGCCGTATTGGCCAGTTAGCGCTCGAATATGACGAGCCGTGTCGCGATGCCGTGCTGGCCGCCGTCGGTGCGCTCGACGCTCAGGCCATTGCCGACGCAAAGACGGGTTACGTGATGCAGCTTGAGCCGCGCAAGCACAAGCTCGTTATGGATCTTGCCACGCTTGTCGGCGCCCACTATGCGCGCCGATGGTTTTTGCCCACGCCCCTGCGTGCGGTGTTTGTCGTGGCCGGTTACATGGCATTTTTGCGCGCTGCCCTTCATGAGCTGGCGCAGCCGCGCCTGACCGTTCCCGTGCTCGACGCTTCGGCCATCGGCATTTCGTTCGTCAAGCGTGATGTCGACACCGCGGGCCAGACAATGTTCCTGCTCAACGTGGGCGAGCTGCTCGAGGACTACACCCGTGCCATGAGCGAAAACGAGCTCATCAACTCGCTGCTCGATGTACCCGACAAGGCGCAAAAGGTCGTCGGCGATACCGAGGTAAGCGTTGCCGCCACCGAGCTTGAGCCCGGCGACTTGGTGGCCGTGCGCACTGGCATGTCCATTTGCATCGACGGTGTCGTCGAGCAGGGGAGCGCTATGGTCAACCAGGCGACCCTGACCGGCGAGCCGCTGGCCGTTGAGCGCAGCGTGGGCGACGACGTGTTCGCCGGTACCGTCGTGGAAGACGGCAGCATCTTGGTGCGCGTGCGCGCCAACACGGCGCAGACCAAACTGCGCTCGATCGTCTCGCTCGTGCAGACGGCCGACTCGCTCAAGTCCGAGGGCCAGTCGCATATGGAGGACCTCGCCAACAAGATCGTCCCGTGGAACTTCCTGCTCGCGGGCCTGGTTGCGCTCACCACGCGCAGCCTTATCAAGACCTCGGCGGCGCTGATGGTCGACTACTCGTGCGCACTCAAGCTCACGGGTTCCGTCGCCGTCATGACCGCCATGAGCGATGCCGCCAAGATGGGCGTCATGGTCAAGGGCGCGAAGTACTTTGAGTCGTTTGCCAAGGCTGACACCATCGTGTTTGATAAGACCGGCACGCTTACCGAGGCGCAGCCGCGCCTGGCTTGCGTGCTGACGACAGATGGCTGGAGCAAGGACGAGGTCCTGCGCCTTTCCGCTTGCTTGGAGGAGCATTTCCCGCATCCGGTGGCGCGTGCCGTGGTCAACGCCGCCCTCGAGCGCGGGCTCGAGCACCGCGAGCGCCATGCCGCGGTCGAGTACATCGTGGCGCACGGCATCGCTTCGTCCATCGAGGGGCGTCGCGCCATTATCGGTTCGGCGCACTTTGTATTTGAGGACGAGGGTGCGCAGCTCGAGTCCGACATCAAGGAGCAAATCGAGCTCCAGATGCAAGGCCTGTCGCCGCTGTATCTGGCGGTCGACGGCAAGGTCGTCGGCGTGCTCGGCATCGAGGATCCGCTCAAGCCCGGCGTCCGTGAGGCCATCGCCGACCTACATGCGCTGGGCGTCAAGCATGTCGTTATGCTCACGGGCGATTCGGAGCGCACGGCCGAGCGCATTGCGCGCGAGGCGGGTGTCGACGAGTTTAAGGCCGAGCTGCTGCCCGAGGACAAGTACGCCTATGTGGAGCGCATTAAGGGTGAGGGGCGCCACGTTGCCATGGTGGGCGACGGCGTCAACGATTCGCCGGCACTCGGTTTGGCCGACGTGGGGCTGGCAATGGGTGGCGGAAGCGACATCGCCAAGGAGGTCGCCGATATCATCCTGACCGACACGGATCTGGCCGCGATCGTGCGTTTGCGCCGCATGAGCCAGGGCCTCATTGATCGTCTGACGAGCTCCTACTCTAAGGTGATGCTTACCAACTCAGCGCTCCTGGCGCTGGGCATTACCGGCGCGATTACCCCGCAGACGTCGTCACTGCTGCACAACGGCTCGACGATTGCCTACAGTCTGAGCAACGCGAAGGCTTACCTGCGTTAGCAGACGTGTTCGCCCACGTTATCTGGCCTGCGCCCAGACGGCATCGGTGTCGTCCGAGCGCAGGCCTTTTGCATTTGACCATGTGCTAGCTTATCTATATAGTGTTGCTAGCAGGGCTAGCAATTGAAGGGAGCGGGATCGACGTGGGTGCTGTTAGTGGCATGGCGCAGGTGAACGTTCGCGTGAATCGCCAGGTCAAGAACCGTGCCGAGGAGGCGCTGCGGCTTTCGGGCGGGTCACTGCCCGAGCTCATCAAAAAGGTGGTGGCCAAGGTCGCGCAGGGTGGCGGGCAGTGCGAGGAAGTGCTTGCGGCCGTCGACGACCGGCAGCAGACCGTCGCGCACGATACTCCGTTCGCCGCGTCGTGGGCGGCGGCGGATCAGCTTTACGCGGACCTGGGCATCGCTACGTCGTCCGTATCCGACGATCGCGATTGGGACACAATCTATTCCGAAGCCATGGACGAGCGCTATCGCCAAAAGGGGATGATCCTGTGAGCGGGGCTCCCCTCAAAATAATGGTGGATGCCAACGTATGGGTTGATTCGTTTTGCGTCGACCATGCCGAGTCGCTTGCCGCGCGTGCGTTTATTGGGCAGGCGACGGAGGCGGGGGCATTGCTGTTCTTTCCGGTGCATATCGCCAAGGACGTACTGTATGTTGTACAGCACGAACTGAAGCGCAGCGTTCTTGCCAGCGGGGGAGCGCTCGGCGAGGCTTCTGCCCGCGCGATTGGCGATGCGGCGCTGGCGTTTGTTCGGAACATGACCGAAAACGCCACGGCCGTGGGTGCAGATGCGTCGGACCTTTGGCTGGCCGACAAATACTTAGCGCTCCATCGCGATTACGAGGACAACTTGGTACTCGCCGCATGCAAACGCGCCCAGGTCGATTACTTGGTGACCAACGATCGAAAACTGCTCGAACATGCCGATCTTGCAGCAAAGACACCTCGTCAAATGATGCCGATTCTTGCCTTGGCCGAATGCGGCGGCGCGGCAATCGGTTGACGCGAACTGTTTGCGGGCCTCTTGGACGACGATGCGCCAAGGGGCCCGCGTCTGCTATTTACAAAAGCTCGGCCTTGATGGCGGGACTTTCTGCGAGCTGCTCGGCTGCCTTTTCGTCGGAGCTGTCGAGTGCTGCCAGACTGCGGTAGACCCACTCGTTGACCTGGGTGTTCTTGACGCCTGCGGTCTGCATAAGGGCGCCTACCTCGCGGATTGCTGCGAACAGATCGGCCTTGGGACCCGCGAGCTCGACCTCGATACCGTGGTAGGCGGCCACGCCGCGGTTCTCACTCACGTGGTCGATAAAGCCCTCGACGGTCTCAAGCTGCTGGGCGAGAGCTGCATCATCGTCAACGTCCAGCGCGACGAGTGCGTTCGATACCGTGAGGGCGGGATGTCCGCAGGGGACAAAGCCCTCGATGACATCCATAGCTTCGGTAATGGTTGAGCCCAGGCCTGCGAGGGCATCGACGAGTTGCTGCTTGGTATCCATAACGGTCCTTTCGACGGGTCAATTTTGCTTGGCGAAAATATACGTGACGCGATCGGTAACAAAAGTGCGAAGTGCGGCGCACATTGGGGTCTTCACAGCTCGTGCATAGAACAGCTGTCCGCTTTCAGAACGTGGTAAGATAACACTCCACAAGCGGGGCTCGCCCCGTATGTTCCTTGAAAAGTCGACGGTTATCGGGTGTTTGCAGGCCCGATACCATCCAGACTTTCCCGACATTCGGGGGCGACTGGTTTCGACACGATAGCTCTGAGAGAGGAAGCAAGCCGAGGTCTCCTCGCCTCGTTAAACAGGGGTACCGTCAAATTGAATTGACAACAACTCTTCTTTTGAGCCTATGGCTCTCGCTGCTTAATTTATGGCGGCGCGTCAACCCGGTGATTTCCCCGACACCGGCGCGACGTCATCTTAGGGGAATGCTCCTGCGCACGTAATCGGTATGGCGCGGGCTAAGACCGAACCGGTTAGGACGTCGCGAGCGTGTCGCTGCGCGCAAGGCGTCCGAGACTAAACCAGCGACTGAGCTTGGAGATGCCAATCAGGGGGCTTTCGTGGACCGGAGTTCGATTCTCCGCGCCTCCACCATAAGTAACAGGCAGGTAGATATTCGTATCTACCTGTCTTTTTATTTCTAGTCCGTACCGCGGAGAATCGAACTCTGTGCAGGGCGCGGGCGTTAAGCAAACGCGAAGCGTTTGTAGCCCGCGGGCGAGGGCGGCGGCAGCCGGCCGAAGCCGGTGCAGCAAATACGCGGATTCTTCGCGCAAAGCTTCAGCCCAATATAGATGCGATGTTTATCGAATTTCAGCTGGCCTCGCCCAGCATCAACGGATCCCCCGTACCGCGGAGAATCGAACTCTATGCAGGGCGCGGGCGTAAAGAAAACGCCTCAGTGACGCAGAGTGGGACGCGTTTTCCCAATGACTGCCCAGGCGGAAACCGCATCCCGGAATCTAAGCTCGGAATGGGATACATTTTTCGGATGACGCCTCAAGTGGAAGCTGCGACCCGGAATCGAGCCGTAGAGTGGGACATGCTTTCCCCATGGCAACCCAGGCGGAAAGCGCATCCCGGAATCGCCCCTCAGAACGGGACGTGCTTTCCGCCAGCCGCCCCCTCAACTCCAAAACCCATGCGCCCTCCATCCCAAAACTGGGTAGAAGAAAGTCAAAACGCAATCGCAGGAGGTCAATATGACTGCAGAAGATAAGGCAAAGAACGCCGGCAAGGTCGCGCTCGTCTTGGAGGGCGGCAGTTTTCGTGGGCAGTTTACCGCCGGCGTGCTCGACGTTCTCATGGAGGCCGGTGTCGAAATTCCGGCGGTGTACGGCGTCTCGGCCGGTGCGCTCAACGGCGTCAACTACAAGTCGCACCAGATCGGCCGCACCAACCGAGTCAATTTGACCTTCTGCAACGACAGCCGCTACATGGGCGCCGCGTCGTTTGCGTCCACGGGTTCCATCGTGGGTTACGACTTTATCTTCAACGACGTCCAGGACCGCCTGGATCCTTTTGATAACGAGACGTTCGACGCCAGCCCTATCGAGATGTACGCCGTCGCGACGGACATGCTGTTTGGAACCGCTGCCTACCTGCCGGTCAAAAGCGCCGTGCTCGACCTCGACGCCGTGCGCGCCTCGACGTCGCTGCCGCTGGTGACGCCGCCGGTCGAGATTGACGGGCACAAATACGTCGACGGCGGCGTGGCCGATTCGGTTCCTATCGAGCATGTGCTCGAGGAGGCGGGCTTCGACCGTGCGATCGTCATCGTCACCCAGGACCGCTCGTATGAGAAAAAGCCCTACGAGTTTTTGCCGGCGGCGCGCGCCCGTTATGCTGACTACCCCTATCTGCTCGAGGCTATCGAGACGCGCCACGACCGTTACAACATACAGCGCATGCACCTATGGAAGTATGAGCGCGAGGGCCGTGCGTTGGTCGTCGCTCCGCAAAAGCCGGTCGAGGTCGGCCATGTCGAGCACGATCCGGCAAAGCTTTTGGACCTGTATATCCAGGGCCGTCAGGAGGCAAAGCGCCTGCTCGCGGAAATCCAAGAGTTCGTTGAGCGCTAGCGACGGCGAACCCTCAAAAAATGACAACAGCTAAAGAGTTGGAAAAATCACGGCTCGTGGATGACATGTGCAGAAACTCTGGTCGGAGCCAAAATACCTGTTGACTCGTACGGCGAGCGGGGTAATATGGACGGGTTACTTGCAGAGCCCCGTGAATCTCTGTAACAACACGTACTGTACATGGAGGAGTCTAAGTGATTTCGAAATCGACTCACTACGCCAAGCAGGGCGAGGTCCAGCGCAACTGGGTCCTCGTCGACGCCGATGGTGCTGTCCTGGGCCGTCTTGCCACCCAGATCGCAATGATCCTGCGCGGTAAGAACAAGCCCCAGTTCACGCCCAACAGCGACTGCGGCGACTTCGTTGTCGTCATCAACGCCGATAAGGTCCAGCTTACCGGTAACAAGGCCGACACGAAGACCTATTATCGCCACAGCGGCTACAACGGCGGCCTCAAGGCTGAGAGCTTCCGCCAGGCTATGGAGAAGCACCCGGAGAAGGTCATCGAGCGCGCCGTTCGCGGTATGCTGCCCAAGACCACCCTCGGCCGTGCCCAGATGACCAAGCTTAAGGTCTACGCTGGTGCCGAGCATCCGCACGCTGCCCAGAACCCCACGAAGATTGAGCTGGAGGCTTAAAGATGGCTGAGAACACCGTTGTCTACCAGGGTACCGGCCGTCGTAAGAACGCCGTCGCCCGCGTCCGTCTCGTCCCCGGCACCGGCAAGGTGACCATCAACAAGCGTGACGCCGAGCAGTATTTCGGCCGTCATCAGCTCGTCGAGAACGCCCTTGCTCCCTTCAAGGTGACCGACACCGCCGGTCAGTTCGACGTTATCGCTCTGTGCGATGGCGGCGGCATCTCCGGTCAGTCCGGCGCTCTGCGCCTGGGCATCGCTCGCGCTCTTCTGAACGCTGGCGACTACCGTGCTGACCTCAAGAAGGCCGGTTTCCTTACGCGCGATGCTCGCGTGGTCGAGCGCAAGAAGTACGGCCTCAAGAAGGCCCGCCGCGCTCCCCAGTTCTCCAAGCGCTAAGGTTTTATCTCCTTTCGAGATACAATGTACAAGCGGGGCCTGCCGATTCCTCGGCGGGTCCCGCTTTTCTTTTTCGACTAGGGCGGGCGGTTGCATATCGCCTGCTAGGGAAGGAGCGATCCTATGCCCCAGAACATCTTCGGTACCGACGGCGTCCGTGGCGTTGCCAATGCCGACCTCTCGTGTGACCTCGCGTTTCGTCTGGGTCGCGCGGCGACCAAGTTCCTTGGTCCGGACATCTGCATCGGCCGTGACACGCGCCTTTCGGGCACCATGCTCGAGAGCGCTCTGACCGCCGGCATTATGGCCGAGGGCGGCCGCCCGCATTGCTGCGGCGTCATCCCCACGCCTGCCGTGGCGCTGCTCACCGTTCAAAACGAGCTCGACGGCGGCATCGTCATCTCTGCTTCGCATAATCCGCCGGAGTTCAACGGCATCAAGTTCTTTAGCCGCAAGGGCATGAAGCTTCCCGATGCGGTCGAGGAAGAGATCAGCGCCTGGGTCATGTCCGAGGAAGCCATGGCTGCCGACACGCTGCCGACCGGTGCCGGCGTGGGCCACATCATCAAGATGAAGGACGCCCGCAAGGCATACGTCGACCACGCCATCGATACGCTCGACGGCCTGAGGCTCGATGGCCTGGTCGTTGCCGTCGACTGCGGTCACGGTGCTTCCTGCCAGACCACGCCCGCCGCGCTGCAGCGCCTGGGTGCCACGGTCCATGCCATCAACACCGATTATTGCGGCACCGACATTAACGTTGAGTGTGGCTCTACGCACCTTGAGCCCCTGCGCGAGCTCGTGCTGCGCACCCATGCCGATATCGGTCTGGCCCACGACGGCGACGCCGACCGCGTACTGTTCGTGGACAGCGAGGGCAATGAGATCGATGGTGACTACATCCTGGCTATCTGCGGTTCTGACCTTGCCGCTCGCGGCAAGCTCGCCAACTCCGAGATCGTCTCGACCGTCATGTGCAACCTGGGTTTCTCCATCGCTATGAAGGAGCAGGGCTTCGAGATGGTTCAGACCGCTGTGGGCGACCGCTACGTTCTGGAGCGCATGCTCGCGGACGGCGCCGTCATCGGCGGCGAACAGTCCGGCCACATCATCTTCCTGGAGCACAACACCACCGGTGACGGCCTGGTGACGGCTCTGCAGCTGCTGGCCGTGCTCAAGCGCACCGGTCGTACCCTCACCGATCTTGCCGGCATCATGAAGAAGTACCCGCAGGTACTCGTCAACGTGCATTCCGACAACAAGGCTGGTCTGGACGATTGCCAGCCCATCTGGGATGCCGTCGCTGCTGCCGAGAAGGAGCTTGACGGCCGCGGCCGCATTCTGGTGCGCCCGAGCGGTACCGAGCCGCTGGTCCGCGTGATGGCTGAGGCCGAGACACACGAGCTGACCCAGCGCGTTGTCGACGACATCGTCGAGGTTGTCAAGCGCGAACTTCCCTAATGGTCAAAAACGGGTGCCAAGTGGTAAACTGTTAAGGTTATTTTGGTTGATCGGTATGTCCGAGGGGGAGCATGTTCACTAAAGTCCTAAGGTCTTTTGGTATGCGTGGTCGAGTCCTTACGTTGGATGCTCCCATCTCGGGTGACGTCATTCCGCTCTCCGAGGTAAACGATCAGACGTTTGCTACCGGCCTTTTGGGCCAGGGCGTGGCGATTCAGCCCACCGGAACGCGTGTGATTGCACCGGCTGATGCCAAGGTCGAGGCCATTTTTCCCACGGGACACGCTGTTGCGCTTAACACGGTCGATGGTTTGGACGTGCTCATCCACGTTGGTTTGGACACTGTTCAGCTCGAGGGCAAGCATTTTACCGTACATGCGCAAGTGGGTGACATCGTCCATAAGGGCGATGTACTCATTGAGTTCGATCGCGAGGCAATTGCTGCCGAGGGCTACGATGTGACGGTTCCCATCTTGGTGTGCAACTCCGTTGAGTTCTCGAGCATCAAGGGCTCCGTTGGCGTGCATGTCGAAGAGATGGACCAGCTCATTGTTGCTCGCGAGCGCTAGCAAGTGCACGTGGCCATTAGCCTACAATTCAAACACGTTTACGGAGGGCGCCCTTGAAAGAGGATGCCCTCCGTGGCAAGATGGGAAACGTCCGAGGCTAAACAGCTTTGGGTCACCGTGGACGGGCAGGGGCCTCGACGCGGCTAGACACGAGACACATACATTACGCGACCTCGCCCTGGTGGCCGCACACGTTGGTTGCGGCCGACGCGGGCCGCGGGCAAGTGCTTGTAAGGGAGCCTTGCCTCTCTTGTACGAGAAAGGACGCGTAATGAAGATCATTAAAGCTAAAGACTACGAGGATATGAGCCGCAAGGCCGCCAATATTATCTCGGCGCAGGTTATCCTCAAGCCCGATTGCGTGCTGGGCCTTGCCACCGGCTCCACCCCGATCGGTGCCTACAAGCAGCTCGCTGCTTGGTACAAGAAGGGCGACGTCGACTTTGCCGAGGTCAGCACCTACAACCTGGACGAGTATCGCGGCCTTTCGCATGACGATCCCCAGAGCTATCACTACTTCATGCGCGAGAACTTCTTCGATCACATCAACATTGACCTGAACAACACGCATGTGCCTGATGGTTCCAACCCCGACGCCGCCGCTGCCTGCTCTGAGTACGACAAGATCGTCGCCGACGCCGGTTACCCGGATCTGCAGCTGCTCGGCATTGGCAACAACGGCCACATCGGCTTCAACGAGCCCGATGACCACTTCTCCAAGGGCACGCACTGCGTCGACCTTACCGAGAGCACCATTCAGGCCAACAGCCGCCTGTTCGACAGCATCGACGACGTTCCCCGTCAGGCCTACACCATGGGTACCCAGACCATCATGTATGCCCGCATGATCCTGGTCGTCGCCAACGGCGAGGCCAAGGCTCAGGCCGTGCACGATATGTGCTATGGTCCGGTTACGCCCGCGTGCCCGGCTTCGATCCTGCAGCTGCACACCAACTGCGTTGTCGTTGCCGACGAGGCCGCCCTTTCGCTCTGCGAGTAGCGCGAATCCTGCACCTCGACATAGCCTTGCTTAAGGCCTCCGCTTTGCGGGGGCCTTTTTGCTATCCCTTTTTGCCCACTTGACCAAAATCTTGCCGCAAGCTTGACGAATGCCGGATGCCCAACAGCTTGATTCATTCCATATCAGATTCTATGCAAAAATGCCACTAAAAGGTCGTAGACGGTAGCGGGTGCTAGGCGAGTTGAATGACATAGCTGAACCTTGTTCATTTGCGTTACACTGCCGCTTAGATGGGACAAGCTGACAAGCTCATTTACCTGCTTAAAGACCGATTAGTCGGGGGATTAATAACAATCGGCCCTCGCTGTACAAAAACTTGCCGCTTGCGTACCAAAAGACAACCTAAAACACAAGGTCGCTCTATTCATAGCGCGGCTTGTATGGTCTTGCGGCTACAGTGTCCATACGGTCGAGTTGAGGAGCGGGCATGGTAAACGATTTGAGCGGTATAGACGACCTCGAGCTGATGCCGCTGGGCGGAGGCTATATGGTGCGACGCGAACGCTTGATGAATGAGCTTATCACCAAGGGCCGAAAGGCCGGCATCGTGGTTCTTTATGCGCCCGACGGGTTTGGGAAGACCTCGGTGCTGCTGCAGTACACCCATGAGGTTAAATGCGACCCGACGCGAGGCCCCGTGCGGATTATCGAGGCCGATCGCGCCATTGGGCGCGAGGTGTTTATGCAGCTCGAGGTGGTTACCGAAGAACTCAAAGACAAACCGCACTCCCTTATCGCGATTGATAATGTGCCAAACCTCGATCAGCACGATACCGAAGACCTCATCGACAGGATTCGCGGCCTGCGCGCTATGGGGATAGGGGTCTTTATCTCCTGTCGTCCTTCAAATCGTCAGCTGATTCATGGGCTGGGCGATTCGGTTAAGATCAATGCGCAGATGCTCAAGGTGCATGCCTATGAGTATTCGGCGTGGGCATCGGCGTTTTCGATCAGCACATCGCTCGACTTTTATCAGCTCACGCAGGGCGTGCCCGAGCTCGTTTCGGCATTGCAGACGGGTCTGTATGGCCAAGGCGACGTAGCCGGTCTGCTCGAAAACGAGATTGTCAACGTATATGGCGCGGCACTTGTCGATCTGGCTTCGCTCGACAATAATGCGCTGTTTTGCGTGGCATGTCTCATGGTTTTGATGGGCGAGGGCAATATCGCAGAACTCGAGGCTTGTGGGGTGAGGTTGTCGATGGTCGACCAGTCCTACTTTGTACGCGACTACCCGATCTTTGGCTTGGATCCCGCCGAGCGGAGTTTTACGTGTCTGGGCACGGAGGATAACGGACGCTTGCGCTTGCGCAAGTTGGTGGCCGAGGTTCGCCCCGAACTTGTTCCGAGGGCGGCCCGGATTTTGCTTAAGGCGGGTAGATGCGATGCGGCGATGGGCCTGGCGGACGCCTTTTTGGACCGTGGGGCGGTCCTTGAACTTGCTGGTCAGTATGGGGTCGATCTTGCTCTGACGGGGCACGGGGCCGATATCTGCCGAGCAGCGCTGGGTACGATCGATGCCGACGATCCGGCTCCAGAGCCAACGCCTGCTGAGGCACTTGGCGTATATCTGGCAGCGGTCAGCGTGTCCAATACAAAGCTCGCTCGCTATATGGCATCGGTCATCGAGCGCGGGGGCGAACGGGCGGCCTGCGAAATAGACCCTGTTTCATGGAGGGTGGCCCAGACACTGACGGCTGTTTGCTATGGGGACAACGGGCTTGGGCTCCCTATGAAGCTGGCCGTGCCAGAAATAGAGACGTCCCACACCGCACTCGACATGCTGTCCGCGCATATCGAGGCCAAGCGATGCCTGACCGAACGGGGAGATGACGGCGGCGTTCTACAGCAGCTCAAAACGAGCAAGGCCTATGACTGCGAGCTCGACATCGCGGGGATTGTTATGCGGGCCGATAGCATGCTGGTGGAGCTCTTTGACGGGTCGTTTACGGGAACCGACGAGCGCGACGACGAGATGACGGTGGTGCGGGAGGCGCTCGACGTACGTGGGCTTAAGGCGATGGCTATCTGGGTGCGCATGGTGTTGGCGGCACGGCGGCTCCTTTCCGGCTTGCCGGTAACCGACGACGCGGCATTCAACGAGCTCGATCGTTTTGCCGTGCGCATGCGCGACAACCAGATTCAGCTGTTTGGCCTGTTGCTAGAAGGCTGGCAGTCGCTGGCAGAGGGACGGCCGGTTAATGCAAAGTTCCGTGCGGTCCAAGTGCTCAAACTTGCCGAGGAGTCGATTGCGTACATGCGCGATAACGCATTGCTGTTGGAGCGCGCGGCGTATCTGCGTAACACCTCGATGGTTTCGGTACGCGAGGAAGCGGAGTTGCTCGATATAAGCCAGACGCAGGTTGGTGGTGCAGAAGCCTGGATGGTGGCGCTGCATTTGGCTTGCGCGGGGCGAGATAGCGATCTTGCGGCCTGGATGTCCATGAATCGCGCGGGGATTCTGGAACCATCGTATCGGCTCTTTGCGCGCCTTGCCATGCATTGTCTGGGCGAGCCGGCGACCAGGATTCGCAAGAAGCTTCCCGTGCGCGAGCTGTCGCGGTACTCGCTGCGCGACGATTTGGACGAAGCACACGAGCGGCTGTTTCAGGTTGAGGAGGTCGAGGCCGTCAACACGATCGAACATATCGAGATCCGCATGTTTGGGGCATTTCGTGCCGAGCGCGACGGGTTTCCCATCACGGACAAAATGTGGCGCCGCAAGAAGGCGGCGACGCTTGCCGAGCGGCTTGCACTGGGCATGGATGCGCTCGTCGACCGCGAGACGCTGGCAATGGAGTTGTGGCCCCATGCCGAGTTCAATAGCGCCCGCAACAACCTGTACTCGACGATATCGCGCTTGCGGTCGGCTTTGGGACCGACGCCGGATGGCAAGTCGTGTGTGCTCATCCAAAATGAATGCATCGGACTCAACGGCGACTACGTCAAGACCGATGTGCGGCTGTTTGACCAGATAAGCCGCGAGGTTTTGGGAAATCGCACGGGTGCGCGCGGGCCCCATTTAGTTGAGCTGTGCCTTAAGATTGAGCAGCTTTATGCCGGACCGCTGTATGTTCCCAATGGCTGTAATCCAACCTACTTTTTGCGCATGCGGCGCATTATGCAGTCAAAGTACATCGATTGCATGATTAAGGGGGCAAATGCCGCTCTAGAAGAAAACGACCTGCAGTCGGCGATTTGGCTGGCGGAGTCGGGGCTTCGGCAGGAAACGGCGCGTGAGGATATGGTGCGCTGCGCCATGCGCGTCTACAGTGCGGCGGGGCGGCGGCGCGATATCGTCGAGCTGTACAGCGGGCATATGCACCATCTGAGGGAGCAGGTCAATGGCGTGCCCGAGCCCGAGACGCGGCGTCTATACGAGCGCTTGGTGGAGGGACGGCTCAATCGCGTGCTGGTCGAGCGATAAAAAACGGGCGCCCGAAGTACTTGGGCACCCGTAAGCTTGCTATGTGTTGGCTCGCCGGATCATTGGCTCTTAGACGAGCTTGATCTTCTCGATGTCCTTGCGCGAGGACTCGCGATACAGCGAGAACTTGCGGCCGATGACCTGGACGACCTCGGCGTGGCAGCGCTCAGCGAGCTCTTCGGCGGCCTCGCGGGCGGAAAGACTGGAGCCATCGAGCACGGAGCACTTAACGAGCTCGTGCTTCTCCAGGTAGGCGACCGTCTGCTCGACGGTGCCCTCGTTGACATCGGACTTACCGATGATGATGGCGGGGTTGAGGTGATGGGCCATGCTGCGAAGCTGCTTGACCTGGGCTCCTGTCAGTGCCATGGGTTCTCGCTTTCTATGTATGGGGCGCCCCGCGACGGGGCCTTAATCTACGTGAGCTGTCCCACGATAGCGCAGGAACGGCGCGGTGTGGGGCGCGTTTGCCCAGTTCGCAAAGAATGCGGATGCCGAGGTGATGGGCAGCTCGGGCTGTGAACGGGCTACGAGCGGGATTCAGAGACCGGTTCCCATGCAATAAACGCCCAGCGAACCTTACGGATATGGTCGAGCATATAGCACCCCTGCGGCACGCCCTTGGAGCCCGGCTCACCGGCATGGGGATTCTCGATCATGTGTTGGGCGATGTAGTCGCGCAGACGGTCGACCTTATCCTCGTTGCCATGCTCAAGCATGCGGGAAAAGTCCGCCACGCCTGCCTCAAGGCTATCGAAGGTATCGCGACGAGGCGATTCAAAGTACGTGACCTGCGGCAGGGCACCCATCTGAATGAGAATGTTAAAGGCGTACACAAAGCCATTGCTGCAGGTAACCGAGGCGCCGATGGCGTTCATCAAGTGCAGATCATAGCGCGGGCTGGAGTTAGCGACCATCGTGACAGCACAACGCCGACGAGCCGTACGATCAAGCTTGGCAAGCGCACCTTTTAGGTTAGTCGTGGTGACAGAGCGACTGGCAAAGGCGACATCTACCGCTTTCGCGACCGGCCCAACCAAATCCCAATCGTCATCCCAAGCAAGCTCAAGCGGCGTAATAAGATCCTCGAGCCCGTAATACTCAATGCCGGCATCAAGGGTGCCCAACATAGCGGGGGAGAAGTCGGCTGCAATCACAGGATGCCCAGCCTGAGCAAGCGGAATAGCAATCGACCCAGCTCCACACCCCATATCAAGCACGGATTCGCCGGGCTCAAGCGCCAACAGCTTTATAAAATCCCGGGCATACGGAGCAGTCTCAAGCGGCCGAAAATGCCGAGCCCGCTTATCCCACTCAAAAGAATCATCAGCCCGCCGCCGATCAGCTTGCAGACGCATCCACTCTCCATTCCAATCAGCAGAAAGAAGCTCAGAGCGAGCATCCCCATCAACCACGGGTCAACCTCCTAGCAACAAAAAAGCGACTCCCCCAAAAGAAGAGCCGCAACCAGCATATATCAGAAAGAACCGATCCAACGCCAAACCGCCCTCACAACCAAGGCGGGCAGGAGCGAAGCGACTGCCATACGGGATAGAACCCAACTGAGGTCCCGATGTGCGGGAGCCCCGGGGAGGGCAAATATATAAGGTCGATCGCGAGTTCCGCACGAGCCGGAGAGCACTTAATGTGCTCTCCGTGCGAGTCAGGACTGTCCGAGCAGGCGACCTTATATATTTGCCCTCCCCGGGGCTCCTCGCCAGTCCCCCTCAGCTAGTTCTTGAGCGAGTTCAGCGGCGCCGGGAAGCGTCCACCGCGGTGGGCAAGCACGGTGCCGGCGTTGGGGTTCACCGGCATGATGGGTGCACGGCCGAACAGGCCGCCGTACTCGACGCAGTCGCCCACGCCCTTGCCGATGGCAGGAATCACGCGGACGGCCGTGGTCTTGTTATTGATGACGCCGATGGCCATCTCGTCGGCGATGATGCCGGCGATGGTTTCGACCGGGGTGTCGCCGGGGATGGCGATCATGTCCAGGCCAACGGAGCACACGCAGGTCATGGCCTCGAGCTTCTCGAGCGAAAGCGCGCCGGCCTCGACGGCGGCGATCATGCCGGCGTCCTCGGACACGGGGATAAAGGCGCCCGAGAGGCCGCCCACGCTGGAGCTGGCCATGACGCCGCCCTTCTTGACGGCATCGTTGAGCATGGCGAGCGCGCAGGTCGTGCCCGGGCCACCGCAGGTGCCAACACCGATGATCTCGAGGATGCGGGCAACGGAGTCGCCGATGGCAGGCGTGGGAGCCAGCGACAGGTCGACAATGCCCTTCTCGACACCCAGACGATGGGCGGCCTCGCGGCTCATGAGCTCGCCGGCACGGGTGATCTTAAAGGCGGTCTGCTTGATCTTCTCGGCGACTTCCATCATCGATGCGGAATCGGGCAGCGTTTCCAGGGCTGCGGCCATAACGCCGGGGCCCGAGACGCCTACGTTGATGACGGCGTCGGCCTCGCCACCGCCGTGGACGGCGCCCGCCATAAACGGGGAGTCCTCGACCATGTTGGCAAAGCAGACAAACTTGGAAGCGCCGACGGAATCCTGGTCGGCCGTGAGTTTAGCGGCATCGATGATAGTCTGGGCGGCCATGAGCACGGCATCCATGTTGATACCGGCGCGCAGGCTGGCGACGTTGACGCTGGAGCAGACGCGGCTCGTGGTGGCGAGCGCCTGGGGGATGGACTGGATAACGCGGCGATCGGCGTCGCCGATGCCCTTCTGGACGAGTGCGGAGAAGCCGCCCAGGTAATCGATGCCGAGTGTCTCGGCCGCGCGGTCGAGGGCGTGCGCGATGGGGGTGAGGTCCTCATCCTTGCAGCACGCGGCGATCTGCGCCACCGGGGTGACGGAAACGCGCTTGTTGACGATGGGGATACCGTACTCGCGCTCGAGGTTCTCGGCGGTCTCGACCAGATGCTCAGCCGTGTGCGTCACGTGGTCGTAGATCTTCGTGCACATGCGGTCGAGGTTCTCGTCACCGCAACCCATGAGCGAAACACCCATGGTGATGGTCCTGATGTCGAGGTTCTGCTCCTCAACCATGCCGCGGGTTTCCGCGATTTCTGCGGGCGTGATCGCCATCCTTGCGCTCCTATCTGCCAAAACGAGCATAGTCTTTTCTATTCTAACGTGCCGCACGTGCCAAGTGGCGCGTGCGGCACGTTTTGGTGCTCGGTTGTTTCCGTTGTGTTACTGCCCAAAGACCTCTTCGGCGATACGAGCGCTTTCGGCGGCATCCTTGGCGTAGTAGTCCGCGCCGATCTGCTTGGCGTATTCGGGGGTGAGCACGGCGCCGCCTACGATGATCTTGACGCCCGGCACCTCGGCATGAAGCAGCTTGATGGTCTCCTCCATGGCGACGACCGTGGTGGTCATAAGCGCCGAGAGGCCGACGAGTTTGATATTGCGCTCCTTGACGGTCTTGAGCACCTCGTGCGGGTCGACGTCGCGTCCCAGGTCAAAGACGGTATAGCCGTAGTTGTCGAGCAGCATCTTAACGATGTTCTTGCCAATATCGTGTATGTCGCCCTTGACGGTGGCCACGCAGATCTTGCCCTTGTCGGCAATCTCGCCGGCGGGCATCAGGCGCTTGATGGTGTCAAAGCCCACGCGCGCTGCCTCTGCCGAGGCCATGAGCTGCGGCAAGAAGAACTTGCCCTGGTCAAAGAGGACGCCAACCTCGTCGAGGGCGGGGATAAAGTGGTTGTTGATGAGGTCCATGGCGTCGTGGTCGGCCAGCAGGCGCTCGGTCTCGGCCGCGATCTCGCCCTTGCGGCCCGAGACGACCATGCGACGGATGGGGTCGTCGCTACTGTCGGCACCGGTGGCGCCAGCGGCGGGCACGGCGTCGGTCGATGCGGCCTGGGCGGCTGCCGGGTTCGCGGCGATCTTATACGGATCGGTCCAGCCGGCGTAGCGCTCGATGTATCCGGTCGAGCCCTCATCCTCAACGCTCAACACGCGATAGCTGTAGACGGTGTCCATAAAGCGCTTGGAACCCGGGTTCATGATGGGGGCGTCCAGGCCCGCGCCAAAGGCGGCGGCCAAAAAGACCGAGCCCAGCAGCGGGCGGGCAGGCAGGCCAAAGCTGATGTTCGACACACCGAGCGCGCATTTGACGCCCAGACGCTCCTTGCACAGGGACATGGCGCGCAGGATCTGCTCGGCCTGGCGTTGATTGGTCGAGGCGGTCATGACCAGGCAGTCGATGAGGATGCGGTCCGGTCCGATGCCGTAGCGGGCAGCCTCGGCCACGATGCGCTCGGCGATGGCGAAGCGGGCCTCGGCGGTATCGGGGATGCCGCCTTCGTCGAGCGTAAGGCCGACAACGTTGGTGCCGTAGTGGGCGACCAGCGGAAAGATCTCATCCATGATCTGCTGCTTGCCGTTGACGGAGTTGATGATGGGCTTGCCGGCGTAGCGGCGCACGGCGGCCTCGACGGCTGTGGGATCGGTGGAGTCGATCTGTAGCGGCAGCAGCGTGGAGCCCTGGAGCTGTTCGGTTGCCTGTTGGATGATCTTGACCTCGTCGATCTCGGGCAGGCCCACGTTGACGTCCAGGATGTCGGCGCCCTGCTCCTGCTGGCTGATGCCCTGGCTCACGACGTAGTCCAGGTCGCCGTCGCGCAGGGCCTGCTGCAGGCGCTTTTTGCCGGTGGGGTTGATGCGCTCGCCGATGACGGCGATTTTGTGGCCATCGCAGGGGAGGTCCACCACGGTCTGGGCGCTTGTGACCGACATGCTGGGCTTGCGGTGGCGCGGACTGGGCGTGTGGTTGTCGATAAGCGTGCGCAAGGCCGCCATGTGCGCCGGCGTGGTGCCGCAGCAACCGCCCACGACGCTCACGCCGTCCTCGATCATGCCGGCGACGGCCACGGCGTATTCGGGCGCCTGGATATCAAAGACGGTGTTGCCGTCGTCGTCCACGCGGGGCAGTCCCGCATTGGCCTGCACCATAACGGGCTTGTCGGTAACGGTGAGCATACGTGCGGCGAGTCCTCGGAGCTCGGCCGGGCCCTGGCTGCAGTTGATGCCCAGGACATCGGTGCCGATGGCGTCGAGCGTGATGGCGGCGACCTCGGGGCTCGTTCCCAGGAAGGTACGGCCGTCTTCCTCGAAGGTCATGGTGGCAAAGACGGGCAGGTCGGAGTTCTCGCGGCAGGCGAGGACCGCCGCCTTGATCTCGGCCAGGTCGGTCATAGTCTCGATAATAAAGAGGTCCACGCCCGCATCGACGCCGGCGCGCACCTCCTCGGCAAAGAGGTCATAGGCCTCGTCAAAGCTGAGGGTGCCCAAGGGGCGCAGCAGTGCGCCGATGGGGCCGATGTCACCGGCGACGTAGCGGGCGCCGGCCTCGCGGGCACAGGCGACGGCCGCGGCAAAGACGTCTGCCACGGTGGCGGCACCGTCGAGCTTGTGGGCGTTGGCGCCAAAGGTGTTGGCGGTAATTACATCGCAGCCGGCCTCGACATATTGACGTTGGATATCGGTGATAACCTGGGGCTCCTCAAAGTTGAGCAGCTCGGGCAAGGCGCCGGCCTTCATGCCGGCCGCCTGCAGCATGGTGCCCATGCCACCGTCGAACAACAGGTGTCCCGTGCCCTCGATGGCCGCACGCAGGCGATCGTCCTTAATGCGCAGATCGTCGATCGTGCGCGTCTTGTACGTGGCACCGTTGCGACGTGCGGCATCAACGGGTGCCGCCAATGCAGCGCCGTCAGAATCATGAGTGATAAGCGGAGTAAACATCGAGGGCTCCTAATGGCTGGAATAGCAGGTGGTGTGGGCGGTGCGGAAGCGGCAGTTCTCGCGCATGCGGCAGTTATTGCAGGTGGGGCGGGTCTGGGCGTCGTGGACTTCGCCGTCGAACAGGCCGATCACCGCGGTCACGCTTTTGGTGGGCATAAGCAGGCTGGTGGGCGTGACGGTCAAGCCGATGAGCCGCGTGGCGTTGAGCGCATTGACGATCGAGCGCTGGGCCGAGAGCGGGCAGTCGCCGTAGCCGGGACTAAAGCGCCAGTTGCCGGCGAACCCATGAACGGCGGCGTCCGTCTTGACCTGCTGGTCCATTTGCTCAACGGCGGCTTCCACGTAAGCGGAGCACGCGGCGTCGAGCACGGCGCCCTCGAGGGGCTGCTGGGCTCCCGTGGTGCGCAGACGACGCTCGGCGTCCATGCCGAGGGTGCATGCCATGAGCGCGGCAAAGCGGGCGTCCTTAAGATGACGATAGATATCGCGACCCCGCAGCTCAACATTGGTGCCGACCAGACGGATGCAAGGCTTGCCCTGCTCGTCCACGCCCGTGGCATCGACGGCAAATACGCGGCGCACGCCACGGGGCTCAATGTCCAATTCCAGACGTTCAACGACAAGTTCAATACGCTGCGACAGCTCGGGTTCAATCTGCTGGCCGCCGTAACCCAGATACCGCAGCATCTCGGCACGGTCGACACGGGGATGGTGGGCTGCATCGATACGGTAGAGCGCCGGCGACGCAAGGTCGGCCGGCACTTCGACAGCGGTTGTATCGATGTGCGGTTTTTCCATTACCCCAGGCGCTCCATAATGGTCGCGGCGATCGCAGGACGGTTCATAGTGTACAGGTGCAAGCCGTCGGCGCCGTGCTCCTTGAGGTCGCAAAGCTGGCGGGCTGCATAATCTACACCAGCTGCCTGCAGGCTCTCGGGGTCGTTCTCGTACTTGGCGAGGATCTTGATGACGGGGGAGGGCAGCGATGCGCCGCACATAAAGACCATGCGGCTGATCTGCGACTTGCCCATAAACGGCATGATGCCCGCGGTAATGGGCACGGTGATGCCGGCCTTGTCGGCAAGCTCGCGAAAACGGTAGAAGCACTCGTTATCAAAGAAGAGCTGCGTTACAAAGAAGCTCGCGCCGGCGTCCTGTTTTTGCTTGAGGTGTTCGACCGAGGCGTTGAGGTCCTCACAGGCAATGTGGCCCTCGGGGTAGGCTGCGGCGCCCACGCAAAAGCCGGCGTCGACGAGCTCGGGGATGAGGTCGCGGGCGTAGGCGTAGTCCGAGGCGGGCTTGTCGTCCTCGGTCGCGCCGGCAGGGAGATCGCCACGCAGGGCCAGGATGTTTTCCACGCCGGCCGAGCGATGCTCGTCGATCTTGGCGGCGATATCGGCGTGCGACCGGCCCACGCAGGTAAGGTGTGCCACCGAGGGTGTATCGAATTCGCTCGTAATCATATGCGCGATGGGAGCGGTGGTGGCACCGTTGCCCGAGCCGCCGGCCGAGCAGGTGACCGAGACAAAGCTCGGCGAAAGCTTGCACAGATTGCCTGCCACTTCGCGAGCCGTGTCGAGGGTCAGCTCGCCCTTGGGCGGGAACATCTCAAACGAAATGGGCGCGGTGCCCTGGGATGCTGCCTGCTTAAAAACCTCGTCGACGCGCATATCGTGCTCCTCTAGATACGTAATAGTGTGATGTGTTGTAAGGATTCTACAGCACCACTGTGCCATGGTGGAGTTTCACGCGCTATTTGAGGATACCAATCAAAGATGCCTTGCTATCGGCTTTCTCTATAACAGGGCGGCTAATTTTGCCACGGGCTATAAAGACTGGTATTTCGCATCAAATACCAGTCTTTATAGCCCGTGGCAAATGAGCTACCCGTAAACTGTGCGGAGAGGTCTGCAATTTATACAGTTGATTGGCCATTAAGGGCGGCAACGCCGCCGCGATGCGGTAACCTCATTGATTGGTTTCGTGACAGCAACATAACGGTAATGTCGCGGAAACACGGCGAGTCTAAGCTATGACTCGTTCGTTAGTAATCAACACCGCATCTCACGCGGTGCCGATACGAAGGGAGTTCCGTATGGCCGATCTTACTGACCGCTTCGGGACCATGGTGTTCTCTGAGGAAGTCATGAAGGACTACCTCCCCAAGGACATTTGGAAGCGCCTTGCTGCAACCCTCGAGGACGGTGAGCCGCTCGACCTGGATGTGGCCAACGCCGTTGCCCACGCCATGAAGGTCTGGGCCATCTCCAAGGGCGCGACGCACTACGCGCACTGGTTCCAGCCGCTTTCGGGTATTACTTCCGAGAAGCACGACAGCTTCCTCGAGCCCAACCACGACGGCACCGCCATTACCAAGTTTACGGGCAAGAACCTCATCCAGGGCGAGCCGGACGCCTCCAGCTTCCCCAACGGCGGTCTGCGTGCCACCTTCGAGGCCCGTGGCTACACCGCTTGGGATCCCACCAGCCCCGCCTTTATCAAGGACGACGTCCTGTGCATCCCCACGGCTTTCTGCTCCTACACGGGCGAGGCCCTGGACAAGAAGACCCCGCTGCTGCGCTCCATGACTGCGCTCTCGCGTGAGTCTAAGCGTGTTCTGGCGCTGTTCGGCAAGACCCCCAAGAAGGTCGTTCCTTCCGTTGGCGACGAGCAGGAGTACTTCTTGATCAAGAAGGACGCCTACCGCAAGCGCAAGGACCTGGTCATCACCGGCCGCACGCTCTTTGGCGCCGCTCCCTGCAAGGGCCAGGAGCTCGAGGAGCACTACTTTGGCGCAATCCGCCCCACCGTCTCGTCCTATATGAAGGACCTGGACAACGAGCTGTGGGCGCTCGGCATTCCCGCCAAGACCAAGCACAACGAGGTTGCCCCCTGCCAGCATGAGCTCGCCCCTGTCTATGGCGAGGTCAACGAGGCCATCGACCAGAACCTGGTTATGATGGAGAAGATGAAGCTCATTGCCTCCCGCCACGATCTGGTCTGCCTGCTGCACGAGAAGCCGTTCGAGGGCATCAACGGTTCGGGCAAGCACAACAACTGGTCGCTCGGCACCGAGTCCGAGAATCTGCTCGATCCGGGCGACACCCCGCTCGACAACCTGCAGTTCATCGTCTTCCTCACTGCGGTGATCGAGGCCGTCGATAACTATCAGGAGCTCCTGCGCGCCTCCGTCGCCTCGGCCGGCAACGACCATCGTCTGGGCGCCAACGAGGCTCCTCCGGCGATTATGTCCATCTTCCTGGGCGACCAGCTTACCGAGGTCGTCGAGAAGATCATCGATGGCAAAGCTTCCGTCCATGCCACGCGCGGCGTGCTCGACCTGGGCGCCGATACCCTGCCCAAGCTGATGCAAGACAACACCGACCGCAACCGCACCTCCCCGTTCGCCTTCACTGGCAACAAGTTCGAGTTCCGTGCCTGCGGCTCTGAGCAGAACGTCTCCGACTCCAACCTGGTGCTCGATGCCGCCGTGGCCAAGTCGCTCAAGTCCTTCGCCGACGCACTCGAGGGTACGCCCGAGGACAAGTTCCAGGACGCCGCGCTCGAGTACTGCAAGAAGGTCCTGACCGACCACCAGCGCATCCTCTTCTCCGGTGACGGCTACTCCGATGAGTGGCCCGTCGAGGCCGAGAAGCGCGGCCTTGCCAACAACAAGACCACGGCCGACGCTCTTCCCGCCTTTGTTTCCGATAAGGCTATCGCGCTCTTTGAGGAGACGGGCGTCCTGACCAAGGCCGAGGCTCAGTGCCGCTATGACTGCAAGCTCGAGAAGTACAACAAGCTCATGAACATCGAAGCTACCACGATGGTTCGCGAGGCGCGTCGTACCTATCGCCCGGTCATTACCGCCTACGCCACCAAGGTCGCTAAGGGCCTTGAGACTATTCGTGCCGCCGGTGCTGAGGCCGCCATGCAGTGCGAGCAGAACACGCTCAACAAGCTCTGCAACGGCATCACCGCCATCAACGACTCCATCAAGGCGCTCGACGCCGTGCATCAGAAGGCCGAGGCCCTCGATGGCCAGGAGCAGGCCAATGTGTATGCACACGAGGTCGTTCCCGCTATGGATACGCTGCGCGCCGCCGTGGATGCCATGGAGGAGATCGTGGCAGCCGACTACTGGCCGGTCCCGACCTACGACGACATCCTGTTCTACGTGTAGAGCGTAACCGACATATCGTCATGGTATTGAGCCGGGGTCCGCATCGCGTGGGCCCCGGCTTTTTGTTTGCGAAGGACGCTTTGGATCCCGCTTTGCAACTGATTCGCCCACGCAATAAGGGGCCGTGGGCAAAAAACGTCAAATATGAGTACTGTCACAAGCCCTGTAGCATTATCTTTTTGCAAAATATGCAGTGTTACGCAACATATGTCCAAGTACTTAGCTGATAAACGCCTGCAATTCCTCCGCCGTAGGACGCCTTGTGTCCAAATCGCCTTCTGATGGCATGAAATCGCTGTTACTAAATTGGTAACAGTACTCATATTTGCTATTTTTTGTCCACGGGCCCTTGGATGACAGTGTGATTTTATGCCTTCGGGGTTCGAATCCCGGCGCATGGGTAGCAAAAAGCCCGCCGCCGCGAGGGCAACGGGCTTCTCAGATTCAGTGGTGCCCCCAGCGGGATTCGAACCCGCGATATCCACCTTGAAAGGGTGGCGTCCTTGGCCGCTAGACGATGGGGACAGCGGGAAAGAGTATAGCAGACTTTTTTGTCGGCGCGTATATCGTTGGCAAACTGGAAAACCACCACAAAGGTACCTGTCCCCTTTGTGGTGGTGGGGTGCTAGGGGAGGAGCTTCATGGCGGCGTCGTGGGCGGCGCGCTCGTAGGTGTCGTCGAGGGGCTTGAGCGGCAGCAGGGCTGTGGCCTGCGCATCGCCGCGGCGCTCGAGGGCGTGTGCGATCAGCCAGTCGGCGAGTTCGGGGTTTTTGGGCAGCGCCGGCCCGTGCAGGTACGTGCCGATCACGCCCTTGTAGACGAGGCCCTCAAAGCCATCGTCGCCGTTGTTGCCGGTGCCCGTGACGACGGACGTTCCGAGCGGCGTGGCCGCTGTATCGAGCAGGGTGCGGCCGCCGTGGTTCTCGAATCCCACAAAGGGCTCGGGTGCCAGATTGGTTTCGACGGCTACGTTGCCGATCAGGCGGTCGGAGCCGCGTACGGTTTCGGTGGCAATGACCCCCAGACCCTCGATGCGATCCTCGCCCATATAGTACGAACGGCCGAGCAGCTGATAGCCGCCACAGATGGCAAGCAGCGAGCCGCCATCCTCAACATAGGCCGCGACCTTGTCTTTTTGAGCGAGCAGTTCATGTGCAACCGCCAGCTGGTCGCGATCGGAGCCACCGCCCATCATAACGATGTCGGCGTCGGTCAGGTCGAGCGTCTCGCCCATGTGGACTTCGTCCACACGCACGGGAATGCCGCGCCAGGCGCAGCGGCGCTCGAGGGCGATAACGTTGCCGCCGTCGGCGTAGAGGTTGAGCGCATCGGGATACAGGTAGACGATGCGCAACGGGCGCGAAAGCTCGACCGGCGCAATATCGGTGGGGACAGCGCTACCATCGGCGCGCGTTACGGCGTGGGAGACAATCGAGCTTGCATCGTCGTCTTTAAGCCCGTCGAGCTCCTTGACTAACGGCGGGAAGGCCGTGTAGTTGGCGACGGCGTAGAAGGTGTCATCGGCGGCCTCGTCTGCCACGGCGCCGATCGCCTGCGCGACGTCCGAGATAATCGCGGCATCGATGCCGGCGTACTTGAGGCGTACCTGCATGTCGTGCGCACGCGTGCCTCCGGCAAAGGCGACAAGACCCGGCGTGTCGGCGATGCGCTCGAAGTCGACATCGTAGATCCACGAGACATCGTGGCCGTCGGCATCGTTATCGTTTAGGAAGAAGGCGCAGAGCCTGCCACCTGCCGTTTTAATGGACTGGATCTGGCGATCGAAGCCCACGGGATTCTTGGCCAGGTTGGCCTCGACGGTGCGGCCGGCAATATCCCAGCGGCCCATGCGTCCGCCGGCGGGCACGTAGGCATTAAGCGTGGGCTGCAGGTGCGCCGCGTCCACGCCCAGCTCGTGCGCCGCAAAGAAGGCGGCGGCGACGTTATAGACCATGTACAGGCCGTTGTAGCGCGTGGCGATGTGCACGGCGGGCGCGTTGACCTCGGGTCCAAAGGCCAGGTCAAAGCCGTAGCCGTCGCAGCCGAGCTCAACGCCCGTCACGCGGCGGAGCAGCGCGGGGCGACCCCAGCCGCACGAAGGGCAATGATAGGCGCCCAGCTGTCCGTACTGCACATAGTCGTATTCCAGCGGGGCGTTGCACTGCGAGCAAAAACGCGAGTCGCTAATGCGGTCGGACTCGGTGCCCGTGGCGCCGTCGATGCCAAAGGCGATGCTCGTGTTGGGGACGCGCGCGGCGATCGAGGCGCACAGCGGATCGTCGGCGTTGTAGATGAGCGTTGTCGTCGGAGAGAGCTCCAACGCATGGGCGATGACGTCTTGGGTATGGTCGATCTCGCCGTAGCGGTCTAGCTGGTCGCGGAACAGGTTGAGCAGCACAAAGTACGTCGGTTTGAGCTTGGGCAGAACGCGTACGGTGTAGAGCTCGTCGCACTCAAAAACGCCCACGCGCTTGCCGCTGCTGGTGTGCTTAAGGCTGCCGCGGGCCTCGAGCAGAGCACCCACCACACCAGGCTCCATATTGTTGCCGGCACGGTTGCACACCACGGTAGCGCCGCTGGCAGCAACGGCGTCAGCGATGAGGTTGGAGGTGGTGGTCTTGCCATTAGTACCGGTAATCACCACGCTGCGGTCGACCAGGCTCGCGAGGTCGCTTAGCAGCTCGGGGTCGATCTTCATGGCGATGCGGCCGGGAAGCACGCCACCCTGGCGTTTGAGGACAGAGCGCAGTCCCCAGCGGGCGATATCGCTCGAGGTGCAGGCGAGAGATGAGCGGAAGTTCATGAAGCCGTTCCTAACATAGATGACATGGTCGGGGCGATCGCGTCGCTAAAAGCCGTAGCGGCGCGCAAATTCCTGGGCGAGCTGCGATACATCTTCGCAGGCGTTGGCCCAGGGGGCAAAGTCGGGGGTGTCCGAGATAATGCCGTCGGCCTCCCAAACTGCCTGGTGCGAAAGGTCCCAGGGGTCGCGCGGCTCGGGTCGGCAGGGAAGATACGGCGTCTGGTACATGGGATTCAGCAAGAAGAACGCGCCGCCCTCGCAGCGGTTAGCGAACTCACGCAGCGCACGCACCGCCGGGCGCATCTTGTTTGTTTTGAACAGCAAGATCGTGCGGGCGAGCAGGTACCAAGGAGAGTTTTCGAGTGCGTCTGCCCCCATCTGTTCCTCGAGCTGATGCGCCAGGGCAAAAAAGCCGTCCTGGTCTTCCAAGCGGGCGAGGGCAAGCAATACGGTGCCGGCGGCCCGGGTGGGATAGCCCTCCGCCTTAAGGACACGGCGAGCATAGTTGGCGGCGGCGCGGTAACGAGCGCTCGCCATGCACAGCTGCGAGATGGCCTCGAGTGTGTGAAGCCATCCGATAAGAGCCGGCTCGCTCGCGGTAAGGTCTGCTGCGGTGACACCGTCGGCCAAAACAATATTGGCCCAGTAGTGCGGGGCCTCCATATCAAACCCGGGCACGCTTTGCTGAAGGTAATCGGCCGTGGTCGCCTCGAGCTTCATCAGGTCGCCCAGGCAGGCGTCAACGGGCGTGTCGGCCAGGATGATGGCGAGCAGCTGCGCGTCGAGGACATGCGCATCGATGCGGACGATCTTGAGCAGCTCATCACGCATATCGTCGAACAGGCGGTTGCGCGTCTGCTCGAACTCCTCGTCGCTGCCCATGTCCTCGATGCGATGGAGCTCGTCGAGCAGGTGGCGATGAACACCGGCGTAGGACAGCAGCGCTTGGGCATGCTCGGACTGCGCATACTTTTGGGGATTCGCGCTAATGTCGTTATGGACAAGCTCGCGTGCTGCATCGGTGAGCTCGGGGTGCGACGCCAGATAGGTGCGCTCCAGGTAGGCGGGGATGTAGACGCTCGGATCCATTAGAGGTCTCCTCCCTTAAACGGCAAACCCTGCTCGGCCGCCCGCAGTATGCGCTCGTCGATCTGGGAGCGCACGATGTCGTTGGTGGCGACCCAGGCGGCAAAGCTGGCGTTGTCGGGCGCGCCCAGGCCCTCCTGCAGTACCGGCGTCGCCTCGGAGAGTGCAAGGACGAGCTCGTCGGTGGAGCCTGCACCCACGTTGACGCGGGCATAGACGCCATCGGGAAACTCGGTTTGGAAGTAGAGCGCCTCGGCTGCGTGCGGGCACGAGCGCGCAAGGATGCGCAGGTAGTGTTCGGCGCCCTCGTAATCCAGCTCGCGCCAGGCAGCGCTCATCAGCGCGATGAGCGTCCACGGGTCCAAGTCGCGTTCTGCATCCTTGGGACGACGGCGCAGCGGCGTGTTGGCGAGATAGGGGACGGAGTGGGCAGAGCGAAAGCGCTTGAGCTCCTCAGCGGGGTATTCGAGCTTTGCCATGGCGAGCATTGCGGTGTGGCGGACGCCGGCAGGATCGTTGGGGGCAAAGTCGAGGCTGCGGTTTGCGGCTTCGAGCGACATGCGGTAGCGGCCGCTAATGAGCGCGCGCGATGCCAAGGCGGCAAGCCAGCGCAGGTAGGGACGGCGGGTCAGGTCGCCTGCGGCCTCGCGCTCGTAGGGGTCCTGCGCCGAGGCGATCTTGAGCGCCAGGTCGTGTTCGACTTCATCGCACTTGGATACCAAGTACTGTACGTATTCCTCGTTGGAGTCAGCGGTGAGGGCGCACAACATGCGCTGCGCATCCCAGTTGGCCGGATCGAGTGCGGCGGCCTCGCGAAGCATGTTCTCGGCAGCGGCCTCTTCCTGCTCGGCTTGGGCATCGTCGGGGATAAAGGGAATGCGGTAGTCGACGGCCTCGACCACCTTGGCAATGAGGTGCCCGGCGCGGTCGCGGTCGTGCACGATGAGCGGTGCAGGGTCGCGGGTGAATTGTTCCATCAGACGCTCTACGGCGGCACCGTCGGTGAGCGGGATATTGTCGCGGCGCAAGGCCTCAAGAACGAGGCGATGGCAATCCTCTTGAATGGGATCGAATGCCATGGGGCCTCCTTTGCTGCGGTTAGGGTTCAAATGTCTCTATATAAGGTTCTAGTTTACCCGCATGTGGCACACCGGGGGTGCCGCACTTGGACTTGCACCTTTGCACCACGAAGACGGATGTCGCACAAATGTCGGCACCTTGGACGACCGAGTGGTATCACGGTGCCGCAAACGGTCGATTTTTGGCGGCGAACGGGGCGCATTTTGGAGGGTCACCGTCCTGCCCGGGATATGTGGTCAACCTTGATAAAACGTTTGCCCAGCTTGGGAGTATGAATGCCCCACAAGGGTCTTCAGGGATAGAAAAAACGTTTCATCATTGTCGGCTTTAGGTGAATAACTGACCAACCAGAACGGTAAAATAATCTTTGTCTGAGCGTTGAGACGTTTAGACATCGCGCATTGTCATCGCCGGCAACGCGCAAAACGGTCCTAACGGAGCCAATCGGGTGCTCCGTTATATACGCAAGTCTAAGAGGGGCTTGTTTAGGAGGCACAGTATGGGACGTTTTACCAATCCTCGCGATCTGTACTTTGGTGAGGGCGCTCGCCACGAGGTGAAGAACCTCAAGGGCAAGAAGGCCATCATCGTTTCTGGCGGCAGCTCTATGCGCCGCGGCGGGTTCCTGCAGGACGTTGAGGCCGACCTCAAAGAGGGCGGCTTCGAGGTCAAGCTGTTCGAGGGCGTCGAGTCCGACCCGTCCATCGAGACGGTCATGAAGGGCGCCGAGGCCATGCGCGAGTTCGAGCCCGACTGGATTATCGCCATCGGCGGCGGCTCGCCCATCGATGCCGCTAAGGCCATGTGGGTCTTCTACGAGTATCCCGAGGAGTCCTTCGATAACATCATCCAGCCGTTCAGCTTCCCTGAGCTGCGTCAGAAGGCTCACTTCTGCGCCATCTCCTCTACCTCCGGTACCGCTACCGAGGTCACCGCGTTCTCCGTCATTACCGACTACGCCAAGGGCATCAAGTACCCGCTGGCCGACTTCAACATCACCCCTGATGTCGCCATCGTCGACCCCGAGCTCACCTACACCATGCCGGCCAAGCTGTGCGCTCACACCGGCATGGATGCTCTGACCCACTGCATGGAGGCCTACGTTTCTACCTTCGCCTCTATGTTCACCGACGCCAACGCCCTGCACGGCATCCGCGAGATCGTCGAGTGGCTGCCCAAGTCCTATGCTGGCGACCATGAGGCCCGTCAGCACATGCACGAGGCTCAGTGCATCGCCGGCATCGCCTTCTCCTCGGGCCTGCTGGGCATCGTTCACTCCATGGCTCACAAGACCGGTGCAGCCTTTGAGAACGGCCACATCATCCACGGTGCTGCTAACGCTATGTACCTTGGCAAGGTCATTCAGTGGAACTCCAAGGATCCGCGCGCTGCCGAGCGTTACGCTTACGTGGCCAAGGAGATCCTGCACCTTCCCGGCGAGACCAACGAGGAGCTTATCGCTGCGCTCGTCCAGAAGATCCGCGACCTCAACGACCAGCTCAACATTCCGCAGTCCATCAAGGATTACGCGAATGGTGGCGTGAAGGTCGACGCCGAGAACCCGCAGATGGTTTCCGAGGAGGAGTTCCTCGCCAAGCTCCCCGAGATCGCCGCGAACGCCGAGCAGGACGCCTGCACGCCCGAGAACCCGCGTGAGACCAAGGCTGCCGACTTCGAGAAGATTCTCAAGGCCTGCTACTACGACACCGACATCGATTTCTAATCGACTCTTGTTATCGTAACGAGGGGCTCCGCACGTATCTGTACGGAGCCCCTTTCTTTTTTCTTTTAGAGAATGGGATAGTTATGGCTGCAATTTTCAATAGCCCCAGCAAGTACATCCAGGGTCCGGACGAGCTCGCCAAGCTCGGCTCCTATGTCGAGCCGCTCGGCGCTAAGGCCCTCGTCATCGTGACGCCTTCGGGCAAGAAGCGCGTCGGTGCCAAGATCGAGGGCGGTTTTGCCGAGGCTAAGGCCGAGCTGCTGTTTGAGGACTTTAACGGCGAGTGCTCCAAGGGCGAGGTCGATCGCCTGGTTGCGCTCGCTCGCGACAACGGTTGCGACATCATCGTCGGCGTCGGTGGCGGCAAGATCCTCGACACCGCGAAGGCCGTCGCCTATTACCTGGAGTCCCCGGTTATCATTTGCCCCACCATTGCTTCGACCGATGCCCCGTGTTCGGCACTTTCGGTGCTCTACACCGACGATGGCCAGTTCGATAAATATCTCTTCCTTAAGGCAAACCCCAACATTGTCCTGATGGATACGACGGTTATCGCGGCGAGCCCGGTGCGCCTGACGGTTTCCGGTATGGGCGATGCGCTCGCAACCTACTTTGAGGCCCAGGCGACGCATGATGCCGACGGTGGCACCTGCGCTGGCGGCAAGGGCGGCATGGCCGGTCTGGCGCTCGCCAAGCTTTGCTACGAGACGCTTATGGCCGATGGCGTCAAGGCCAAGGTCGCGCTGGAGAAGGGTGCGCTCACGCCTGCAGTCGAGCATATCATCGAGGCCAATACGCTGCTTTCGGGCATTGGCTTTGAGAGCTCGGGCCTTGCTGCTGCTCATGCCATCCACAATGGCCTGACGATGCTGCCCGAGTGCCACGGCATGTATCACGGCGAGAAGGTCGCCTTTGGCACCATCGTCCAGCTGGTACTCGAGGATGCTCCGACTGAGAAACTCGAGGAAGTCCTGGGCTTCTGCATTGAGCTGGGCCTGCCGGTCACGATGAAGGAGCTTGGCGTTGCCGAGGTTACGCGCGAGCAGGCCATGGTCGTTGCCGAGGCCGCTTGCGCGCCCGAGGACACCATGTGCAACATGCCGTTTGAGGTGACGCCCGAGATGGTCGCAAACGCCATCCTGGGTGCCGACGCGCTGGGCCACTACTATCTCATGGATGAGTAAATCAAGCTAAGGAAGGGGCAAAGCCAACAGATGGCTTTGCCCCTTTTTGCTATGGTGCAAACTAACCTGACCCCATCGCACCAAGTTGGTGCAAAGGGGTCAGGTTACTTTGCACCAATCGTTGTTTGATGAAGGGCGGATTCTCGTATGGCGCTTCCTATGGTTTATGGCGGTCCCGGCCGGTATGTTCAGGGGCCGGGCGAACTTTCGCGTCAGGGCAGGTATTTGTCATGGTTGGGCTGTGCTGCCTATGTCTTGTTTGACCAGGGCACCGAGGATCGGCTGTGCAGGCAGATTGTCGATGGATTTCTGGACGAAGATCTAAGCGAGCCGTTCTTTAAGATTTATGACGGTCCGTGTACGGAAGAGGCCGTTGTCGAAATGGCTCAGGAAGCCCAGGCTGAGTATTGCGACATGGTGGTAGGCATTGGCGGCGGCAAGATGCTCGATATCGCCAAGGCAGTAGCGTTTTATGCCGAGCTGCCGTTGTGCGTATGCCCCACGGCGGCTTCGATGGACGGTCCGTGCAGCGCGATTTCGGTGCTGTATCACGAGGATGGGTCGTTCGACCGCTACCTGATGCTCGAGAAGAATCCAGACCTGGTCGTGGTCGATACCAACGTGGTCGCGGCGGCCCCACTGCGTATGACGGTCGCTGGTATGGGCGATGCGCTGGCAACGTACTTCGAGGCGCGTTCGTGCGCCGCGGCGCACGGCGCCAACGAGCACGGTGGCGCGCCGGGGCACTTGGCACTGGTCGCGGCACGTGCCTGCTACGACACGCTTATGGAATGCGGCGTCGCTGCCAAGCGCGATCTCAAAAAGGGGCGTACATCGCCGGCGGTTGAGCGCCTGATCGAGTGCAATATTCTGCTCTCGGGCGTCGGCTTTGAGAGCGGTGGCTTGGCGTTGGCGCATGCCATCGCCAACGGTCTAACGATTCTGCCTGAGTACAAGGCCATGCACGGCGAGGCCGTGGCGTTTGGCCTGGTGGTTCAGCTTCGTCTGGAGCGTGCACCCGAGCTTGATCAGGTGCTCGAGTTTTGCCAGCGTGTTGGTCTGCCGACGACGCTCGAGGATCTGGGCCTTGGCGAGATTTCCGATGCCGATCTGCAGGGTGTTGCAAATGCGGTCTTTAGAAACGAGCGTAATATGGCCAACGAGCAGGCCAAGGTGACCAAACAAAAGCTCGTGCAGCTCATGTGCGAGGCATAGTTTGGCGCTTGATTGACCTTGTGCAATCGAGGCGGCGATAGGCCATAGGCTATTTGTCCCAAAGGTGCTCCGCGTGTAATTTGCTCGAGGCACGGGCCGATGGCGTATCATTATTTCTTGCTTGTTTGCACTGCTCAGGGAGGGGCCGCGCATGGCGCAGGAACACGATCTGTTTGATGACATTATCGAGATCAGCAAGGGTTTCGACTTTCTTAAAAACCCGCTTGGCGGTGTGACCGACGCACTCGATCCGTCGGCGCCGCAGTGGAATCCTGCCGACTACAAGGAGCGTCCGCGCGGCAACACCATTCCATGCTTGACCTGCAAAAACGAAAAGAGCGGCTGCACCGCGTGCATGGACGTGTGCCCGGTCAACGCCATCGAGGTCGAGGAAGACGCCATCGAGATCCTCGATACCTGTCGCAAGTGCGGCCTGTGCGCCGCTGCCTGTCCGACCGAGGCGATCATCTCGCCGCGCCTGGCGCCCAAAAACCTGTATGACGACATCGTCTCTGCTGCTACGAGCCACGAGACCGCCTACGTTACCTGCACGCGTGCCCTTAAGCGCATGCCGCGCGAGAGCGAGGTTGTTGTCGCCTGTGTGGGCGATATTACGGCCGAGACCTGGTTCTCGGTGCTGGCCGATTATCCCAACGTGAGCGTGTACCTGCCGCTGGGCGTGTGCGATAAGTGCCGTAACACCGGTGGCGAGGATATCCTGGGCGAGGCCATTGCTACCGCCGAGGAGTGGGCGGGCACGGGCATGGGTCTGGAGGTCGATCCCAAGAGCCTCAAGTGCCATAAGCGCCGCGAGTACGAGCGCAAGGAGTACATGGAAAAGATCGCCCGCACCACGGGTCTGACGGTGACCAAACTCAACCCGGCGACGGCGGCGCTGGCCTCGGTGACGCAGAAGTTGAAGGCCCATCGTCACCAGATCACGCAGCTTGAGCGTACGCTCAACACCATGTGCGGCACCACGACGACCAAGCGTCGCCGTTCGCTCACGCACGGTCGACAGCTGGTGCTCTCAACGCTGCAAAACCACCCCGAGCTTGCCCAAAACATGCAGGTGAGTACGCCGGAGTGCGACTTTGACAAGTGCACGTCGTGCGGCGAGTGCGTCAATGTATGTCCCACGTTCGCCTGCGATTTGGTGGGAAGCGGCCGCTTTGCGTTGGAGTCCACGTATTGTTTGGGCTGCGGTGCCTGTGTCAAGGTGTGCCCTGAGCATGCGCTCAAGTTGGTTGAGCACGACGCGTCCAATCTGGTCGTCGTCGATCCCGAAGCCGAGGAAAAGGCCGCCCAGAAGGCGAAGGCCCACGAAGAAGCCCAGAAGGTCAAGGCCGAGGCAAAGGCCAAGCTCGATAAGATGCTCGACCAGGTTGAGAAGCTCGCGGACTAGCCAACGACCCCTATCTCTGCTTCATTCGTGCCGCCGTGGCGTCCGGGTTCGCCCAGATGCTGCGGCGGCGCTATACTTATGCAGTTTGAAATGCTTGTACCAAAAGGAGCTGTCGTGTCCCTTTCCATCGGTATCGTGGGCCTGCCCAACGTAGGCAAGTCGACGCTGTTCACCGCGCTTACCAAAAAGACCGGTCTTGCCGCCAACTACCCGTTCGCCACGATCGACCCCAACGTGGGTATCGTCGACGTGCCCGATAGCCGTCTGCAAAAGCTCGCCGACATCGTCAACCCGGGTCGCATCGTGCCGGCAACGGTCGAGTTCGTCGACATCGCAGGTCTGGTGAAGGGCGCCAACGAGGGCGAGGGCCTGGGCAACCAGTTCCTGGCCAACATTCGCGAGACCGACGCCATCTGCGAGGTCGTGCGCTACTTTAAAGACCCCAACGTCATGCGTGAGGTGGGCCGCACGGGCGAGTTCGTCGATCCCGCCGGCGATGCCGACACCATCATGACCGAGCTCATCCTGGCCGACATGGGCACGCTCGAGAAGCAGCTGCCTAAGCTCGAGAAGGAGGCCAAGCGCGACAAGGAGCTCATGCCCAAGTTCGAGGTCGCCAAGCGCCTGCTTGCCTGGCTCAACGAGGGCAAGCGCGCCGCATCCATGGAGATGACCGACGAGGAGCGCGCCGCTGCCAAGGGCCTGTTCCTGCTCACTATGAAGCCCATCCTGTATGTGGCCAACGTGGACGAGGATATGCTCAACGACGATCTGGCGCCCATCGATGGTGTTAAGCCGCTGCCCATCTGCGCCAAGATCGAGGCTGAGCTTTCCGAGCTCGATCCCGAGGACGCCGCCGACTACCTGGAGAGCCTGGGCTTGGAGCAGCCCGGCCTGGACGTGCTCGCGCAGGCGGCCTATAAGCTGCTCGGTCTGCAGTCGTTCTTTACGGCCGGCGAGATGGAGGTCAAGGCCTGGACGGTGCGTCAGGGTGCGACCGCTCCGCAGGCTGCCGGTGTCATCCACACCGACTTTGAGCGCGGCTTTATTAAGGCCGAGGTCATTGGCTACGACGACTACATCGAGCTCGGCGGCGAGCAGGGCGCCAAGGCCGCCGGCAAGCTGCGTATTGAGGGCAAGGACTATGTCATGGCCGATGGCGACGTCGTGCACTTCCGCTTTAACGTGTAAGGACGACGCACATGTTTAAATATGGCAAAAAAGCCGGCTACATGGGTGTTGCGCTGCTCGTGCTTGCGGTGATTCCGCTGGTGGTCGCAGCGTGTGTTATCCCCAACATTGGTCCCGAGGTGGCAACAAAGTTTAATGCCGCCGGCGAGGCGACGCGCTGGGGCAAGAGCTACGAGTTGCTGGCACTGCCGGTGCTCAACCTGCTGCTGAGCGTGGCGACGTACTTTACGGCAGGACGCCAGGCTAAAAACAATGATGACTCCGCCGCCATGGCGCGTATCGTGTGCGAACGCTACCTGCGCAACGGTTGCATCACGGGTGTGTTCCTCAACGTGGTTAACGTTTACTTTATGTACTCGGCGATTACCGGAACGGGCTTTGGCTTTGGTTTCTAGCTTGTCCTTTTAGGCAACGAGCCTGCACGCATATTCAATGGCTGCTGCGAGGCCGCCGCTCGATCGTGGTTTAAAGACCATATCGGCGGCGGCCTCGTTTTCGTATCCGGCACCGCGAAGGGCGAGCGCGACGCCGGCTTCCAGGAGAAGGGGCAGGCCACGCTGGCTGGTTACGATTACGGCAGCCTGATTGAGCGAGCGGCCGTGCGCTTGGCATTGGATGGCAAGCGCACCTTGCGCCGGACAAGGGACCAGAACGGCGGCGACGCGACTTGATAGCAATGCAAATGCTGTGCGCTCATCGGGCGAAAGATATTCTGCTTCAACGACGACGAGCTTGGGCGGTGCGCTGTTTGTGCGAAGCGTGGCTCGGTACGTGCGGACCGAAGAACCCGACATAGAAAACTCCTGTGTATTCGGCAAAACGTAAACTATAGTTTACGTTTATGTTCGGCTCCATTACAAACTCGGCTGCATGGACGAACGTGCGAAACAGATTCTTGGCAGGCGGGTCGAAGAGACACGCAGAGACCTTGGTATCTCCAAGGTTGATTTTTGTGTGGCGACAGGAATCAGCCGACCCTACCTCGACCGAATCGAAGATGGGACGGCAAATTTCACGCTCAAGGTTCTATTTAAGATCGCGCCCGCACTCGGCATGACGGTGTCAGAGCTTCTCGAGGGTATCGAGTAGCCTTTTTTTGCTAGATTTGCCGTTTGTTGAACGGGTCCCCCCGACGGCGGCGTGCAAAAACGCGAGTATTCAGCATCCCTCAATAATTTGACGGCAGCCGGGGCCACAAATACGACGCGTAATGTTTTGGATTATCCACAAAATTCAATAATATGAGGAATAACAAGCGCGCGGAACGAGTCTTTCGAGTCGAAAGGCAATTTACAGCCAGCGGTTTTAACGTTCCCGGAAGGGGCGGATGCTGAAAACTCCGCTTTTTGCACGTTCCGAGGGGTATCACGTGCCCTACAAGGCCCAAAGAGGCGGATTTTGTTTTAGCTACGCCATCGGGATGCGGTCGTGGTTGACTTGGCTGTAGAACAGGCGCTGAATCTCGGCCGCATCACGTGACTGGCCGAGTGCCCACATGGTCTTGGCCACGAGCGTCTCGGTGGTCATGTCGTCGCCGCGCAGAATGCCCGGATGATCCGCGTAAGCACGGCCGACCTCATAAACGCCCAAATCGAGGCCCTCTTCGGGGACCTGCGTGGTCATAACGACAGTACGGCCCGAATCGACCCAGCGGAAAATCGCCTCCTGGAATGACTCGCCCGACTCACCAAACTCGGGGATACCGCCAATGCCAAAGGTCTCCAGGATTACAGCATCGTAGCTGTCGGCAAGGGCGTCCAGGATACCCGGGTTCACGCCAGGAGTTAGCTTAAGGACAAATACGCGCGGGTCGATGCTGTCGTAGAAACGCACCGGGTTTTCGCCCTGATGCGTGCCGTGAAACCCGTTGCGCACGATGCGGTCGTTGCGGATATAGGCGATAGGCGGATAGTTGACGCTAATGAACGCGTTAAAGCTCATGGTGCGCTGTTTGCGGGCGCGCGTGCCGGCAATGGCTACGCCGCCAAACACGATCGAGACGTCGTGCGAGTGCTCGTCGAGCGCATAAAGCAGGCTCTGGTACAGGTTGAGCTTGGCGTCGGTAAAGGGATTGCCCATGGGCTTTTGCGAGCCGGTGAGTACGATGGGCTTGGGGCTGTCCTGAATCAGGTAGGAAAGCGCCGCCGCGGTGTAGCTCATGGTGTCGGTGCCGTGCAGAATCACGAAGCCGTCGTGGTCGGCATAACCCTCGACGATGACGTCGCGGATACGCATCCAGTCACTGGGGCGCATATTGGTGCTGTCGATGTTCATGGGCTGCACCACGTCGAGCTCGCAGAGGCCCGAGATCTCGGGGACGCTCTGGGCGAGTTCCTCACCGGTCAGGGCGGGGGAGAGGCCGTTGCCGTCCTCGGTCGATGCGATGGTGCCGCCCGTGGCGATGAGAAGGATGCACTTCATGCTGGTATTCCTATCGTATTTGCCGCCGCAGAGGCGGAGTCGTTCCGCAGTATTGTGGCACAGGGCGTCCAATGTTCAAACGTAATACATCATCTGTAACGTTTAGTAACACTTCAATTGCCGTCAAATAAGGGCCCGGGTCGTGCGTTTGCCGTGCGCTGATGGCTGCGAGGGACGAGAAACCCCATATAACGTGTACACTATGAAAGTTATTTTTGTTCATTCACGCGGGTGGGCACCGGCTCCCCGCCAACAGGAGGGGAAACCATGGATCAAAAGGCTTCCGCAAAGGTCCTCGTACTCGACTTTGGTGCGCAGTACGGTCAGCTCATTGCCCGTCGCGTCCGCGACCTCAACGTGTATTCCGAGATTGTCCCCTGCGACATCTCGGCCGACGAGATTCGCGAGATGAACGCCTCTGCGCTCATCCTTTCCGGCGGCCCGGCTTCTGTGTATGCCGAGGACGCTCCGTCCATCGACCCCGCCATCTTTGACCTGGGCCTTCCCGTCCTGGGCTTTTGCTACGGCCATCAGATCACGGCCGTGACGCTCGGCGGCAAGGTCGGTCACTCCGAGGTGGGCGAGTACGGCCGCGCCACTATTACGCGCACTGCCGGCGCCAAGCTCTTTAACTCCACGCCCATGGAGCAGACCGTGTGGATGAGCCACCGCGACGCCGTGTCCGAGGTGCCCGAGGGCTTTACCGTTACCGCCAGCACCGACGTGTGCCCGGTTGCCGCCATGGAGTGCGTCGAGCGCAAAATCTTCACCACGCAGTTCCACCCCGAGGTCAAGCATTCCGAGTACGGTCAGCAGCTGTTGAGCAACTTCCTGTTTGAGATCTGCGGCCTGGAGCCCAACTGGAGCATGGACAACCTGGTCGAGACCATGACGGCCGAGTTCCGCGAGAAGGTCGGCGACGACCGCGTGATTCTGGCCCTGTCCGGTGGCGTCGACTCCTCCGTCGTGGCTGCGCTGGGCGCTCGCGCCGTGGGCAAGCAGATGACCTGTGTGTTCATCAACCACGGCCTGCTGCGCAAGGGCGAGCCCGAGCAGGTGGAGGAGGTCTTCACCAAGCAGTTCGATGTCGACTTTATCCACGTCCACGCCGAGGACCGTTATGCCGAGCTTCTGGCCGGCGTGACCGAGCCCGAGGAGAAGCGCCGCATCATCGGTACGCAGTTCTGGAAAGAGTTCTTCGCCGTGGCGCAGCAGCTCGAGACCGATGGCAAGCCGGTCAAGTACCTGGCTCAGGGCACCATCTACCCCGACATCATCGAGTCCGGCGCTCGCAAGACGGGCGGCAAGACGGCCACCATCAAGAGCCACCACAACCTGATTCCGTTCCCCGAGGGCGTGCACTTCGACCTTATCGAGCCGCTCGACCACTTCTTTAAGGACGAGGTCCGCGCGCTTGGTCTGGCACTGGGTCTGCCGGGTCACATCGTGTTCCGCCAGCCCTTCCCGGGCCCGGGTCTTGCCATCCGCATCATCGGTGCAGTCGACAGGGAGAAGCTCGAGATCCTCAAGAATGCCGACGCTATCGTGCGCGAGGAGCTCGATGCCTACAATCAGCGTCTGTTTGAGCAGACCGGCGAGCGCAACTCCGAGCACAGCTGCTGGCAGTATTTCGCGGTCCTGCCCGACATCAAGTCCGTCGGCGTCATGGGTGACGAGCGCACCTATCAGCGCCCGATCATCCTGCGCGCCGTCGAGTCCAGCGATGCCATGACCGCCGACTGGGCCAAACTGCCCTACGACGTGCTGGCCCGCATCTCGGGCCGCATCGTGGCCGAGGTTCCCGGTGCCAACCGCGTGTGCTACGACATTACGTCCAAGCCGCCTGCGACCATCGAGTGGGAGTAGAACGTACGTTCTGTATAACGTTATAGCACCAGGTGGCAGGCGTAGTTTCAATCGAAGCTACGCCTGCTGCTATATATGGGTCGATGGCGGTATCAATGCCCGCGATGCTTCTGCTTGCGCTTCAGCTTTCGCTGCTCGAAGCGCGCCTCCGCCTCATCCGCGCGACGCTGGCTTCTTGCTTGAGCCGACTCCCGCTTCATCGCTTCCCGCTGTGCTGCGAGCGCCTGTTGTGCCTTGGTGCTCACCGCGGGCCGCTTAAGGGCTTTCGCTGTCTCGCGAGCGCGTCGCTTGGGATTCTTCGCGGGCTTGCTTGTTTCCGTGGCCTCGTCACCGAAGAACGAGAGCTTCGCCCATTTGCTTGTAACGAATTGCAGGATTTCCTCATTGGACGGTTCTGCACCGAAGACGATGCGGACGACGCCGTATCTGCCGTCCTCGACATGCTCCGCCAGCCCGACCCAGAATTGGCCGTCATGATATACGGTCAGGGTGGATGACACGCTGATCTGCATGGTTGGTTCCTCCTTTATGTAGATGACCATGCAGAGAAGGGACAACCAAGGAGGCAGGTTACTGATGCGGACTCCCGCACGCCCACGACTACCCGACGGGGACTGTGTTTTCATCTCTGGTGCCCGCATTGTAGCACGCGCGGATTTACGATGTTGATCGCCGGCGCCTAGGCGGAGATGAAGGCGGTTCGATCTAGGTCAAGCCGGTCGCTCGTTCATGAAGCGGCCGATTCCCTGAAAATAAAAGGCGCCCAGGAGGACACCTACAGGCTATCTTCGAACTACTTGGTTTGGGGCAGACGGAGGAAAAAATAGGGCAGAATCGCTCTCACGATCCCGCCCCGCAAACCCGAGGGTTTCTAACTGGCTCCATTATTCCGGGCTTCTCAGTTCTGTCATTGACCCAGGTATCACCCGTCTCCTATAGCGAGTGAATATAAAAATAGGGCAGAGTCGCTTGCGCAAGTCCGCCCCTAAAACCGTGAAGGTTTTGCTATCTGCAGGCTATTCTACCAACCCGAGCGATTCTGTCAACCTGCGAAGGAACTCGAGCGCGGAGCGAGCTGCGGCGTCGGGCCCCTTGTCGGGCAGCGCCTCGGTTTCTCCGTCGGCCCTGGCGAACATCTCGGCGAGCTCGGATGCGGCGCGCGAGCGCGAGGAGCCCTCGGGTACCAAGCCGGAGTGCGCCACGAGCACGGTCGCGACCTCCTGCATGGCCGTATTCCCCATCCACTTCCTCCTGGTCGCCTTGGGGATTCCCACGGCGGCGACCCTTCGGGAGACGCCACTGGACGCCGAGCCCCGGGCGGCGCCCCTCTCGGCGAAGCAGTTGATCAGGCACGAGCCGTGCGCGGCGCAGTTGCGGACGGACTTCACGCGCTTGAGGTCGTAGTGGGAGGCCTCGAAGCGCCTGTCGCCCCATCGCCTGGCGCAGAAGCGCACGAAGTCGATGAGGGTGCCGAACGAGGTGAGCTCAAGGAAGGCCCAGGCAGGCATGTCGCCGGAGTACTTCGCGTAGAGGCTCGAGCTGTAGGGGCTGCGGCCGCTCATCTTGAGCTCGCGCAGGCGGTACTCCCTGTTTGCAGTGGTAAGCGATGCCATGTAGTCGGCCACGATGGCGTAGCCGTCCTCTCCACGGTCCTCCATCTCGCGAAGCAGTGTCACCTTCTGGAAGTGCTCGATGTCGAGCGTCATGCCGAGCAGGGCGTGGCGTAGCTCCTGGTCGAGCGCCGCGAGCAGGCGTAGCTGGCCGAAGTCGAGGTCTACGTAGCGGCCGTCGCGCGGGCCTCCCTCGTATTTCGAGAAGAGTTTGCGATAGGATGCGAGCTTGAAGAAGTTGCACTTGTCGCGCAGGTAGTCCTCGGCCTCTTCCTCGGAACACAGCTCGAAGGCTACGCCCTTCTGCTTGAGGTGCTCTATCTGCTGCTCGATCGTGAGGATCGGCTTCCTATCGTGGGGTTCGGCCATGCTCGTTCTCCTGTCATAAAAAGTATTGCCTATTTTACCAGCATGTTCTCGACATTCGGTGAAGGCCTCATCGTCGACTCATGGGCAAGCCGCCTGATACGACTCCCTTTCCCTGCCAGCAGCGCAGTCGCCTGACCTGCGGCTTTGGAATCGCGTTGGAAGCCGCCCTCGACCAATCATTTGCAGTTGTTGCGAGTGGCTTGTGCGTGATGCTGCGGTTGAGTTCCAGAAACGGGCGATTCCGCCCAATCGGGCATCCGAATCACGGCCGGAAGCTCCTTTGGGACAAAAACAAAAACTCAAAGCCCTGAGTTTGAAAAAAGTTTTTGAAGTTGTCCCAGCTTTTGTCCCCGAAGCCGACGAGACGCGACATCGCGTCATTCGGCGGCACGCGTTCCGTGTCGATGCCGAAAACTGGGTGCAACTGGAATGACGGGACGACAGAACCAAAGCCACCAGCGAAATAGTGGGAATAACAGCCCTCGAACCCTTTGGTTCGAGGGCTTTCTTTTTGCATCTTTACCTGGGAAAACGACCCAATTATTCCCGTGTGTCCCTACTGGGCGGTACAACGGAGTACTCGGCGGTACGGGAATAATTAGGCCCTGCGGGAATAATTCACAATTCGGGTCCCCCGAAGGCCGATTTCGAGCGGATGAAACTGACTTGAAACTGCGAGGCGGATTCAAGCCCTCTTCAATTGCATTCGCCCAGGTCAACAAATGGGAATAAAGAAATGCGAAAATCGGTTTCCGCAGTTTCAGTGACCCCGAATGCCGCCGAATAACGCCGTGTATTCTGAGCGTATTGCTTGCATTGTTGCATTATTTTCCACAATGCAAGCATGGAATAAATCGAAGTCATACGAGCCACCAACGACATCGCCTCTTCCCAAAGGGGGCTCTTCACATCTGTGCAGGCGAAGGTGCTCGGCGTCGAGCGGTACGCGCTCTCGAGGCTGGAAGGGCTCGGCAACATAGAGAGGCTCGCGAAGGGCGTCTACCGCATGGGCGGCTCACCGAGCACGCGGGAGGAGGACGTCCTCGCGGCCTGACTGTCGATCGACCCGGGGAGGCGCCCCGTCGCCATGGGGGCGACGGCTGCATGGCTCTACGGCATCGGCGAGGTCAGCCCCTCGCCCTACGAGTTCTGCACGCCCGAGAGAAAGCAGACTAAGCGCCCGAACCTGATTCATCAGGAAGCGCCGCCTCGACCCGAAGGACGTGGCGATCGTCTCGGACATCCCGGCGACGAGGCCCTGGCTCACGGTGGTGGACCTGATAGACTCCGGGGAGGAACTGAGCCTGGTCGCGAACGTGCTCGCGGACGCGCTCGAAAGGGGCCTCGTCGAAGACGAGGGCGCGCTGAGGGAGAAAATCGACGCCGGGGGGCAAAAGCCGGGATGCCGGCGGGGGCCAGCCTGTACGATTCGTTAGCTAGGAGGCGGGAAGAATGACGTACGAGAACGGCGGTCAGCTCGACAGGGCCCTGAAGAGGGCCGTTCGCGACAGGGGCGGTGACCCCGGGGACGGCTGTCGTCGGGCTTTGCGCGACCGGTTCCTGCGCAGGGTGTTCAGCAACCCCGACGGCCGGTTTATCCTCAAGGGCGGAAGCGGGCTGCTCGCGCGCATCCCCGACGGCCGCGTCACGCGCGACATCGACTTCGCGACGGCATCTGTGTTTGATAGCGTTCAATTTACGGGTTGGGGCTGCGGTGGAAATCCTGGACCAAAAGAGGACCAGGATTTCCACCGCAGCCCCAACCCGAAAATCAGGCTTGACTAAACACAGACGGTCTGCTGCGCGAGTACTTCCCGAAGGGGACCGGCTTCTCTGCGGTCTCGGACGAGGAGGTCGAGCGGGTGTACGATGCCATCAACCGCAGGCCCCACAAGCGCCTGGGGTTCAGGGCGCCCTACGAGGTCCACTACTCAGGGGTGTTGCAGTTGCTCTGAGAATTCAAGCTCGAAAAGGCGCAAGCAAAGGTATCTTGACTACGCTCTAAAGCGTGGCGTGAAGTCCGGCATCGTTGACGCGCTGAGGCTTCAGGGAATTGCCGCGAGCGAGGTTGATGCAGTTTCTGTTGTGGTTGACGAGCATTCGACTTCGATCGACGGAAAGTACAACCTGGCAGAATCGGTTGATGAGGAGCTGCGCTGCGGCATGTTCAACCCAACGTGGCAGACCTCCTACCCTCCTGTATTTAGCGACTGGCTGCCCAAGATTCCAGTCTCCTATGTCGACTCCTCCAAGGTGGCTATGGTGAGGGCGGCTGACGTGACGGCGAACTGGGCATTTATGGCCGAGCGCGACAAAGAGACATATCCGCGAGCCTACGAGATGCTATCAAAGGCGACGGTCCTCGGGCTTCTGTAGCGTTGGACATGTAACTATCTGTCTTTTCAAAAGCCGTGAAGATCTTGGTGGATGATAAATTGCGATTTGTCGACCTGGGCGACGAAGTCGGCGAACTCTTGCTGAAGCTCAAGGGGAGGCAAGGGAACCGTCATTCTCTTTAGATCTTCTTTGGTAATTGCCTCCCTTGTTGCTCCAGCCGCTCTTGAGCCGTTTAGCAGGAGTCTCTGATACGAATCACTGATCAGCACCGTGTTCAATAGCACCGGTAGCATCCGTTTTTGGTCGACTCTGACAATTGAGACATGCTGATTAACACGTCCACCAGCCAATTCATCCGGCAAAAGACATGAACGAGCAACCGAAGCGCCAGTAATATTCAGAAGCACGTCACCCTTCATCAGCGTGACGCCTTCTAGTTTTGCGGCTTGTTCATCATCAATACAAGCAAGGTCCTTCCACACGAAACGACCGTTGTGAACATTCATACTTCTGACCAGCGGAACACCTTCGGCCTTGTATGCCGTTTTGCCGCCTCGTGGTGTTGCTCCGGAACCCAACTTGGTACAGAGGTCTTCAAGCCTAACGAAAGGCCATTTTTTACCATCGACCGGATCGCCAAATACCTCTACAAACCGTGATTTGACTTAACAGATATACCTTCTATGAGAGTCCCTTACGTTGTCCTGATCGACCATTGCGTACATCAACGTTGTGTCAATCTTTTGATGGCCAAGCGGCTTCTGCACCTGCTCGATGGGCATTCCTTTTCCAATTGCTTTGGTGGCCAGCGTTCTCCTGAACTTATGTGGGTGGACGTGTTTGACGCCTGCTTTTGTTCCCAAGGAGCGAAGGCGGAGCTCGACTCCGCTTACTTGCAGCCTGGAACTCGGCTTTGTGAGACTACAGAATAGCGCGGCGACGTTATCGCTGCGTTCTTGCAGGTAGTTGTTTAGGTGCAGCTTTGTAGTTGCATCAAAATAGACGACTCTCTCTTTGTTGCCCTTTCCGAGTACAATGCACTCTCGCCGATTTAGATCAACGTCTTCTCGATTGAGCGAGACGAGTTCGCCTATTCTCATCCCTGTTGAACTAAGAAGGTTGATGATTGCCAGATCCCTCTTGCAAGAACAGGCGTCTGTGAGGGCTATAAGTTCTTCATCAGAATATACGGACTTGACCGTTCTCTTTGAGCGAATCTTTTTAATGCGTCGTGCAGGGCTTTTGAGTATATGGTTCTCGTCTTCAAGCCAAGAGAAGAATGACGACAGGATGCGCCTGACGTTGTCGACGGTGATGCTCCCCGCGTTATTACCTATGGGATATTCGCTCAGGTATGTTCGTAAGTCATCTGAACTAATCCGGATAATTGGTTTTTTGATTGCTTCGAGCGCCCTTGTAAGTGTGGCCTTGTAGTACCTGATGGTCTTAGGCGAGCATCCCTCGATGGTTTTGGCTGCGAGGAATCGCTCCATGTACTTTGAGGCCTCGTCTTCGACATTGCTGAGCGCGTTCACTTCAAGTTCGATGCCCCTGAGTTCGCTCATAAGGACGCTCTCGAGATACGAAAGCACTTCGCCGCTAACGAGTGCCTGCATTTTTGTGAGAACCGCGTTTGCTATTTCGACCGTCGTGTGCATCAGTTCCTCCCATCCCGATATGGATGGGAGGAACGTATCACGCGAGGAATCGGTTTAGAAGGGCGTCGCGCTCTGCGGAAAGGGCGTCGACCTCTTGCTCAAGTGCAAATTGCGATTTGTCCGCCTCGGCAGCGAAGTCGGCGAACTCCTGTTGGAGGGACAACGGGGGAATTGCAATGGGAATAGCGGCCAAGTCTGCTGCGCTGATATTTGCCTGATGGACACTTCCCTTCGCTATATTACGAAGGACTCGCTTTCCTTCCTTTGAATTCAGGTAACCAGATACATATTCGGCAGAGCTGTGGTCAGCGAACCTTACGCACACGATGTACCCAGCAATAACCATGGTCTCTGACTGATGAAAAACGCAAGTTTTCCCAACCTTGTCAATGCTGTTGGTTCGATTAAAAAGCATATCGCCATAGCGGACGGTAGCATTTTCGAGAGCTTGGCCCTTTAGGGTGATTCGCTTTGTATCGGTTAGGTCAAGGATGCCGTCGTCGGTGATATTGTTCATTCGGATGTAGACATAATCGCCATCGGCGCCGGCTTTTGCTGAAGTGCCGTAGTGCATTTCTATGCTGTAGTTGCCGATTGTTTCGATTGGCCATGATGCGTGTGTCTTGGTTCTAAACATCTCTACAAACCGTGATTTGACGCTCTCCTTGAGAGCGGCGATTTGCTGTCTTTTGCTATTGATTTCATCTGTTAAGCGATTGAAACCGTCGATGAGGGCTCTCTGCTCGGAGAGCGTCGGGACTGGGATGGGGTATTTGAGCAGCTCATTCTTGTCTCCGCGAGGCCTGCCGGTTCCCGTGAAGGTGGACATATCGTAGTCGAAGAAGTCCTTCTGCCACAGGAGCAGATGGAGGAACTCGGGCAATAGGCTGTCGGTATTTATGCTTCGGAATACCAAAACGTCCTTGGAGCACGCCCCATCGCGGTCTGCGAGCCAAATCTTCTGCAGATAGGGGCGAATATTGGAGACGAGCGTGTCTCCCTTCTTGTATGCGGTGCCAGCACTTGCCGGAAGCTCTCCGCTATAGGCGGTTATGCCGCCACGATCCTTGACCATGTTCTCCGTTGTTACGTAAGTGTCGGTGGTGATGGAACTCTGGGCCACGCTGTTGGTAACGTAGGATGTGATGTCTCTAAGCGTCTTGACTACGGTGCCCTGGGCGAACGAGCGGGGCTTGTAGAAAGAGCGGGGAATCGTAAGAGTCTCGTCGAACTTCTCGGCATCAAAGTCGATGAAATCGGCGGTCTTGGCATAGTAGTAGTACTGGGCAAGGTCGCCGGGCTCAACCTGCTCGCCGGAGAACCATGCTCTGATGATGCCGCTTAGCGAGTTCGTGTCGTCCGATTCGTCGTCCGAATAGAGCACGCCCTCACCATCGATGGGCTGTATCCCCTCGTTGCCTTTGCGATTGCTCCATTTGTAGCCAAGGAAAGAGGCGATTTCCTTGGTCGTGTTAGGTGAGTTGATGATGAGCGTCTGTTCGCCGCAGACGAGACCCCAAACGCGCAGGCGTTTGCGCTCTTCCTTGTGCGCATAGCGATAGAACAGCTCGTTCTCTGCTTTGAGCTGTGAGTTCTTGTCGGCCGCCTTCCAAGTCTTGCTCTTTCGAAGGGCCTTGAGCTCCTTCGATGATTCGAAAAGATGGCAATAAACGTTGAAGTGGCGAGTGTTTGCCCATTCGTTCCAGCCAGCCTCTCCTGCGAGAAAAGCCCGGTAAGTATCTCCGTCTACATTAATTGTGTCGAGATAAGCGTTGAAAGCGCTTTCGTCTTTCCAACCAGTGAGCTTCCTGCGCTCAAAAACAGCGTCAACGAAATCAAGTGCGTTCGCATTGCGGGGCGGGATCTCGTCAAAGCGACGTAGGAACATAATTGCGACGTTTGTTCCTGTGGCCGCGAATGTGCCTGATCCAAACCTGGCGATGGAGACGATCTCGAAGGAGCTCAAAAGCACATCGCGTGCGGCCATGAAACTCGAGCTCGTGCTCTTGTCGAGGATCGAGGTGGGGAGGACAATGGCGGCGTAGCCTCCGGGCCGAACAAGCTGTGCCGCACGCTCGACAAAGAGGGTCTCGATTTCCGAGCCGCTATCGCTGATGGTTTCCAGCACTTTGAGTTCGTTGTTGTGAAGCTTGAGATGCGGTTTGAAGGCCGCGACAGAGTACGGGGGATTGGCGACAAGAATGTCGAAGCGTCCCCTGTCGGTTCGGCTGTCGATTCCCTTGTCGGGATAATTTTCAAGTCCGTCGCCGAAGACCACGTTGCCCTGCCCTGCGCCATGCATGTAGAACGAGACCTTGGAAACGCGAGCGAGTCGATAGTCCTTCTCGATGCCGACGAGATTGTCTCTGACCCAGTCGGCGTCTCCGAGGTCATCCTCTATGGTCGGATCATATTGGCATGCGGCGTCGGAGATTTCTTCGAACCCTTCTGTGAGAAAGTGCCCCGCGCCGCAGGCGTAATCGATAACGCGTGGATAGTGCACGGCACCAGCCTCGTCCTGCACGATGCTGTCGAGTGGGAGTGACTTCCAAATAAAACGGGTGATGGGCACAGGTGTGAAGAATTGGCCCTCGTTTTGCTTAAAGCCCTGATTAAGGAGCTGTTCGAAGAGGTCGCCCAAGAATTGAATGTCTTGAGTTCCTACGATGCGATACGGCTGTAGAAGTTGCACCGTCTCTACGAGTACCTTGCCGTTCTGAAGAAAGAGTTCCTCGTTGTGGACGTCTTTGAACGCAAAGTCATTGTTGGTATAAAATTTAAGCTTGCGCAGCGTGCCGTTCAGCTCCTCGATGAGCTGCTTGCGGTGCTGGCCCGTATAGTTGCTTATGAGGTTTTCGGCGTAGTTGTTGGGAACGTACAGGACCTCTTCCCGCATGAGCTTTCTCATGCCGTCTGAGTGGAGTCTCTGGAGTCTGTCCTGGAGCGTTTCGTAGGTGTCTCGTCCTTGGCGGTATTGGAACTCAATCTCCTGGGTTGGCATTTTCGAGAGCTCGTCTTGGAGCTTCGCGATAAAGAGCGCAATAAGGCGATTGAAGGCGTTCTCTTTATCGGAGACGTTGTTGTGGCGGAGGATTTCCTCGAAGCGGTTGACGATGCTGTCTTCGGCCCTGAAGTCGACAAGGTCCTTCTTGAGAAGGGGAGGAACCATCGGGTGGTATGCCGTCGACCTATCGCCAAAGAGGATGTTTCCCTCGACTTGTTGGTTGTACGTTTCCGTCCAAACTTGATGGAGCTGTTCCACTGTATGGGCGTCGCGGTAGAGCGCAATGTTGTCATCGCGTTTGGCGAGCGCGATGAAGTTCTCGTCATCGCTGCAGTTAATTGAAACCTGGTCTGGCACAATTTCGTTGTTGATGAAATCGCATGCAAAGAGTACCAACCAGCGAGTCGCGCGCTCTTGTTGCCAATAGGAGAGGAGTTGCCCTCCGTCTGACTGCATGTTCTTGAATTCGTTTTTGAACTCGGTTCCAGGGGTCTTGCATTCGACGATTGCGAGTGTGTCGCCCCTCTCGTCATTAATGCAGATATCAGCGCGGCCGCTCTTTTGTTCGTGCCCAAGGGCCCATTCGCGCTCCAGCTCGAGTGATTCGGGGCGATATCCTTTGTCGAGGAACATGGTTACGCAGGCGAGTACGACGAAGTTCTCGTTATCGGAGAAGTTACAAGTTGTGTCTTTGTTGACCTTGAACCCCAGGTCTTTCGGGTAGCCGATGCGTTTCTTGGAAAAATCGACCGTGATTTGTGCGCTGGTCTCTTCCCAGGATTTCTGATAAACGGTGCCGTCGCCCGACGGCTCGTAGCACAGAGCCCTAAGTGCGTCGCGAAGATTGTCCAGCGTAATCATCTAATGTCTCCGTAGCTGCGAGGTGAAAACACAATTCGCTAATATTATCGCAGAGGGCACCGTAAGAACGTAGTGTGATTGGCGGTGCTGCTGCTTGCCAGGGCATTTGATTGGATGATGACGCGCACGGGGCGGGATTCGCCAGTCCGCTAAGCCACGCTGGCAACAGTAGCGTACCAGGTGGTTGCTTGCAGAGATCCTCACGCGCGCCGTGCTTGAACCACTGGAGGTACGTGTTTCTTGTCGCGCGTCCATCGGTGACCGATCCGCCTTTTACTAAACAAGTTTATCGAGCGCGCGAAGCGATTGAGCCAATGGCGAAGCTCCAACTTATTCGTCAACTCATGGGCAAGCCACCCGAGACTACTCATTTCTCCTACTAGCAATGAAGGTCTGCGACCTGCAGTTTTGCAAACTGCTTGAAAGCCATCCGATGAGATACCCCCGATTTCCACTTGGAATTGGGGGTATTTTTATTAAAGGCTTTAGCCTGTGCGGGGCGCGCAGCGCGCCGCATCAGAAACCACCCGCTATGCGGGTGGGGGCAACCGGCTTTACAAAGCCGCCCCCTCGCCGGACACTTGCGATTGTTCAGGCCGCAAGGAATCCGAGTCGAGAGGGCGGTGGTGGCGTATGGCCCAGAAGGCCTACAGCCTGTCGCACACGAAGTGGATGTGCAAGTACCACGTC
>DXMY01000054.1 GCA_019413925.1 Collinsella sp.
TCCGAGGCCTCGGCCGCCGAGGGCTTCGCCGAGCCCGCGGACAGGCCGGCCCCGACAGAGGGGAGGCGCCGCGCGCTCGGGCGGCGCGCCAGGGAGATAGTGGACGAGATAGTCGAGAGGCGCGGTCTCAAGAAGGAGTAATATCGGGACTTGCAGCGACGGACCTCAGGACGCTCTTACACCACGTCTGCGCGCGCCACCGCAAGGGGGTTGAACAAAGCATCGATCGCCGCCAATTTCTCGATTGGCTGGTTGGGCGGCAATGAAGTTGCGGCGTAATGGGAAGCGTTTCGCGGCCTTTTGGCTAAAACGGCACCTTTTCCGCCGCGACTCCTAAAAAGACGCCGGCGCGCCTTGAGTTGCGGCGCGTCGGCGTGATGGCTTTGTTGTGGCTGGGTGTACTTCGGTTGTTCGACGGCTTTGGCATGTCCGATCTTGCCAGGCAAGCCTTTGTTACCGTTTAACGTTTGCCCAGATAAAACCTGCCAAAATAAACCTGTCCCAAATTGGCAGGTTGGTAGCGGGGGCAGTAGCTGATGGCGATGGCGTCGACGCCTACGTGGGTGGCGATGGTGCAGCCGATGGGGCCGGTGCCGGCGTCTACGTAGTCCTGGCCTGCGAGTGCTTCGTTGACGAGTTCCTGCTCCTCGGCGGCACCAGTCGTGAGCACGCGCACACTCGCACCCGGATGTTCGGCCAAAAATGCGAGGCAGTCGGCCATGGTGTTGGCGACGATACGCTTGGCACCGCGGCCCTTTTTGACGGCCTTGATTTCGCCCGATTTCCACTCCGGCGAAACGGCCAGGCGAATGTTGAGCATCTGCGTGAGCTGGCCGGCGAGTTTGGGCGCGCGGCCGTTCTTAACGAGGTTCTCGAGCGTGCGGGGAATCAGCAGCAGGTGGGCGTCGGGCAGCGTCGCGCGGATTTGCGCCTCGGTCTCGTCCAGGCTGCGGCCGTCCTCGCGCATGGCCAGCGCGTACTCCACCAGCAGGCCCTCGGCGCCCGAGCCAGTGCGCGAGTCGATGCAGCGCACGTCGAGCTCATGGGTGTCGGCTACCTGGCACGCGTTGGCGTAGCAGGCGGACCACTCGCTGCACAGCGAGATAAAGATGGCGCTGTCGTGGCCGTCGGCGCGCACGCGGTCAAAGAGTTCCTTGAACTCGCCGGCGCTCGGCTGTGAGGTGTGCGGTAGCTGTTCGGAGCCAGCCATGCGCTCGACGTACTCCTGGGCGGTAATCTGCACCTGGTCGAGCAGGTCCTCGCCTTCGATAATCACATGCAGCGGAATCACGTAAATGCCGAGCTCTTGGGCGCGGACGGGGGAGATGTCCGACGTGGAGTCGGTTATGATGGCAAAAGACATAGTTGCACCTTTCGTCGGGGCGCCTGTGCGCCGCCTTCTGAGAGCAAAGTGCGACAAGTATAGTGGAGTCATTCCACATTGCTGGGTTCAATTGTTGAATAGTCAACAGTTTGAAGTGTCGGTGTGGAAATCGTCAACTGGGGAAGAGGGATGCCGATGGCGGCATTGCAGCTACGTGAGCGGCCGGTCGTGCTGTTCGATTTTGACGGCACGGTGGCCGATACGGGTCGGGCGGTGATGACCTCGACGCGCAAGGCGCTTGCCGCGCGCGGGTTTTCGGAGGCGCAGATGGGTGACCTGCGCCGCATGATCGGGCCGCCGTTGTGGAAGAGCTTTCACGACTTTTACGGCTTCTCCCGTGAGGAATCGCTCGTGGTGGCAGATGAGTACCGCGCCTTTTTTGACGAGCTGGGACCGGAGGAGCATCCCGTGTTCGACGGGATCCCCGCGCTGCTCGATGGCCTTGCCGCGCAGGGACATCACTTGGCCGTGGCGACTTCTCGCATGGAGGCAAAGTGTATTGACATGGTGGGCGAGCTTGGCCTTCGCCAGTTCGAAGCCGTGGTCGGCATGAATTCGCCGCGGGGACGCGAGACCAAGGCCGATTCGGTCCGCGATGCGCTGGCGGCTCTGGGTGCGACGGCGGGCGATGCCGTGATGATCGGCGATCGCTTTAACGATGTGGAGGGCGCGCACGCAATGGGCGTGCCGTGCATCGGCATCTATTCGGGTGCGGCGGCGCCGGGCGAGCATGAGGCCGCGGGCGCCGATGCAGTGGTGCACTCGGTGGCCGAGCTTGCTAAACTTTTCGCTATCTAATGACTCAAGGTGAGGGGCGGGCATGCTCGCCGCTCATTGATAAGGAGGTCGTCCATGAATCAGGTGGAGCAGAGCGTTGCCGAGTACGTCGACGAGGTCTGGGAGGACGTTGTCGCCGATATCGAGCAGCTGGTGAGCTACCCGTCTGTTGCCATTGCCGCCGATGCGGAACCTGGTGCGCCGTTTGGCCGCCCAGTCCGTGATGCACTCGATTGCGCGCTCGGCATTGCGCAAAAGCTCGGCTACCAGACAAGCGATGACGAAGGCTACGTGGGCATCGCCGACATTCCCGGCCGCGGCGACAAGCAGCTCGCGACCATTTGCCATGTGGACGTGGTGCCCGCCGGTCCCGGCTGGAACACCGATCCGTTTGCGATGGAGCGCCGCGAGGGCTGGCTGCTCGGCCGCGGCGTGATCGACGACAAGGGTCCGGCCGTGCTGTCGCTCTACGCCGGCGCCTACCTGCTCAAGCATGGCATTGTGCCGCGCTACACCTTCCGCGCGCTGCTGGGCTGCGATGAGGAAGTGGGCATGTCCGACGTTCACCATTATCTGGAGAATTACGCGAACCCCGACTTTCTGTTTACGCCCGATGCCGAGTTCCCGGTCTGCAATGCCGAGAAGGGTCAGTTTGGGGCGACGTTTGTGAGCCCCAAGATCGACGGCGGGCGCATTGTGTCCTGGAGCGGTGCCGAGGCGAGCAACGCCATTCCGTCGCAGTCTATCTGCGAACTTGCGATTGCCGCCGAGGAGCTGCCGGCGCCCGTTGAAAACGCCGATCGCCTTGAGATCACGACGCTCGACAACGGTCATGCGCAGATTTTTGCCCACGGTATCGGTGGCCATGCCTCGATGCCCGAGGGAACGATTAATGCCGTCGGCCTGATCGTGGGGTATCTGCGCGAGGTGGAGGATACGTTTGGCGCACGCAACGAGCGCCTGCTGGCGCCTGCCGAGCACGAGTTTGTCAAGTTTTTGGCCTTTGTGCATGCGGACGCCTATGGTCGTGGCCTGGGTATCGACGCGACGAGCCCGGCGTTTGGCCCGCTCACCTGCAACCCCGGCGTCATTCGTGTGGCAGATGGCCACATTGAGCAGGTCATCGACGTGCGCTTCCCCGATAGCACGAGCGCCGACACCATTCGTGAGCAGCTCGAGCCGCTCGTGGGCCGCTTTGGCGTGACGTGCCGCGTGGGTCGTACAAAGGTGCCGTTCTCGGTCTCTGCCGACGACCCGGCCGTGAAGGCGCTCATCGATACCTACAACGAGTTTACGGGCAAGCATGCAGAGCCCTTTGCCATGGGCGGCGGCACGTACGCGCGCAATTTTGCCCGCGCCGTCTCGTTTGGTCCCGAGGAGACTGGCCTGGAACTGCCCGCATGGGGCGGCCAGATGCACGGTCCCAACGAGTGCGCCAACGAGGAACAGCTCAAGCAAGCGCTCAAGATCTACATCGTGGCGATTCTCCGTTTGAATGAATTAGAGCTTTAAGGTCTCGCGGTTTCCCAATCTAAGTTGCGGTGGAATAGTTCCTAGAATGGGCCATTTGATGGCCAAGCAGGAACTATTTCACCGCAACTTTGTTTTTATTGGTGTAAAAGGCGGGTCATGCTTGGTGGCGGGTTTGTTATCCGTTTGTAAAGGCTGGGCAGAGCTTGCGGTAAGGGTCTATCAAATGCCCGTAAGAAACAGCAGTTGGCGCGGGCGCTGCCCGGTCGAGGCCGTATCTTTCCAAACAGCAAAGCGGGCAGGGTGCCCGCGAGTCGCATGTATGAAAGGAAGATCATGCTCGATCAGGCTTATTCTCGTCGTCAGTTCCTCGGCCTCGCTGGTGGTCTTGCCGGCATCGTCGGTCTCGGCCTCGTTGGCTGCGGTGGCTCCAACGCCGCCAACACCGCTGCTGAGGGTAGCGCCGCTGCTGCCGAGTCCGTCTCCGGCGAGGTGACCTACGACGGCGCCTCCTCGTTCCAGGCTCTCGTCGAGGCTGCTGCCGAGAAGTTTATGGATGCCAGCCCGGACGTCTCCATCTCCGGTTCGGGCAACGGTTCGGGCAAGGGCCTGACCGCTGTTGCCGCCGGCACCGTTACTATCGGTAACTCCGACGTCTTCGCCGAGACCAAGCTCGAGGCCGATCAGGTCAAGAACCTCGTCGATCACGAGGTCGCCGTCGTGGGCATGGGCCCTGTCGTCTCCAAGAACGTCAAGGTCGATGACCTGTCCCTCGAGCAGCTCAAGGGCATCTTCTCCGGCCAGATCACCAACTGGAAGGAGGTCGGCGGCGACGACGCCAAGATCGTCGTCCTCAACCGCAAGGCAGGCTCCGGCACCCGCGCCACCTTCGAGGCCGCCGTCTTTGGCGACGAGGCCGTCGACTTTAAGGGCGACGCCGAGCTCGATAAGTCCGGCGACGTCCAGACTCAGATGGGCAGCACCGACAATGCCATCTCCTACCTCGACTTCTCGCACTTCGACGACTCCAAGTTCAACGCCATCAAGGTCGAGGGCGTGGAGCCCAAGAGCGCAAACGTCACCGACGACTCCTTCAAGATCTGGGCTACCGAGCACATGTACTGCGCGAAGGACGCCGACGAGGCCACCAAGGCCTTCCTGGAGTTCATGCTTTCCGACGACGTCCAGGGCAAACTCGTCGAGGAGCAGGGCTTTATCCCCGTCTCTGCCATGAAGGTCGTCAAGGACGCCAGCGGTAAGGTCTCTGCTAAATAAGCAATCGCCCCGGAAAGGTTTGCAATGGCAAAACAGCTGCCAAAGCGCGACCTTGAGAACGTGGGCCTGGGCGTCACGGGCGCGTGCGTAGCGCTCGTGACGCTTGTCGTTGCCGCGCTCATCTTTATGGTCGCCCAAAAGGGCCTCTCGGCTTTTCTCAAGGACGGCGTCTCGGTCGTCGAGTTCTTCACCGGCACCAAGTGGGACCTGGCCAACACAGCCGAAAACGGCCTGCCCTACACCGGCGCCCTGCCCCTGATCGTCACCTCGTTTGCGGTCATGGTGCTCTCCACGCTCATCGCGCTGCCCATCGCCATCGGCTCTGCCATCTTTGCGGTCGAGATCCAGCCTAAGTTTGGCTCCAAGGTCTTTCAGCCGCTTATTGAGCTTTTGACCGGCATTCCCTCGGTCGTCTTTGGCCTGATTGGCTTTCACGTGGTCGTCGGTCTTATGAAGAGCGTTTTCCACGTAAGCACGGGTCTGGGCATCTTGCCCGGCGCCATCGTACTGGCGGTCATGATTCTGCCGACGATGACTACGCTTTCGGTCGACGGCCTGCGCGCCGTGCCCGATAGCTACCGTCAGGGCTCGCTCGCGCTGGGCTATACCCGCTGGCAGACCATCTGGCACGTGGTGCTCAAGTCCGCCATGCCGTCGCTCATGACCGCGGTCATCCTTGGTATGACCCGCGCCTTTGGCGAGACGCTCGCCGTGCGTATGGTCATCGGCGGCATCGAGGCCATGCCGACGTCGCTGCTGTCGCCGGCGTCCACCATCACCACCACGCTCACCACGTCTATGGCGGTCTATGCCGAGGGCTCGGCCCAAGACGATGTTCTGTGGGCGCTCGGTCTGCTGCTGATGGGCATGAGTCTCATCTTCATCCTGATCATCCACCTTATCGGCCGCAAGGGGGCGAAGGCTCGTGGCTAGCACGCGCATCCACATCGACGAGGCGAGACTCGGGCGTGTCCAAAGGCAGGACCGCATCGCCACGGGCGTGCTGACGGCGATTGTTGTCATTGTCATGCTCATCGTCGTCTCCATGGTGGCCTACATCCTGTTCGAGGGCATCTCGACGCTGTTCCAGCCGGGTTTCCTCACGCAGCCCGCGCGCGCCAACGGAACTCAGGGCGGCGTGCTCTACCAACTGTTCGACTCGTTCTACCTGCTGCTGATTACCCTAGTCATCTCGGTGCCCATCAGCTTGGGCGGCGCGGTCTTCCTGGTCGAGTACGCACCAGACGGCCCCATCCGCGACATCGCCTCCACCGCCATCGAGACGCTGTCCTCGCTGCCCTCCATTGTCGTCGGCATGTTCGGCTTTCTGGTGTTCTCGGTGCAGTTGGGCTGGAAGTACTCCATCATCTCCGGCGCCGTCGCGCTCACCATGTTCAACATCCCCATCCTGGTGCGCGTGATCCAGCAAGCGCTCGAGGACGTGCCGCAGGCCCAGCGCGATGCGTGCCTGGCCATGGGCCTCACCCGTTGGGAGGCTACGCTGCACATCCTGATCCCCGAGGCCATGCCCGCCATCGTGACCGGCATCGTGCTTTCGGCCGGCCGTGTGTTTGGCGAGGCCGCAGCACTGCTCTTTACCTCGGGCATGAGCTCGCCGGTTCGCCTGAACTTCTTGAGCTTTAACCTGTCGAGTCCCACCTGCGCCTGGAACGTGTTTCGCCCCGGCGAGTCGCTTGCCGTGCACATCTACAAGATCTATGGCGAGGGCAGCCCCGAGGCCCAGCAGATCGTCTGGGGCACCGCGGCACTGTTGATGATCTGTGTGCTGCTGTTTAACGTAATCGCCCGTATCGTGGGCAAGCAACTGGCAAGGAAGATGACGGCCGAATGAGCGAGATGAATGCAACGCCCGCAACCGAAGCGGCATCGTCCGAGACTCAGGACTTCCTGTTGAGCGTGGGGGAGAGCGAGAAGCGCGTGCGCGTAAGCGGCAAGGCCGTGAGCGACGAGGTCGTGCTCTCCACCAAAGACGTCAACGTGTACTATGGCGACCACCATGCGCTGCACGATACGTCGCTCGATTTTCACAAGGGTGAGATCACGGCGCTCATCGGGCCTTCGGGCTGCGGTAAGTCGACCTTTTTGCGCAGCCTCAACCTGATGAATCGCGAGATTCGCGGCTGCCGCGTGGAGGGCGAGATCAACTACCGCGGGCGCAACATCAACACGCGCCGTGAGAACACGTACGAGCTGCGTCGCTCCATCGGCATGGTGTTTCAGCAGCCCAACCCCTTTCGCAAGTCCATTCGCGACAACATTACGTTTGCGCCTAAGCGCCACGGCATCACCGACCGCGACGAGCTCGATCGTCTGGTCGAGGAAAGCCTGCGTGGCGCGGCGCTGTGGGACGAGGTCAAGGACAAGCTCGACAAGAGCGCCTACGCGCTTTCGGGCGGTCAGCAGCAGCGTCTGTGCATTGCGCGCACGCTGGCGCTCAACCCCGACGTGATTCTGTTTGATGAGCCCTGCTCGGCGCTCGACCCCATCTCGACGCTGGCGATCGAGGACCTCATGTCGTCGATCGTTGCCGACCGCGCCATTGTCATCGTGACGCACAACATGGAGCAGGCGTCGCGCGTGTCCAACCGCACGGCGTTCTTCTACATGGGCGATATGGTCGAGTACGACGAGACCGACGAGATTTTCCAACGGCCCAAGGATAAGCGGCTGAATGATTACCTCACCGGCATGTTCTCCTAGTCCGGGACATGCTTGAGGCCCGCGGCGGCCACGGTTGCCGCGGGACTGATTGGAGAAGCGGGTCATCTCTTGTGGGAGATGGCCCGCCTTTTACTCTGCGACCGAAACGACCACCACAAAGGGGACAGGCGCCTTCGTGGTGGTTTGGGGTGGGGCTCGCTGCTATCATGGACAACGTTGAATTTCTACGAAGGAGCAGGGCATATGGCGATTCTTTTGGGATGCGATTCCGTCAGCCTAGAGTTTCCCACCAAGCATATTTTCGATAGCGTGACGCTCGGCGTGGGCGAGGGCGACCGCATTGGTATTGTCGGTAAAAACGGCGACGGCAAGTCGACGCTGCTGAGCGTGCTCGCTGGCACGCTGGAGCCCGACGACGGACGCGTGACGCACCGCCGCGGCACGACGATCGGTCTGCTCGGCCAAAAGGACAACCTGGTCGATACTGATACCGTGCATCATGCCGTTGTGGGCGACGCCCCCGAGTACGAGTGGGCGTCGAGCCCCCGCACGCGCCAGATCCTCGCCGGCCTCATCAGCGATGTGCCCTGGGAGGGCACGGTGGGCGAGCTTTCGGGCGGTCAGCGCCGTCGCGTGGACCTCGCGCGCTTGCTGATCGGCGATTACGACGTGCTCATGCTCGACGAGCCCACCAACCACCTGGATATGCGCACCATCAACTGGCTCGCGCGTCACTTAAAGGCCCGCTGGCAGCGCGGCCAGGGTGCCATGCTCGTGGTCACGCACGACCGCTGGTTCTTGGACGAGGTCTGCACCAGCATGTGGGAGGTCCACGACGGCCAGGTCGATCCCTTCGAGGGCGGCTATTCGGCATACATCCTGCAGCGCGTGGAGCGCGACCGCATGGCCGTCGTTACCGAGGAGCGCCGTCGCAACATGGCGCGCAAGGAGCTCGCGTGGCTGAGCCGCGGTGCCCAGGCTCGTTCCACCAAGCCCAAGTTTCGCGTGGATGCCGCTCGTGAGCTGATCGCCGACGTGCCGCCCGTGCGTGACGAGCTGGAGCTCAAGCGCCTGGCCGTGAGCCGCCTGGGCAAGCAGGTTATCGATGTGGTCGACGTGGACGCCGGCTATGCCGATACCGACGGCGCGCCCAAGCAGGTGCTCACCGATGTGACCTGGCTCATCGGCGCGGGCGACCGCTATGGTCTTTTGGGCGAGAACGGCGCCGGCAAGTCGACACTGCTCGACGTGATTCAGGGCAAGATCGCGCCCCTGCGCGGCCGTGTAAAGATTGGCCAGACGGTGCGCTTTGGTGTGTTGTCGCAGCAGCTCGAGGAGCTCGAGCCCTACATGGGCGACACGATCCGCGAGGTGCTCAGCCACTATAAGAAGTACTACGTCATCGACGGCAAGGAGACTTCGCCCGAGAAGCTTTGCGAGCGCCTGGGCTTTACGACGCAGCAGCTCTGGAGCCGCATCGGCGATCTTTCGGGCGGCCAGCGCCGTCGCCTGTCGCTGTTGCTGACGATTCTGGACGAGCCCAACGTGCTCATCCTGGACGAGCCGGGCAACGACCTGGATACCGACATGCTCGCGATTGTCGAGGACCTGCTGGACGGCTGGCCCGGCACGCTGATCCTGGTGACGCACGATCGCTTTTTGATGGAGCGCGTGACCGACCAACAGTGGGCACTGCTCGATGGCCATCTGACGCATATGCCCGGCGGCGTGGACCAGTACCTGCGCCTGTGCAACGCTACCGCCGAGGGCGAGCCCGTGGGCGCGCCGAGCGCCAAGACCGGCACGTTCGACACCGGTGCCGCGGCAGCTGCGGCCGAGAAGCCCAAGTCGAGCGGTCAGCCCAACGGCCTGTCCAACGCCGAGCGCCAGAAGCTTCGCCGCGAGGTGAGCTCGCTCGAGCGCAAGATGGAAACGCAGCGCGCCCGCGTGGAGGAGGCCGAGGCCGCGATGGCCCAAGTCGATCCCACCAACTACACGGCGCTCGGCGAGCAGCAGGCAAAGATCGACGAGGCTCACGCTGCCATGGGCGAGCTAGAGATGGCGTGGCTCGAGGCGAGCGAAAAGCTCGAGGGCGAGGAGTAGGCGAGAATGATCAAAGCCGCGTTTTTCGATATCGACGGTACGCTGCTGAGCTTTAAGACCCACCGGATTCCGGCGTCGGCGCAGCAGGTGCTCGACAGCTTTCGCGAGCAGGGGATTGCGTGCGTGATCGCCACGGGCCGTCCGACCTACCAGATGCCGGATTGGCTGCTCGATCTTGGTTGGGATGCGTACATTACGCTTTCGGGCCAGCACTGTTTTGATGCCAAGGGCGTCTACCGCAGCTGCCCGATTGATCCGGACGACGTTGCGGTGATTGTGGACCAGGTGGCGCAGGGGTGCTATGACTCGCTGTGTATGCAGGGCGAGAACTCGTTTGTGAACCGCCTGTCCGAGCGCGTGGTGACGGCCGGCAGCAACGCGGGAATCGTTTACCACGAGGAGCCGTTTGAGCACGCCTTTGACGCGCCGGTCTACCAGTTTTGCGCCTTTGTGGACCCTGCCGACGAGCATATCGTGACCGACGCGGTGTCGCATTCGCTCACTACGCGCTGGTGCGATCTGTTCTGCGACATTATCCCCGCTAACGGCGGTAAGGACCTGGGTGTTGCGGCGACGCTGGAGCGCCTAGGCATCGACGCGAGCGAGGCGATTGCCTTTGGCGATGGCGAGAACGACCTGTCGATGTTTTCCGCCGTGGGCACGAGCGTGGCCATGGGCAATGCGCAGGACACGGTGAAAGCTGCGGCGACCTATGTGACGACTGCCGTGGACGACGACGGCATCTACAACGCCGCGAAGCACTTTGGATTGATGTAACTGCGGGCCGGCACCCGGCGCCTGGGGACACTCCTTGCAGGGCGCCCCCATTTTGTTTTCAAGACTTTAGTCCGCTGGCCGCGCAGCGGCCAGCTTTGAACCACCCGCTACGCGGGTGGAGACAAACGGCTTTACAAAGCCACCCCTCCGACCGATATTGACGATTGTTCAGGCCGTCAAGAATTCGAGTCGAAGGGGTGGTCGCCATGGCCCAGAAGGCCTACAGCCTTTCCCACACGAAGTGGATGTGCAAGTACCACATCGTGTTCACGCCGAAGTATAGGCGCAAAGTGATCTACAACCAAATCAGGAGCGACATAGGGGAGATCCTCAGGAAGCTGTGCGAGTACAAGGGGATCGAGATAATCGAGGGGCACCTGATGCCCGACCACGCGCACGTGCTGCTGGCGATCCCGCCGAAGTACAGCGTCGCGAGCGTCATGGGCTACCTGAAGGGGGAAGAGCTCGCTGATGATATTCGACAGGCACGCCAACCTCAAGTACAAGTTCGGCAACAGGAAGTTCTGGGCGGAGGGCTACTACGTGTCCACCGTCGGCCTGAACGAGGCGACGATCGCCAAGTACATCAGGGAGCAGGAGTCCCACGACATCGCGCTGGACAAGCTGAGCGTGAGGGAGTACGAGGACCCCTTCAAGAGGGGGTGATCCCGCCGGTTCGACCGGCGCGCCACGGGTCAAGATGCACTAGGCCTGGACGAAGTCCGGGCCCGCGCCTTTAGACGCGAGCCCGGGGCCCGTGGGTTATACCCTAAGAGCAAACCACCCTTTTTAAGGGTGGTTCTGATTTCGTCCCGTGCGTTTTGTGAAACACGGTTAACTTTTCAAACAATGTAGTAAGACATGGGCAACTTTTGCGGTAAAGTAAATCAGGCAAAAGTATCCAAAGGCTAACTAGAAGCCATCGCGAAAGGCGGCCCATGGCCCTACGTGAATCTGGAGAAGACTATCTCGAATCGATCTACGTTCTGTCGCAGCGCCAAGGCACGGTGCGCTCAATCGACGTCTCTGAATACCTGGGTGTGACCAAGGCGAGCGTCTCTAAAGCCATGGCGACGCTGGAGAACAACGGCTATGTCGAAATGGGTAAACGCGACGTTCATCTGACGGAGCGTGGCCTGGAGGTCGCTCGCCAAATGTGGGAGCGCCATTGCTTTTTTGTTGGGCTGCTCGAGGACGCAGGCGTTTCGGAAGAGGTTGCCTCACAAGAGGGGTGTCACATGGAGCACTGCCTGAGCGAGGAAAGCTTTGAGAAGCTAAGGGCAATGCTGGGCCGGGACGGCACATCGGCCCCAACAATGACCGACTAACGTTCCCCAGTAGCGCGCCGTTCGCGCAAAGCGCGAACCGGCGACCGGGACAGGAGGCCCTACCAACCAAGTCTAACTCAGCCAAGGAACCCCGCCAGCAAGCGATGCCCAAGAACCACCAGCAACGTCATCGCAGGCCGGGACCGGGCTTGGTTTTGAAAACATTCCGCAGACCAGAAGTGCCCCCGTTCGTAGCTCCGAAGGAGCAGAACGGGGGCACTTCATTGGTCGAGGACGTTTTCAAAACCAAGCCCGGTCCCGGCCGGAGGGACCACAGGCGCTACAGGTTCTTGACACCCATCGCGCGCATGGCGTTCAGGATGGCGATGATCGCCACGCCCACGTCGCCAAAGACGGCAAGCCACATATTGGCGATGCCCAGCGCTGCCAGCACCAAAATCAGCAGCTTAATACCCAGCGCAAAGATGATGTTCTGCCAAACAATTGACATGGTCTTGCGCGCCACACGGATGGCATGGGCGATGTTGGACGGCTTGTCATCCATGAGCACGACGTCGGCGGCCTCAATTGCGGCGTCGGAACCCATGGCGCCCATGGCAATGCCAACGTCTGCGCGGGTGAGCACGGGCGCATCGTTGATGCCATCGCCTACAAAGGCGAGCTTGCCCTTGCCCGATTCGGCCGCAAGCAGCGCCTCGACGCGCTCGACCTTATCGCTCGGCAGCAGCTGCGCATGAAACTCGTCGAGCCCCAGCTGCTTGGCCACAGACGCCGCAACCTCCTCGCGGTCGCCCGTGAGCATGACGGTGCACTTGACGCCGGCGGCATGCAGGTCGCGAATCGTTTGCTCCGCATCGGCCTTAACGGTGTCTGCAATCACGATGTGGCCGGCGTACACGCCGTCAACGAGCACGTGGAGGATCGTGCCGACAACCTCGCAGTCCGGTGCTTCAACGCCGGCCGCGGCGAGCATCTTGGCGTTGCCAACGACGACGTGCTTGCCGTCGATGGTTGCCGTCACGCCGTGGCCCGCGTCGTTGGCGGAGTCGCTCACGCGCTTGGGGTCGACCTCGCCCTGGTAGGCGTCGCGCACGGACTGCGCGATGGGGTGATCGGAGAACGATTCAGCAAGGGCTGCGACTTCAAGCAACGATTGTTCGGTATGGCCAGCCTCGGGGTGCACCGCGACGACTGAGAACGTGCCGTTGGTGAGGGTGCCCGTTTTGTCGAAGACGACGGTGTCCACGTCGGCGAGCGTCTCGAGGTAGTTGGAGCCCTTGATGAGAACGCCCAGCTTGGACGCGCCGCCGATGCCGCCAAAGAAACTCAACGGTACGCTGATCACGAGGGCGCACGGGCAGCTGACGACCAGGAAGGTCAGGCCGCGCAGGATCCAATCGGACCAAGCGCCAGTCACCAGGCCGCCGCCAAGCGCGAGCACCGCGGCAGCGCCAGTGACGGCGGGCGTGTAGACGCGGGCGAAGCGCGTGATGAAGTTCTCGGTGCGCGCCTTCTTTTCGCTGGCATTCTCTACGAGTTCCAGGACGCGCGCGACGGTGGATTCGCCAAACGGCTTGGTGGTGCGCACGTGGATGAGGCCCGTCATGTTGATGCAGCCGCTGATGATATCGTCGCCGGACTTGGCGGGGCGGGGGACTGACTCGCCCGTGAGTGCGGCGGTGTCGAGCTGCGTCTCGCCCTCGACGATGATGCCGTCGATAGGCACGCGCTCGCCGGGCTTGACCACGATCACGGCGCCGACGGCGATGTCATCGGGAAAGACCTGTTGGAGCGTGCCGTCGGTCTGCTCGACGTTAGCGTAGTCGGGCGCGATGTCCATCATGGCACTGATCGACTTGCGGCTCTTGCCCACGGCGTATGCCTGGAACAGCTCGCCGACCTGGTAGAACAGCATGACGGCAGCGCCTTCGGCCATGTGCGGGTCGGTATCGGGGAAGAGCACCATGGCAAACGCGCCGATGGTCGCGACGGCCATGAGGAAGCTCTCGTCGAAGGCCTTGCCGCGGCGGATGTTATTGAATGCCTTTTGCAGTACGTCGTAGCCGGCAATCAAAAACGGCACGAGGAACAGCACAAAGCTGGCGTAGATGTTGCCGGGCTCCCCAAATGCGATAGCGAGGGCGCCGAGCTCGTCGAGGGCATAAACAACGGCAAAAATGCCCAGTGCTACCAGGATGCGGTTGCGCTTATGCTCAAGGGACTCTTTCTTCTTGCGCTTCTTCTTTTTCTTCTTGGGATCGGCGGCTGCCATGATTCAAACCTCCCATTTGAGTGTATGAACACTTGCTCATATAATTTCGCGAGCAAAGGCCGCGGCAAGCGCGGCCTCGCAGGTCAACGTATGCGCGGGTTAGAGAATGATCTCGCAGTCCGGCTCGGCGTCGGCGGTGAACTCAACGACGCGGTCCAGGACCTCGTCGAACTTGGCGTCGTCGGCCTCGAGCGTCAGCTTCTGGGTCATAAAGTTGACCGAAACGGACTTGACGCCATCGAGCTTAGCCAGCTCGTCCTGAAGTTCACGCGCGCAGTTGGCGCAATCGATCTCGTCGAGCTTGAACTGCTTTTTCATGGTGGGTTCCTTTCCCTGTGTTAGCGGTCTGGGTGCCGGCCGCGCTGATACCGTGGTTGATTGCTATTCGCAGATATGGCTCATGCCCTGGTTAAGCATGGTGTAGACGTGATCGTCGGCGAGCGAGTAGAGAATGTTGCGGCCGTCGCGGCGGAACTTGACCAGGTGCGACTGTTTAAGCGTGCGCAGCTGGTGCGATACTGCCGACTGCGAGGTTGCGGTCGCCTCGGCGATGTCGGCCACGCAGAGCTCGCGGCCCATGAGGGCATAGAGAATCTTGATGCGCGTGGTGTCGCTGAAGACCTTGAACAGGTCGGCGAGGTCGTAGAGAAGCTCCTCGTCGGGAAGGTCCTCGGGCGAGCAGGTGGTGGGGATCGCGGGTTCGGTGGCCTCGATGTCGGGTTTCGTTCCATCAACGCGGATGCTCATTGCAATATCCTTTCATATGAACATGCGCTCATATAACTTACTTTCGATTATATGAGCGCATGTTCATATGTCAATACAATTTACGTTAATTTCGATGACTGCTTGCCGCCTCTGCGATTTTCTGCGGGTTGGGAGACATCGACGCAATGCTCGCCAACATATTTCGAGATGTTCGGCCAGCATGCTAAGAAAGCCACCTTGAGAAGCATTAGAACTGTTCATATTTGTACTTTATCGTGTTGAATACCGCGAGAATCAGTTCTTCCTCTACGGGAGTTCCTGCAGAATCAGTTTTATCTAAAGTTATATTGAGCATTGCTGCAGCCAATCTGGCACATCGGTGGCCGAATAAGTCGAAAAATGTAGGTGGACATCCGCAGAGATCGCCTTTAGAAGAGCGAATTCTCAATTAGATCAATAATCGTGTCGTCTTCCGTGCGGTTTTCATCGATTTTTGCGAACATGTCGCATTCCCAAGGCCCATTAATTTCCTCAGCAAGGGCCCCGACGTGTTGCATGTCGTCGGGTTCTGGTACATCGTTGATGCTCGGGTCATCAGCTTGCGGATATTGGCTTGCAATTTCGCGCTTGGCGGCCTCTTCTTCTTTGAGTGTCTCCAGGACGCGGCGACCGTATTCGAAGTAGCGCCGCAAGACAAATTGACGAAGAGTTTCTTGCAGGATGGCGAAGTTATCCGGGAGTCGACCGGGCCATATCTTCTCGCGAATGCGAATCGCTTCCATGACCCGCCTAAAAGCGGACTGCTTGAAAAACGAATGACGACTAACTGTGATAACGGCATATCCCATGTTTCGCAGCGTGTTTCGGCGTTCCTCGTCAATTGATTGCTGTTCGGGCTCGTCGTGGTAAAAGCCGTTGTATTCGATATCGGTCATCGAATTTTCGAGCAGCGCGTCGAGGTAGAAAACCGTCCGTCGCGTTAGGGCGGCGTATCTTTTGGGGACTGGGATCGGATAGTCCGTTTTGATAGCGCGTATGGCTAAGCCACCCATTGACTTGGGCATTGTCAGCATCATGACAAACGCCGTTTCGAGTGGGGAGCGACAGCCTTCGCGTACATAAGAAAGTGCCTTAAGTGCTTTATTAGATCCACGATACCCCGATGCCTCTGAAAAGAAGGCTCTGAGCTCTTCAACGCTGGTTAGGGCTGGGCGCTCGCGATATTGAGTTTCGTCGGACGTTCCAAGCGCGTAGGAGCCGCAGATTTCAAAGTAATACTCAACGAGCTCCGAAAGGTTGAGGTCGGCTGCTGCTTCTAACGCGCACAGCTTGATATCGACGATGTAGACGTTCGGCTCGAGTTCTAGGTAGCTTTCTGCATCAAACGTATAGTGCGTGCAGTGGCAGATGCAGCCCTTGCGGTGCCTTTTGGCATTATTGGAAAACGTCAGCACATGGATGCTTTCAGAATCGACATTCTTTCTGTTGAGCCATGCTCGCGCCGCTTCCAGGTTGGACGTGGTCGGCGCAGACACCTTGATCTTTCCCATAGATATGGGATCGGTCGCGTGGCTTGCGAGCGAGTTGACTGTTTGGTATACAGCGCGTGCCGTGGTATGTGACAGAACGATTCCCATACGCGCATGATGGCATAGCGGACGCCATATACGCTCGAAACTTCGGGCAACGGTATTGGGGCGCGGCTTACCTTCTGCGAACGGTGGGTTTTTGAGCTGTCGTATTGAGGGGGGGGGCAGCTTCGGCTGGGGAGGTTTCTGTCGGCTGCCCCATTTTGGTGAACTTTAGTTGCGGATTCGTAGCTTCTAAGCGTTTTTGCCGACCGCTCAGATGCCTCACCAACATAATTTGAGTTATTCGGCCTTATCCTATACGAATGGTGTGATCGCAACGTCTTATTCGAATTGATTCAGGTAGATTTATAGGGCTTGGTTGCGAAATTGGAGCGACTATAGCGCTCGATTGCGGTTCAAGGGGCCTCGACTAGTGGTTCAGTTGGCCGAACAACTCGAAAAAAGTAGGTGGGCCAATCTGCCGACTATGTGAAGCATGCGTATTTGCTCGTTTTGATTAAAACTAGGGTGCAGCCATAAGACTGCGCCCTAGTTTACTGCGTGCCGGTGCGTCCAGACGGATTGCACTGTGCCTGGCAGGCGCTCCCGCAGATGGATCGGTTATTTCGCAAACAGGTTCTTGAGGTTGAACTCGGCCTGTACCGTGCGGAGCATGAGGTCGGTGTCGTCCAGACCCAGATGCTGCTCGTTGGCGTCGGGCGCGAGGGTGCCGCGACGGCGTGCCCAGTTCTCGAGCGCGGCGGGGGCGGACTCGCGGGGGAGCGAGCGCACGTCGGCGTCCAGGCTGCGGCAGATCTGGCGCGAGTCGATGACGATGATCTTACCCGCGCGGCGTGCCTCGGCGTAACCGTCCAGGTGAATCTTGAACCAGCTGTCCTCAAAGGCGGCGTTATGCGCCATGTACGGGTACTTCTTCATAAGCTTGAGCAGCTGCTTTTGCAGCTCCTTGTTCTCGCGGAAGGGCGTTTTGCCGTCGATGTCGTCCCAGGTAATGTGGTGGATATTCGACAGCGGCACATCTTCGCCGCGGTAGATGTCGGGCAGGCCGCAGTAGTGTGCCTCGGCGTCATGCGGGACGGCGTCGCTGGTGAGCTCCATGATCTCCCAGCCCACGTTGATGATATAGCCGCGCTCGGGTGCACGGCCGGTGGTCTCGATGTCGATACCGAGCACGGTGCCCTGGATGGGCTTGCGGGCGTAGGCCACGCCGAGCGCGTCGCGGTCGCCGCGGATCTCGCGCATGACCGACGCGGCGGTGCGCTTTTGCATCTTGCCGATGGCAGCGCAGGTGTCGGCATCGGACAGGCCGCGCGAAAGCGTCGCGGGCGTCACGTTGCGCAGGCGCGCCTCGCCGATCTGGTCGCACAGGTCGCGGTTGCGGTCGGCCAGGTCGCGCACGGTGGCAAAATCGAAGCCGGGGTCGCCCTCGGCAGTAAAGTACTCGGTCTCGAGCACCTTGAGGGCCTCCTCGCCCTTCTGGCGCTCGGACTCCATGGCGCCGTGATCGCCATAGATAAACATGGGGATAAACGGCTGGCGTTCGTATTCGAGTGCTTGCGAAACGTTCATAGGCTGCTCCTTGGACGGGCCGCGTCGCACGGCTCGGGGTTACTGAGTTGTGGCGAGATGATAGTTTACCATGGGCAACTATTGGCACCACGCCCGGGACAACTACAATACCCTAGTTGACCGCTAGGACTTTTACAATGTTGCCGAAAGACACGAAAGGTTCCATCCGTCATGGATTTACTGATTGATATTCTGCTCGACGCCGGCAAGGACACGCTGTCCCTGGTGCCGTTTTTGTTGGTGACGTATCTTGCTCTCGAGACACTTGAGCACGTTGCGGGCGACCGCGTCAACGGCGCTATCAAGCGCGCCGGCGCTGCGGGTCCCGTGGTTGGCTCGCTGCTGGGCATGGTGCCGCAGTGCGGATTTTCGGCCATGGCAGCAACGCTGTACGCCGGCCGTGTCGTGACCTTGGGCACGTTGGTGGCGGTGTTCCTTTCGACCTCCGATGAGATGCTGCCGCTGTTGCTTGCCGAGCAGGTTCCCGTGCAGACTATGGCGATGCTTTTGGCTTCGAAAGCGCTGATCGCACTGGTCACGGGTTTTATCGTGGACGCTGCCATTCGCGGCCTGCGCCGTAACGCCCGCGCGCACGCGGCGATTCGCCGTACCGTGCTGGGAACCGCGGCCAACCCGGCCCACGTGAACTGCGCGCACGACGACCACAGCGGCGGTGACATCATCGACGAGGTGGCCGAGGCAGGCGTGAGCGCCGACCACATCCACGAGCTGTGCGAGCGCGACCATTGCGGTTGTGATGAAGACGAGGACGAGCACGAACACGGACATGGCCACGATCACGGTCATGAGGGCGAACATGAACACCATGATGGTCACGGTCACTCTCACTCCCACGAAGGGACGCCTGTCCTGTCGATCATCCGCAGTGCGATCTCGCACACCGTGCAGGTCTCGGTATTCATTTTTCTGGTGACGCTGATTCTGGTTGCCGTGCTCGAGACGTTCGGCGAGTCCGCGATCGAGCAGTTCCTGCGCGGCAACGAGACACTCGCTGTCCTGGGTTCGGCGCTTGTCGGGCTGATTCCCAATTGCTCGGCGAGCGTGGTCATTACACAGCTGTATCTGGAAGGCGCGCTGCAACTGGCGCCGATGCTCGCCGGCACGCTCATTTCCGCCGGCGTGGGTTATCTGGTGCTGTTCCGCACCAACCGCAGCGCCCGCGAAAATGCCGTGTTCCTGATCATGATGTACGTCATCGGCGCTGGCTGGGGCCTCATCCTCTCCGCCGTTGGCCTCTAAGTGGGCCTAAAAAATGGGCTTCAAATAGCCATGCTCAGCGCCTGCGCAATGCGGCGACGCATGGCATTTTGAAGCCCGTTTTTTGTTGAGCCATGGATTCCGAGCGCTCACACCGCTCAAAACAAAAAGGTAGATTTTAGGCATGTCCCAAAAATCTACCTTGGTTAGTGCAGCAACTCGGTGAGGTTGCGTTTAAAGCGGACACGGTCTTCGCTGGTAAATGCCGCCGGTCCGCGAGTGCGTCCGCCGGTGCGGCGTACCTTCTTTTCCTCGTGGCGAATAAACAGCTGCATGTCGATAGTCGCCTTGTCGTACACGCGCCCGCGCACACCGATGGCGGCGGCATCGCGCCCGAGCACCATGCTCGCCAAGCCAATGTCCTGCGTCACGACCACGTCGCCCGCCTGCAGGCGTTCGACAATGGCAAAGTCGGCGCTGTCGGCGCCCACGCTCACATCAAGCGTCGTGACCCAAAAGCCGCGTCGCGCGTGCTCGGCATCGCGCGGGTCGTCGCGGCGAATGTGCCGTTCCAGGTTTTGTGTGCTGTTGCCGGCGATAATAACGGCGACGCCCGCTCGCCGCGCGCAGTCAATCGACTCGCGCGTGACCGGGCAGGCGTCTGCATCAATAAAGAGCGTTCGCGGCATCTAGTGCACCAGTTTGCCAAATTGAATAGCACGAACAATCAGCGTTACGCCAAACACCAGCAGCGCGGCGCCGCTAAAGACGACGAGCATCTTGGCCGACCACAGCGGATAGATAAACACGAACATGCCGGCGATGATGGAGAGTGCGCCGCTCAGGATGGCGAGGGCACGGCTGGACGAAAGCTCGGACTCCAGAATGGACATGACACCTTCGACAATCCAGCCAAAGCCGGCCACGATAACCACCATCGTGGTGAGCGTCGCGGTCGAGAAGGCCTGGTTGCGCAGGATTATGACGCCGCCCAAGATAATGAGTAGGTTGGAGATGATGCTCGTCACGCGCCAGCCGGTGGGCAGCAGCGGCTCAAAAATGGCAGTGAATAGTCTGATGGCAGCAGTGATTACAAAGTAAAAACCCAGGACAGTCGTCAAAAAGACGAGGGACTTGGCAGGTGCAAAAAGCAGCGCGATACCAGCAATGAGTGCTAAGACGCCCGTGATGGCGTAGATCCAGCGTACGGCCTTGACGGCTTTGCCCGCCATGCTTTTCTCGTCAAATCCAAACTGGCTCGATTTTTGGTCATCGTTCTTAAAGATGCCCATAATGTCTCCTTTCCGTGCGGCGTAAGCCTTGATCGTTACAGCCAGTATCGCTTAAAGGCGCTGGCGTATGGGTCGGGGAGGGCGAAACGTAACCCAAAGGTCCCGAATTGTTTCCGTTGTTCCCCACGTCGCGATTTTCTATTCAACAGGTGTAGAACATTGCAGCCCTGTTCGTTATTGCCTACGTTTTAGGTTAGATTTTCCTAAGGACAATTGGCTTGTATTGGGGGTCCCTATGAACGAAGCAGTTCCCGAGGCACCGTCGAGTGTCGAATCGATGGCAAAGCAAGGTTGCGAAAAGCTCGGTCTGGAAGCGTTTGATGCGCTGGTCCGTCGTGCCCGTACGTGCCGTCGCTTTGACGAGTCCATGCGCGTGCCGCGCGAGTTTTTGCTTGAGCTGGCGGAACTGGCGCACCTGGCTCCCTGCGGCGCCAATGCTCAGCGTCTGCGTTTTCATGTGGTGAGCGGTGCCGAGGACTGCGCGCGCGTATTTGATGAGCTTGCATGGGCCGGCGCGCTTAAGGACTGGCCGGGTCCTGCCGAGGGCGAGCGCCCGACCGGCTATATCGCGATTTTGGCCGAGCGCGCCGTTCCGGGCAAGCCTGCCGCTCCCATTACCGAGGTCGACACGGGCATTGCCGCGCAGACGATGATGCTCGCCGCCCGCAGCGCCACGCCCGAGGTGTCAGCCTGCATGTTCAAGGCCTTTACGCCCCGCGCGATCGATGCCATGGGGCTCGATAACGACAAGTATGAGCTCAAGCTGATCATGGCGTTTGGCGTTCCGGCCGAGACACAGGTGATCGATGCGATCGATTCCAATCCCGACGGCTCCATCAATTATTGGCGCGACGAGGCGCGGGTGCACCACGTACCCAAGCGTTCGCTCGCCGACGTGCTGGTGTAGTTGAGTGTCACCGCGGTGTGATCCGGCGGTAAACCACCACAAAGGTACCCGTCCCCTTTGTGGTGGTACGAGGGGAGGGTGTGTGGCAGATCTGTATTTGGTGCGGCATGGGCAGACTGAGCTCAATGTGCAGAGCATTTTGCAGGGCTGGCACGATTCGCCGCTTACGGCGCGCGGGCGCGAGCAGGCGCTGACGGCGCGTACGGCGTTTGCGGCGCGTGGCGTGGCCTTTGATCATGTGTATTCCTCGCCGTTAGGCCGGGCGCGGCATACGGCCGAGCTTATCGTTGGCGAGGACCGTTCCATTGAGCTGGTCGATGACCTGCGTGAGTGGCATTTTGGCTCGCTGGAGGGCACATCAAATCGCGAGATGCCGCCGCAGCCCTGGGGCGATTATCCGGTGGCCTTTGGCGGCGAGTCGGAAGTGCAGCTTCAGTCGCGCATGGTCGCGGCGCTGTCCCGCATCATGGCCAGGCCGCAGCACGACTGCGTGCTGGCGGTTTCCCACGGCTCAGCCTGCCAGGAGTTTCTTGAGTATGTGACTGGCGGGGGAGAGCTACCCGACAACGGTGCCGTGCTTCATTTTGGCTATTGCGACGGGGCGTTTTCGCTCTTGGGTTGGTAACGAACGAAAGGACCCCTATGAATAAAGATCTGTATCTGGTCCGTCATGGACAGACGATATTCAACCTTAAGCGTATCATTCAGGGGTGGAGTGACTCGCCGCTTACACAGTTGGGTTGCGACCAGGCGGCGCGCGCCGGCATGTTTTTACGTGCGCGCGGCATCGAGCCCGATCATGCCTACACCTCCACGCTTCATCGCACCGAGCAGACTATCGCCAACATGTGGCCGGGCTTGGCGTACGAGCGCCTGGACGGCCTGCGTGAGTGGTTCTTTGGCGACTTTGAGGCCGAGCGCGTGATGCTCATGCCCGAGCGCCCATGGCGTGACTTCTACTGCCAGTTTGGCGGCGAGGGGCAGATGCAGGTGCGCGAGCGCATGGTGGCGACGTTGACCGATTTGATGCGACGCCCGGACCACTCGTGCGTGCTCGCGGTGAGCCATGCCTCGGCCATCAAGGAGTTTTTGGACCACGTGAGGGGAGCGGCAGCCGACGAGCGCGAGCGCGTGCCGGGCAATTGCTCGGTGCTGCATTTTGCGTTTGGCGATGCGACTGACACGTTTGAACTGGTCGAAGTCTTTACGCAGGAAGATTATGCGCGCGAGTTGGGTCTTGAGCCGCTGGTGGCGGTAGCGGGTCCGCAGCGCGGATAACGCGAGCGCGGCGGCACGGGTCGTCGGCTAACTTCTCGACGCAAAAGGGGCGGAGATGCATGTACCTGCTGCATCTCCACCCTGTTTGTTGAGCTGCCGATTTTTGTGCTGGGCGGTCTGGTCTTGCTAGAACCGCGCGACCTGGTGCGTGAGCAGACCCGTCGGAACCTGCGGCGCGGCGCCGCTGACCTGCGCGGCGGGGAAGAGCACGGCAACGGTAAAGTTGAACGGCTCCTTGCCGGTGTACGTTCCGGCGGCACGGGCCTCATCGGCCAGCAGCTGCGACGCCCCGGTCAGAGCGGCGGCGTAGGCGGGGTCGTCGGCCAGTGCCGGCTCCGGTGCTTGGTCGAGCATAGCGCGGATGGCCCCGACGGCGTCCTCGCGCTTGACCTCCCACGCGCGGTGCGTAATGCCCGCGGGGTCGGTGACGGCGTAGAGCGACGCGCCCTCTTTGGCGGCGCCCAGGATGATATCCATGACGGGCGAGGCCTCGTAGGCGAGCGATACGGGGCGCGGCTGCACCTTGAGCTCGGCGATCGCGCGCGCGGCGGCGAGTGCGTCGACGTTCTCGGCGACAGCCGCGTCGCTGCCCGCCAGCGTGCCAACCGGGCAGATCGCCACAACGCCCGTCACGCGACCCAGCTCGCCCGAGCATTCGTACACGTAGTACGCTGCGCCTGGATCTTTGAGCATGAGCCCGTCGGCGATGGCGGCGCGCAGGGCGTCGTTGCCGCTCAGGATGCTGCCCATTGCAGGCAGCGCCTCGAGCACGCGGTCCTGAGCCGGGCGGATGCAGGGAAACGGAAGTGCTTTCATGGGCGGTCCTAACGAGTGAGTCGGTTTGTTCGCGGCTTATTATGCCCCAACTTGGCTGCTCGCGTCCCAGAGCGTGTTGTCGGCAAGCGCGATCAGCACTTGCTGACAACGAACGATATCGGCGTGGGGCACATATTCGTTGGGCTTGTGCGCGAGCGCGAGCGACCCGGGACCGTAGCTCATGCAATTGCGGTTGCCTGTCTTGCTGGCAATGACGGCGGTGTCGGTGTAGCCGGTAAAGAAGCCGACGGTCGTGTCCGCGTCCGTCACGTCATCGGCGGCACGCTTGAGCGCTGCTAGAAGGGGAGAGTTCGGGTCGCGCTCGATGGCGGGGCGGTCGCCCGTCACGGTGTAGCTGCCATGGCAACCGGGAACGGCGGCTTCGGCGACGGCGATGGCCTGCTCTACCATGCGCGTCGCGGCGGCCGTATCGGTCGGCGGGGTCAGACGCATGTCGACCCAGACTTTGGCGCGGTCGGGCACGACATAGGGGCGATATCCGCCCTCGATTTGGCCAAACGTGATGGTCGAAGACCCCAACTCATCGTGCGCGGGCAGCGCCACAAACGCGCGACGGAGCGAACACACGACCTCGGCCATGGCGGCGACGGCATCCGCGCCCTTCCAGGGCTGGCTCGCATGCGTCGTCACGCCAGCCATTTCAATCTCGAACCACGTGCGTCCCTTGTGCGCCACCTGGATCTGTCCGTCGGTGGGCTCGGTGTCCAGCACCCATTCACGCGAGCCGGCCCAGCCGGCATCGATCGCGGTCTCTGAGCCGCGCATAAAGTCTTCCTCGTCGACCGAGCAGATGAGCGAAAAGCCGCGGCAGGGCAGCTCGCCTTCTGCCGCCACGCGCTCGAGCGTATGGACCAGTGCGGCAATGGCGCAGGCCAGGCCACCCTTCATATCGCAGGCACCGCGGCCATAGAGTTTATCGTCACGCACGATTGCCCCGAGCGGCGGAATGCCTGCGTCCCAGCCGTCGCCCAAGGTGACGGTATCCATGTGGCAGATGTAGACGAGCCGTGGCTCGTCGCTCAAACCGGGCACGGTGACCATGAGATTGCGGCGTCCGGTCAGCACCTCGAGTTCCTCAACCTGCACGGCATGGAGCACCGGATGGCTCAACCGCCCCAGTTGAGCCTCAACCAACGCTTTGATATAGCGTCCAATCTCGCCCTCATACGCACCTGGGTCGGAACTGTCGATCCGCACAAGCCCTTGCGTAAGCCGCCAAGCAAAATCTGTATCAACCATAGGCACCTCACAGATAGTTAGGTCAACATACAGATTGTATGCCAAGAAGCGGCTCGGTGCATTTAATGGAGTGCTCACAAAACGGGGCTCCTCTCGTGCGAAAGGCGCCCCCGCGGGCATTCAATGTCAGTGACGGGCAGGCCACATGGGGAACTGCCCGTCAGATCAGCCGGCGTTATTTGATCACGCGCACGCGATACATCGACGGAATCTGCTTGAGCGCCTCGATGGTGCTGCCGTCCAGGTGCTCATCGGTGTCGAACATGGTGTAGGCGTTCTCGCCGGCGGATTCGTTGGTCATACGCTGCACGTTGGCGTTGTCCTTGGCAAGGATTGCCGTGATCTGACCGATCATGTTGGGCACGTTGGCGTGCAGGCAGGCGATGCGGCTCGCGGCGCGCGCCTTGCCCATGCTGCAGGCGGGGTAGTTGACGCTGTGCGCGATGTTACCGTTCTCCAGGTAATCCTTGAGCTCACTGATGGCCATATCGGCGCAGTTGGCCTCGGCCTCGCCGGTGCCGGCGCCCGAGTGCGTGGTGATAAACGTGTTGGGCATCTTGACGGTCTTGGGCGTGGCAAAGTCACAGCTAAACCAGCTCAGCTTGCCCGCGCGCAGGGCGGCGTCGACGGCGTCCTCGTCAATGATGGTTTCGCGCGCGTAGTTGATGAGCACGGCGTTGGGTGCCAGCAGGTTAATCTGCTCGGTGCTGATCATGCCGATGGTGTCTGCCTTGCTGGGCACGTGCACGGTGAGGTAGTCGCAGCCGCGGCACAGATCCTCGAGCGTGCCCACGCGCTGCACCTCGCGGCTCAGCACCCACGCGTGCTCGACGGAAATGAACGGATCGTAGCCGTAGACGTCCATGCCCAGATCGACGCAGGCGTTGGCGACCTTGGAGCCTACGTTGCCCAGGCCGATGACGCCGATGCGCTTGCCCTTGAGCTCGCGGCCCACAAAGGCCTTCTTGGCCTTCTCGGCATCGACCTGAATGTCGGGGTCGTTGGCGTTGTCGCGCACCCAGTTCATCGACTGCACCACGCCGCGGCTCGAGAGCACCAGCATGCCCAGGACGAGCTCCTTGACGGCGTTGCTGTTGGCGCCGGGGGAGTTAAAGACGACGACGCCCTTCTTGGCGTACTCCTCGACGGGGATGTTGTTGACGCCGGCGCCGCAGCGGGCGATGGCGCGGATGCCCTCGGGCAGTTCGTAGCCGTGCAGGTCGGTGGAGCGCATCAGGATGGCGTCGGCCTCTTCGGCGGTGCCCACAAACTCGTAACCCTCGCCAAACTCGACTTTGCCGTCCTTGGTGATGTCGTCGATGGTCTTGATCTTGCGCATGGAAAACTCCTTAGCAGGTTTTGATCTAAACAGGGTGGTCTGAGGTGGCTGGTCGGCCCGCGTGCTGCGGGCTAGTTAGATCGCGGGCTCAAACTGTGCTGCGCTTCGAAGTCCTTCATGTACGTGGTCAGCGCCTGCACGTCTTCCATGGTTACGGCGTTGTAGACGCTGGCGCGCATGCCGCCCACCAGGCGATGGCCCTTGACGTTTTGAATCTGGTGCTCGGCCGCGCCCGCGACAAAGGCGGCGTCGAGGTCGGCGTCGCCGGTGCGGAAGGTGACGTTGGCGATGGAGCGGCTGTCGGCCTGTGTGGTGCCATGGAACAGCACGCTGTGCTCGAGCAGGTCGTAGAGCAGGTTGGCCTTGGCCCAGTTGCGCTCGGCCATGGCGGCAAGTCCGCCGGTCTCCTCGACCCAACGGAACACCTTGCCGCATACGTAGATGCCAAAGGTGTTGGGCGTGTTGAGCATGGAGCCCTTGGCGGCCTGGGTTTTAAGGTCCATGTACTGCGGCGTCTGCGCAAAGGCAGGGCCTTTGGCGATGAGGTCGTCGCGCACGATGACCGCGGTCACGCCCGCGGCGCCGGCGTTTTTCTGCGCGCCGGCGTAGATGAGTCCGTAGTGCTCAATGTCGAGCGGCTGCGACAGAAAGCAGCTCGAGACATCGGCGACCAGCGGCACATCGCCGCAATCGGGCAGCTCGTGGTACATGGTGCCAAAGATGGTGTTGTTCTGGCAGATGTAGACGTAGTCGAGCCCGTCGCCCGCGGCCTCGGCGGCAATGCGCGCGTTGATGTCGGCCATGTCGGGGATGCGGTCGAAGTTGGTGTCCTCGGAGCTCGCGAGCAACACGGCCTCGCCGTACTTGGCGGCCTCTTGGTGCGCCTTGTTGGCAAAGTTGCCGGTCACGACGTAGCCGGCGCGGCCGCGGCGCATGAGGTTCATGGGGATGCCCGCAAACTGCAGCGTGGCGCCGCCCTGCAAAAACAGGACACGGTAATTGTCGGGGATGCTCAGCAGACGGCGCAGGGTTGCCTCGGCGTCGTCGATAATCTGCTGGTACATGCTAGATCGATGGCTCATCTCGAGCACGGACATGCCGCAACTGCGGTAGTCCATCATCTCGTCGGCGATCTCGGCGAGCACGCTTGTGGGCAGCGCGGCCGGGCCTGCTGAGAAGTTGTGCACACGTGCCATCTTCTAGGTCCCCTCGTAGTCGTTTGAACGTTCGGGATACTTTAGCACAGTGGAGCGCCGGGCGCGACTGCATCACGGTAAAACTCGAGTGCGCCGCTATGATTTACAGGATGGTTACATGGGGGAGGGATCATCTCGAGGCTCGCATCCGATCCGCCTCGGCCTTCGCTTGTTTCCAGGGGCGTACGCGACCGTTGGTGAGGTCGTCGTAGCCACGAGCGATGGCACGTTGAATGTGTTCTTCGCGTTTCTGAATGGTAGTTAGTGCGCGCGTCTGATCAGAAATAGACTTTACGACAGGCATACGAAACTCCTTACATAGAAGCATATGTATAACTCTATGTTGAACATAGCGGAGGGTGGCGTTGGGCGTGTGCGTGCCTGCATTCGTAAGCGCGGTTGTCTGGCAAGTGTGATTTGGGGCGACCTCGTTAATGTTTCTAAGCTGCGAAAATGACCGTTAACCGGATTAAATTTTGTTGCTCAACATTTGACACTCTGGGCGTGGTAACTTTTTTACCAACAGGTATGATTATTGTCATGTGCGCCGCGCCTGCCTGCCGGGTTGCGGCGCACTTGTGACAGCCTTTGACACCCTTGGAGCGTGTACTGTGGATGTAACCACAAAAAGCGTTCGGGGGGGGGGGGTGCTCACCCGCGAGCAATTCCTCCCGCATGAGATGCGCATCGTCGCTGCCCTTCGTATGCAGGGCGCAAGCGACGAGCAGGTCATTGTACGCGTAAAGAGCGAGAACCTCTTTCAATATCCCACGGAGCGCATGGTCGCCAACCGCGCAACCGTGTGCCTTCGCCGCCTCGACGCCATGGTGCCCACGGACGCCGTATGCGCCGCGCGCGGCATCGACGCCAATACCGCCGTCGAGGCTGCGTCATCCCTAACCAGGCTCATGGCATCCGGCACTCCCACGCAGGCGGACCAGGCCATCTTCTACAGCATGATCTGCCGCTACGATATCGTGCGCGAGCTCGTGCTCGTCGAGGTAGGGGAGCGCCTACAAAACTTCGATTATGCCTTTACGGCGGTTGACCTCAACGCCTTTATGACACGCTTTACCACGGAGTATCCGGACGCGGCCCGCTGGACTGAGGCCACGGTCAAGCGCATTAAGGGCTCGCTCCGCCAGACGCTCCGCCATGCCGGCCTTATCGGCGAGGGCCAGGGCCCGGAGTCCGAGCGCCTGTCACCACTCTTCCTCGATTCCGATGTCGAGCGAGCCTTGGTTCTGCTGGGCGAGCAGTCGCTTATCGCGGCCCTTACCGGCAGGGTGGTGATGAAGCGTGGCTCCCGTCAACAACGCCGCCGAACCTGCTATCACCCCGGCGACCGATCTCACCACCAATATCGGCATCCATTCCCGTAAGAGCGTCGTGGCGGCGCATGTCCGCTCCGAGCACGCCCGTCAGGAATTTGAGCGACGCGCTCAGCTTCTGCGCGAGTGCCTGTGCAGCGAGGACTTTTTGGCCAACAAGGGCATAGGCAATGAGATCGGCTTCCACACCTTTTGCTATGACCCCGCGCTGGAGTTTGAAGCGCGTGCATTATTTGACGCCCTTTCACGCGATGCCGAGGCCGACAAGCTTCCGTGCACGCTCAAGGTCGTGAACCTCTACGACGCCGTGCTGGCAATTCTCGAAAAGCGCCGTGTCCTTAAGGCCATCCCACGCCAAGAGGAGCGCCGCGGTACCCAGCGCGTGCTCGAGGACGTGGCCAAGTTCGCCTCGCCCGAGAAAGTCGCCGCGTACATCCTTGAGCAGACCGAGCCGCACGCGCCTGGAGACGTCGTTCTCCTCACCGGCGCGGGCGAGGTCTTCCCATTCTTTCGCATGCACACGCTTCTCCATTGCATGCTTGCGGATTTTGATGAGGTGCCTGTGGTCGCCGCCTATCCGGGCAGTTTCAACGGCTCTTCTTTCCAGCTCTTTAACCGTCTGCCGGCCGATAACTACTACCGCGCCATCGATATCTCGTAAGCACGGCTCCCCGCAGGCAAGTCCCTGTCGCCGGTAACAACCCTTTGCCATAACGTTCCCAAACCCAAAGGAGCACCCATGGACAACACGATCATTCGCGACCTCTTTGCAAAAGACATCAACCGCTCCATCAACGGCGTGGTCAAGGTCCAGGATTCAAAAGATGGGTCCATCCGCCAGGAGCTTGACGAGTACGTGGTGACGCGCGAGTTGCAGAGGCACTTTGCCACGTTCTTCAAGGCCTACGGCGATGCCATCTATGCGCGCACCGACAAGATCGGCGTGTGGATCAGTGGTTTCTTCGGTTCCGGTAAATCGCACTTCCTCAAGATGCTGAGCTACCTGCTCGAGAATCGCCAGATCGGCGGTAAGAGCGCCATCCGCTACTTTGACGGCAAAATCGTCGACCCCATGGTCGCGGCTGCCATGGAGCGCGCGTGCTCGGTGCCCACGCAGGCCATCCTCTTTAACATCGATAGCAAGGCGGGCCAGTGGAAGCAGGGTGATACGGCTCCCACGGCGCTGCTTCGCGGCTTTGAGCGCATGTTCTACGAGGCGCGCGGCTTCTACGGCGAGGACCTCAAGCTTGCAAAGCTCGAGGACTACATCGATTCCCTGGGCAAGACCCAGGAGTTCCGCGAGGCTTTTGAGCGCGTCAACGGCGAATCCTGGCTCCAGGCCCGCGACACCTACAGCTACTTTGAGGACGACGTCGTCGAGGTGCTGCAGAGCGTGCTCGGCATGAGCGAAAAGGCCGCATGGAACTGGCTCGAGGGTTCTGAGGACGAGGTTTTGGCCCCCGATGTCTTTGCCAAAAAAGTCAAGGATTATGTGGACGCTCAGGCAGCGGCCCACGGTGGCAACTTCCGTTTGCTCTTTATGGTCGACGAGGTGGGTCAGTTTATTACAAACGACCAGGACCCAAGCCTTATGCTGAGCCTTCAGACCATCGTCGAGGAGCTGGGTGCCGCCTGCGGTGGCCGCGTGTGGGTGATGGTCACGAGCCAGGAGGCCATCGACAACCTGAGCCTGCCCGTGGGCAACGACTTTTCAAAGATCCAGGGCCGTTTCAATACCCGCCTTTCGCTCTCCAGCTCCAGCGTGGACGAGGTCATCCAACGCCGTGTGCTCGAGAAGACCGCGCCGGCGGCCGATATGCTTGCAAAGGTCTACGAGCAAGACGCCGCCGTCCTCAAAAACAACTTTACCTTTGAGGGTGGCTCGCGCTCCGACCTTGCCGGCTTCGCCAACTCCAAGGAGTTTGTCGCCAGCTACCCGTTTGTGGGCTATCAGTTTAAGCTCCTGCCCGACGTGATGACCGAGGTACGCAAGCATGGTGTTAAGGCCAAGCACATGTCCACGGGCGAGCGCTCCATGCTGAGCGCGTTTCAGGAGAGCGCTCAGGCCATCCAACATGACCAGACTGGTGCACTCGTGCCGTTCTGGCGCTTCTTCGACACAATCTCCAAGGATTTGGAGCACGGCATCATTCAGGTCGTCGTCTGTGCGGAGCGCGCGGCTGAAAACGCAGAGGGTCTTGAGAGCTACGATGTCCGGGTGCTTAAGCTCCTGTACTTGATCCGCTACATCGGCTACGTCAAGGCCACGGTCGAGAACATCTCCATCCTTATGATCGATAGCCTGGACGTGGATAAGCGCGCCCTTAAGGACCGCGTCAAGGAATCTCTCGCCCGCTTGGAGCGCGAGAGCTACGTGGCACGCCAGGGCGATACCTATAGCTTCCTCACCGACGAGGAGCAGGAGATAGCGCAGGAGATCGCACGCACCCCGATCGACAACGCGAAGGTGATTGAGTACATCAAGAAGCGCCTGTTCGAAAGCATCTACACTGCGCGCAAACTCAACCGCGGGACCAACGACTTCCCCTTTGACCGCTACGTGGATGGCTCGATTCATGGATCCAACATGGGCGGCATGGAACTATCCGTGGTGACCATGGCCAGCGATCTGGGCCGTGCGGACGATGCCGAGCTGGCATTGAAATCCGTGGATAAGGCCATCGTGGCCTTGAGCGACGAGGTGGATTATTGGGCCCCACTCGTCAACGGCGCTAAGATTCGCATGTACGCCCAGACGCGCAACCTGCAGGAGCTACCGCCGAGTACCCGCCAGATCGTCGAGGCCAAAATGCGCGAGAAGGACTTTAACGAGAAAGAGGCTGACGCCCTTTTGGCTGAGGCGGTGCTCCATGCACGATGCGCCGTCAACGGGCGCATGATTGAGATCCGTGCTGCCAAACCCGCCCAGGTCTTTGAGCAGGTGCTGGCGCAGCTGTGCGATGTGGTCTTTGAAAAGGCCGGCTATATCGGCGCGCCGGTCACGAGCGATTCCGATATCCGCTCCACTCTGGCGGGTAACGTTCAAGCGGGGCTCGCTGGCATGAACGCGGGTAACACGCGTGCGCTCAAGGAGGTCGAGGACTACCTCAAAGTGCAGCACCAGCGCCATCTGGATACCGCTATGGGCGATATCCAGCGCCAGTACCAGCAAAGGCCCTTTGGCTGGCGCGAGGTCGACATCGCAAATGTGGTGGCGCAGCTTGTGGTGGAGCAGCGCGCGCAGGTGTTGTTTGGCGGTCAGACGGTTCAAGCTAACGACAGCCGCATGGTGGCGCTCCTGCGCAAGGATGCCGATAAGGCCCAGGTGCGCTTGCGCATGCGCATGAGCGACCGGTTGCTACGCGTCGCGGGCGAACTCATGTGTGACCTGTTTGATCTCAAGACCGTGCCCTCCAACGAGGATAAGCTCGTGGCCGAGCTCAAAGAGCGCCTTGAGGGCTTGCGCGAGGCGTGTCTCGCCATGGCACGCGACTACTACACGGGCATCAAGCCGGCCTACCCGTATCCCGGTGAGGACGAGTGCGAGAAGATGCGCTCGGAGGTGGCCGACGTCCTTAAGGACCAGAACGAGGCCGAGGCGTTCTTGACCACGTTCACCAAGCATGAGGAGCGTTTGCTCGATGCCAAGGAAGACTTTGACAAGGTGGTTGAGTTCTTCGAGTCCAACCAACGAACAGCGTTTGACCACGCCAAGGATTTCTTGAGTCGCACTGAGGGCATTGAGTATGCCTCCGATGACATTCCCAGCGCGGTGGAGAACGTTGCAAAGGTGCGCGAGATCATCAGGGATCCCAAGCCCTACGGTCGCATTAAAGACCTGCAGCCGCTTATGGATCCCGTCGAGGACGACATGAAAAAGCTGCTGGGCATCCGCCGCAATGAGTTTTTGTGCCGCATCGAGAGCGATCTGCAAGACCTGCAGGCACAGGCTGAGAGTCAAAAGGGCTTTGTTAATCAAGCCAAGGATGCCATAGCAGACGCCGGCGCCAAATACGAGTCGTTCAAAAACCGTGCCCACAGTGCTCAAAGCCTCAACGAGCTGAGTGTTGCCGCGACTAACTGGGGCAACTGGCTCAGCGCAGCAACCAACGGGATGTACGACGCTGTGGATGCGGCCCGCATGCGTATGGACAACGAGCGCCGCACCACCGAGGTCACGAGTACGGGTGAGGTGGTCAAGAAGATCTCCAACAAGGGCGCCGCATCGTCTGCTCCCGTGCCCGCGCCCAAGCCCCAGCGCAAGATCAAGACCGTGCGCCGTGCCGATCTGGTCAAGCCGAGTCGTCTCTTGTCCGCAGAGGACGTGGAGCGCTACGTGGACGACCTGCGCTCCCGCCTTATGCAGGCGCTCGCTGCAAACGACGAGATCCGTATCAACTAACCCGCGGAGCCACCGGTGCCAAAGCGCGCACCGGTGGCTTATGGCGTTTAGAAAGGCTCATCAACCATGAACGATTCTGCTCTTAAGAGCTTCTGCACCTGGGCCCGTACGGAGCTCATCAAAGGCGTGGAGGCGCAGATGGTGCGCTACGGCATCACCGAACCTGCACCCGCGCCCGTTGGGTCCGAGACCGTCAACGGCCTGCCCCTAAGTCCGGCTGAGATTGAGCAGCGCGATGAACTGCTGCGCATGCAGGCGGAGGTGGGCCACGAGGCGCTGCGCGACCGTGCGGCCTACACCTGGTTCAACCGTATCGTGGCCATTCGCTTCATGGATGCATGCGGATGGCTTCCCAGCCGTATGCGCATGCTAAGTCGTGCGGACGGCAGCCATGGCAGCGAGGCCGTGGAGAACGCACTGGACGTGGAGATAGCGACGGCCGATACCGATCGCATAGCCGAGCTCAAGATGGCGGGCTTGGATGAACCGTTGTGGCGCTACCTGTTTGTTGCTCAGTGCGAGGAGCTTGCCGATTGCCTGCCGGGCGTCTTTGAACGCGTGGGCGGAGCCATGGAGCTGCTGTTGCCCCAGGGCCTCATGATGGCTGACAGCGTGGTGGGCAAACTCAATGCCGTCCTCACTGACGAGGACTGGCGCGAGGGCGTGACCGTTCTGGGCTGGATGTATCAGTACTACAATGCCGACGTTAAAGACGAGTTCTTCAAGTCCAAGCGCAAGGCAGCGGCGGCGGACATCGCGCCCGCCACGCAGCTCTTCACCCCCGAGTGGATCGTTCGCTATATGGTCGAGAACTCGCTCGGCCGTCTGTGGATGCTCAACAATCCGGGGAGTTCGCTACGCGAGCGCATGGAGTATTACATCGAGCCCGATGCTGAGCACGAGGACTTCATCCGCATTTCGAGTCCCGAGGAGATAACCCTCTGCGACCCCGCATGCGGCTCGGGCCATATCTTGGTCTATGCGTTTGAGCTGCTCTTCCATATGTACGAGGAGCGCGGCTATCGTGAGCGCGAGATTCCCGAGCTCATTCTTACTAAAAACCTTGCAGGCATGGAAATCGATTCCCGTGCGGCGCAGATTGCGGAACTGGCGCTTGCTATGTGTGCCCGCGAGCACGATCGTCGCTTTTTCAAGCGCGCCGTGCGCGCCGACGTTACCGTGCTCTCGAGCATTCCGCTGGGGGAGGATGAGCTGCCGGGTAACAAGAAGCTCGCCGAGGAATTGAGCCATTTGGGCGAGATTGGCTCGCTGCTCAATCCTTCAGAGGACGAGATTGATGAGCTCAAGGCTGCCGCCGCGAGTTGTTCCGACGACCTTTTTGCTTCTGCGACCAAAACTAAGCTCGAAAGCGCTGCCGTCATCTGCGAGAAACTGTCCCGTCGTTTTACCTGCGTCGTGGCGAATCCTCCGTATATGGGAAGCGGCAGCTTTAACCCCTTCATGTCCAAGTGGGTCAAGAAGAACTATCCTGACGTGAAGAGCGACCTGTGCACGTGCTTCATCGAGCGCGGGTTTAGCCTTGCCAGGGACCGCGGCTATGCGGCCATGGTCACCATGCAGAGCTGGATGTTCCTGGGCAGCTTCGAGAAGATGCGCTCCTCGCTCATCGACGGCAAGGCGATCGTCTCGATGGCACACCTCGGTCCTCGCGCATTCGACGCCATCGGCGGCGAGGTCGTCAACGTGACCGCAGACGTCATCTACAACGGCCGCGCGGCATGCGAGGGTGCCTACGTGCGCCTGGTCGACATCAACGGCAGCGAGGCGAAGCGCCTCAAGCTGCTCGAGGCGATCCGGAACCCCGACTGCGGCTGGTTCTACCGCCGCGACGCCGAGACCTTCAAGCAGATCCCCGGCAGCCCCATAGCCTACTGGGCCGGCGAGGGGTTACTTTCTGCTTTCTCGCTGGGTAGCTCCATTGGCGATTTTTCGGACTACACAGGGTCTCAAAACAAAACAGGTGATAACAATTTGTATTTGCGCTTGTTTTGGGAGGTTGATGCACATTCGGTTGGGCGCAAGGGCTCGTGGGCCACTTATTCAAAGGGCGGTGACTTTCGTCGATGGTTTGGCAATCTTCATTGGCTGGTTTCGATCAAGAAGGACGCAATTGAGTTTTACCGGAGTAATCCGACCTCCAATTTGCTGGCGTCGAAATATTGGTACAGTGAAGGCATTTGCTACACAATGCTGACATCAGGCAAGCCGAGTTTCAGGCTATTTCCACCGACGGGCGGATTTGACATGGCCGGCCCATGTATTTGCAATCTGGGCCAAAACAAGAACTGGGCGTTGGGCTTCCTCAATTGTTCCATCGCTGCCGATGTCCTCAGCATGCTTAACCCCACTCTTAACATGCAAGCGAGAGACATCAAAGCTCTTCCCACGCTTATTTCCGCTGAGCTTCAACCGGCAATTAATAGTCTGGTAGACAGCAACGTAGACATTTCCAAAATCGACTGGGACTCGTTTGAAACCTCTTGGGATTTCAAGCGCCATCCACTGATTTAGGTGTTTTTATGACCGTAGAGAAGAATCAATTCGACGAAGGTGTTAACAGGGTCTCTAGTCTTTTGGCACTGTATGACAGCCTGCAAATAGAAGGATCTGCTAGAACGTCGAAGGAAAAAAGACCGACGGATATCTTGCGCGCTGCGCTCGTTTTGCTTCATTCGGCGGAAGAGGATTATTTTCGTAATATACTCATTCATTGGTATCCCATAAAGGCTGATTCGAAAGCCTTGAGCGAAGTCTCGCTAGCTGGCAGTGATGGAAGAACATCCAAGTACAGCTTTGATAGATTTGCTTCCTTTTCTGGCAAAACCGTCGATGAAGTAATTTCCGAATCTGTGCGTGAGCATTTTTCGCGAATGAGTTTCAACAGCTATAAAGATATTGATAGTCGCCTTAAAAAGATAGGCTTGTCGCTCGGTGCTTATAAGCGACAAGCTGAAATAGATGCGCTAATTCAGCGAAGGCACAAGGTTGTTCATGAAGTTGATTTAATGCAGGACGAATCAAGTGGAAAGAGCCGAACAAGACCTATTAAATCTGCTCAAGTTCGGATTTGGATGGAATGCTCAATGGACTTGGTTCAAACAATTGATGAGCAAGTGAGTGCTTGGGAAAAACAGGAAACACAACCGCCGGAAGAAAGCTCCGTCGGCATCGATGAAACCGTTTGCGCTGGAGAAGAGCCGAATGGGGTATAGCCGTGTTTCTTCAATTTCCTGTTGTTGACAACGTCTTATACATTCATTAAGAGGTAACTAATGTCAATCTTACTTTCTGATAAATACGAGGCTCGCAAGGCCGAGGTCAACGCTCGCTTTGAGCAGCTTCGCGCCAACGAGGAGGAGCTCAACCGGATCTTTGCCAAGATCTACAACATGGAGGGCGAGGTGCCCATCGAGGTCGAGGACAGGTACGTCTCGGTGGCGCGCATCTTCGATACGGCAGAAGAGATTCCGGAGAGCTACAAGGGCAACAAGTACGTGCGCACCAAGCGCGACGAGATTACCTCGCTCATAAGCTATGCCGTGGGCTGCATGTTTGGCCGCTATTCGCTGGACGTGGACGGTCTGGTCTTGGCCGACCAGGGTGCCACGGTCAACGACTATCTGGCCAAGATGCCCGATCCCACGCATGTGACCTTTATGCCCGATAGCGACAACGTGCTGCCCATTACCGATGACGAGTACTTTGACGACGACATCGTGCGCTACTTTATCGAGTTTGTGCGCACCGTGTACGGCGAGGAGACGCTCGAGCAGAACCTGGCCTTTATTGCCGAGGCGCTCGGCGGTAAGGGTACCTCGCGCGAGGTAATCCGTACCTACTTTTTGAAGGACTTCTATAAGGACCACTGCCAGACCTATAAGAAACGCCCCATTTACTGGCTGTTCGACAGCGGCAAAAAGAACGGCTTCAAGTGCCTTGTTTACATGCATCGCTATCAGCCCGACCTGTTGGCTCGCATCCGAACCGACTATGTGCATGAGCAGCAGGAGCGCTATCGCTCGCAGATCGGCTATGCCAACGATGCCCTTGCCAGTGCTGAGCGTGGTGAGCGCGTGCGCTTGGATAAGCGTGTCAAAAAGCTCAATGACCAGCTTAAAGAGACCATCGGCTACGAGGAGAAGTTGCACCATTTGGCAGACCAGATGATTAAGATCGACCTGGATGACGGCGTCAGGGTCAACTACGCCAAGTTTCAGGATGTGCTGGCGAAGATCAAGTAACTGCAGATACGGTAAGGATATTCATGCCCAAGATCGATGTAGAAGAACAGCTCAAGCTGCGGTTTTTGCAGCCGTTGTCCGCATGCGCGCCGCGCCGTGTGGTGGTTTGGCACGATGCGGACGGCGAGTTTGCTCCTGAGTTTGAGCGATTGGCTGCCGAGGGTTTCGACGGCGTGGGGGCCGATGCCGGCGTAATGCCTGCTCACGGTGACTTTGAGCGTCCGGTGCGGTTTGTTGAGGCCTGCGAGGGCCGCATGTTTGCCGTCAAGAAGCTCATCAACCGCGATGACCTTGCGAACGATATCTTGCTGTATCGCCGTTGCGCGCGCGGCAGGCTTGAGGGCGATTGGCTTGCCGATGTTGAGCTGTATGCCGATCAGTTCCAGGCTGACTATCTTTCGCTTTTGGCCGATCAGCTGGGCATCGAGAATATCGACGCCGTGCGCGAGAGCCTGCGCGAGCACAAGACCTTCTTTGATGCCAAGACCCGCTGTGCTAAGTTTGCCGCGTGCGTTCCGCACGCCGCGGGCGCATCCGATATCGAGCTTGGAATCCTTACGGTGATTTTTGGCGGCAAGGAGCCGGGCGACGCGCGGCCCGCGTTTGTGCTGCGCGGCTGCATGGCCACACTGCTGCACGAGGGTCCCGAGGCGCTGGCTGCGCTGGTGGATAAGTACAGCTTGCGCGACGTCCTCTCTGCCTTTATGCTGCGCTGCTATGGGTTTGATGGGCCGCTGTACGAGCGCGACTCACTGCTTATGCTTGCATCCCATGTGCTTCTTACGGCGGCATCCACCGCGCTTCCCGAGGGGGCGCTCAAGAGACTCGAAAGCTATGTGGCTCCCGCCTACGGCCCCTATTGCCTTGAAGCGGTGCGTACGTGGGATCAGGCCGCCGATGCCCAGGCATCGAGCGAGGATTTATTTGAGATTTGCCGTTTGGTCGAAGATGCCCGTGGGCTCTTTGCACGGTTTGAGGCCCTGCCGATCGATGTGCTGGCCTCGCTCGACGTGTTCCCGTGCGTCAATGAGGCCGTGCTCTCGCAGCTGTTCTGCTCGTTTGCCCAGGGCGCGGACCGTGTTGAGGACGCGCGCACCTTTGCGGCGCGTCGTTGCGACCTAAGCTGGTACCGTCGCGTTGAGAGCTACTTTGACCTGCTTGTCACTGTGGCCGATATGTGCGCATTTAGGCAGGCACACGCTGGCGGGTTCCATCTGGCGCAACCCCAGCAGGTATGGGATGCCTACACGTCCGATTGGTATGCCATGGACGCTGCCTATCGCCATATGTGCACCGCGTATCTGCGGGCGCGCTCCGCCGAGTGCGATGTGCTCGAGGGGCCTGCCCGAGCTGTGGTGGACTGGGCGGAGAATCTCTACAGCAACTGGTTCTTGGCCGACGCCAATGCCTGCTGGGCGACCGCTGCGCAAGGGGAGTGGGCCGATTGCGGCTACATCGAGGGTCCCGAACGGCAGGATGGGTTCTACTGGCATGTGCTGCCCGCCTTTGTGGGCTCTGCCAAAACGACGGTCGTTATCGTGAGCGACGCGCTGCGCTATGAGGTGGCCCGCGAAGTTGCGGCACTGCTCGAGCGCGAGCGCGGCGGCAACGTCAAGGTCTCTAGCATGCAGGCGGTCTTTCCCTCCATCACCGAGGTGGGCATGCCCGCGCTGTTGCCGCACCAGGCGCTTGAGCTTGCAGCGGATGGCTCGTTTGTGCTGGCTGACGGCATGCCCACTGCGACGACTCCGCAGCGCGAGGCCGTGCTTGCCCACGTTGAGCCCACGGCCTGCGCTTTACGTTCGAGCGCATACCTCAACATGGCGGGAACCGAGCGTAAGGCGCTGCTCAAGGACTCAAGAATTGTCTACCTCTACCACAACAAGATCGATGCCACGGGCGAGAAGGCCGCTACGCAGGATGGCGTCTTCGGTGCCTGTGCGGACACCGTGGAGGAACTTGCTGCGTTGGCGCGTCGCGTGTGCACCGACGCCCCGGGCGCGCGTGTTGTTATAACGGCGGACCACGGCTTTATCTACACGCGTCGGGAGCTCAGCGAGTGCCAGATGCTCGGCAAACCGGACCTTCCCGTCCTTGACGCTCCCGTCATGTACGGCAAGCGTCATCTGGTGGTGCCCAACGAGGCCGTGGGCGAGCTTTCGGATGAGGTGCGCGGGGTGTTTGTTAATGTTGACATGGGACGTTTGGGCGCCGGTTTTGAGGGGTTTGCCCCGCGCGAGAACGTGCACTTCAAGCGTCCCGGCGGCACTAACAACTACGTCCACGGCGGCATGAGCCTGCAGGAGCTCTGCGTGCCCGTTATCGGTTTTTGGCGTGCGCGCTCGGGTTCCAAGGACTTTGTCGACACGCGCGCGGCGACGCTGCGCGTACTAAGTGAGGGACGCCGAGTGACCAACTCGCTCTTCTCGATCAACTTGATCCAGGAAGAACCCGCCCAAGGCAAGGTTTTGCCGTGCGAGTACGAGCTGGTGTTTACCGATGCAAGCGGCAACGAGGTGAGCGATACGGTCAAGGCGCATGCTAACAAGACTTCTGTTAACTCGCAGGAGCGCGTGGTGCATGCCAAGTTTGCGTTGCATGCAGCGGATGGATTCTCGGCCAAGGGTCCGTACTATCTGGTCTGCCGCGAGCGCGAAACGGGCAAGATCGTTTGGCGCGAGACGTACACCATCGCTGTTTCGTTTGCCCCTGTTGCTGACTTTGGTTTTTAGGAGTGTGCCCTATGTTTGATAGCAATGACGACGATCTGTGGGAAGTTCCCTCGATTGATGTGAGTGCGCCGGTGGAGGCCGCGGTGCCTGCGGTGGAGGCTGTGCCTGCCCCGGAGGCCGTGGCCGCCGCGCCTGTTCCGGAGCCGGTGGCGGCCGCTGCGCCCGATGAGGTTGCGGCGCCCGCCGAGGACGAGCCCTCGACCGATGGCTATGCCCAGGCCGTGGCCGACGCTCCCGAGGATGACGGTTACGACATGGATGGACTGGACGGTAAGCTGCTCGAGCACTTTGGCGGCAAGATCGTGCGCAAGGACCTCACGGCCCTTATGAAGCGTGGCGCCAACGTGCCCACCTTTGTGCTGGAGTACCTGCTGGGCATGTACTGCTCAACCGATGACGAGGATGCCGTGGCAGAGGGCCTGGAGCGCATCCGCAAGATCCTCACCGATAACTACGTGCGTCCCGACGAGTCCGAGCGCATCAAGTCCAAGATTCGCGAGCTGGGTCGCTTTACCATTATCGATAAGGTGACGGCCAAGCTCGACGAATACAAAGACATCTACGTGGCGTCGTTTGCCAATCTGACCATTGAGCCGTTTGTGATGCCGGCCGAGTACGTGCGCGACTATTCCAAGATTCTCCAGGGCGGCATTTGGTGCATCATGAGCATCGAGTATCGTCATCCCATGGAAGAGGAAGACGAGTTTGGCATGGAGGTCTTTGGCGACGATGCGCCGCGCCGTTCCAAGGCCAAGCGCAAAAAGCGCGGACCCGAGGACTCTCCGTTTAGCGTGGCGTCGCTCACGCCCATCCAGATGCCCAACCTGGACCTGGAGGCCATGATCGACGAGCGCCAGTATTTCTCGCGCGACGAGTGGCTCAACATGCTGCTGCGCTCTGCCGGCTATGAGCCCAGCGAGCTTTCGGAGAAGGAGCGCCTGCACTTTATCGAGCGCATGGTGCCGCTGATCGAGCGCAATTACAATCTGTGCGAGTTGGGTCCCCGTGGCACCGGCAAGAGCCATATCTACAAAGAGGTCTCGCCCTATGCCATCTTGCTTTCGGGCGGCCAGACCACCACGGCCAACTTGTTCGGCCGCATGAACTCCATGCGCGCCGATCGCGTGGGCTTGGTGGGTCACTGGGACTGCGTGACGTTCGACGAGGTCGCCGGCATGCGCTTTAAGGACACCAATGCCGTGCAGATCATGAAGGACTATATGGCGAGTGGCAGCTATGCGCGTGGCCGCGACCAGATCAATGCCGATGCCTCCATGGTCTTTGAGGGCAACATCAACGACACCGTGCAAAATGTCCTAAAGACCACGCACCTGTTTGATCCGTTCCCGCCGGAGTTTAACAACGATTCGGCCTTCTTCGACCGTATCCACTATTACCTGCCGGGCTGGGAGATTCCCAAGATGCGCTCGAGCCTGCTGACCGGGCATTACGGCTTGATCACCGACTGCCTGTCGGAGTTTTGCAAGGAGATGCGCCGCAAGGACTTTACGCATCATATCGACCGTTATTTCCGCTTTAACAGCGACTTTAACAAGCGCGACGAAATCGCCGTGCGCAAGACCTTTAGCGGCCTGGCCAAGCTGCTGTTCCCCGACGAGGCCATGGACAAGGACGACGTGCGCTGGCTGCTGGACTACGCCATCGAGGGCCGTCGCCGCGTAAAGGAGCAGCTCAAGATTATGGCGGGCGTCGAGTTTATCGACGTCAACCTGGGTTACATGGATGCCGACAACCCGCAGGACGTGCATGTGGTGCGCGTGCCCGAGCAGAGCGAGGACACGCTGATTCCCGACGGGCCGCTGCTGTCCGGTCACGTGTTTGGCGTGGGCAGGTCGCAGGGCGGCGAGGTTGCCGTGTACAAGCTGGAGAACAAGGCCGTTGCCGGCGAGTGCAAGTTTAAGCACGAGGGCGTGGCCTTTAACAAGCCGGTGCGCGATACGCTGGAGGCCGCGTTCGACAACTTTGTGAACCTGGCGAACCGTGTGGCGCCGGGCATGCACATTGGTTCAAAGGACTACCTGCTGTTCTATAACGACCTGCAGAGCAAGGGTCTGTCCGAAGAAGTCTCGCTTGCCGAGTTTGTGGGCCTGTGCTCCGCGGCGTGCAACCGCCCGGTGATGTCCGCGCTGGCGGTTCCGGGAATCTTGCGCATGTCGGGATCTATGGATGAGATCCGCGGGCTCGAGGACATCATGCGCGTGGCCAAAAACGCCGGCGCCAAGCGCGTGATATTGCCGCTGAGCGCCATCGCGGGCCTGCAGAGCGTTTCCTCCGAGATTATCTCGGGGTTGAGCCCGGTGTTCTACATGGATGGCGACCCGGTCGATGCCGCGAAGAAGGCGTTGGATCTATAGGGATGCGAGCGTGCGGGCTTGCGTGCGCGAGGCGTTTGATGCGCACATGAGCCCGCGAGCATGGTGGCGCGCTGCGCGTGAGGAGGCCTTGCCATGGCGGAAGAACGTTCTGTTGGCGAGCTGCTCGATAAGCTGTTTGGCTTTGAGTCGGTAGCCAAGCGTCAGACGGCGCTTGAGCAGTACGATCGCGGGGAGTTATTGCGCAAGGCGCGCTCCCGCGAGCTGCTGGCCGTGATCGGGGGCGTCGAGGCTGCCGAGCGTGCTGCGCGTGAGTCTGCCGTGCGGGCCGTTGACGGGTATGTACGCCGCGTTGAATTTGATTCTCTTGCGCGCGCTCGCAAGCAGGTAGGCGTTGTGGGCCCGTTGCAGATGGAGCGGCGCTATGCTGCCTTTTTGCGTATGGAGGACAAGGCCGAGCTGTTGGCCCGCTTGGAGCAGACGCTTGCGTTTATCGAGGTAAAGCTGCGTGCCAATACGGCGGACAGGGTTCGTGCGGCATACGATGCTGCGGGGGCTTTGGTGTTGCAGGGCGCGGCGCGTCTGAGTGACGTGCGCGTTGTGGATGCCGCACCCTTGGATGCCAATCTGCTATGCACGCAGTTGGAGCAGCTGCGTTGTGCCGCCGACGCAACGGACCTTGCCGGCATGATCACGGCGACGTTTGAGTCCGAGCTGAGTGCGACCGGCCCGCAGGGTGTTGACGCGTTTGCGAGCGATGTGGCTGGCGATGTGGCGCTGGAGCGCGAGCTTACGAATGTGCGCGGTGCTGCGCAGCGAGCGCGTTTGGCAGCCCAAGCGTATCGGACCGAACGCGCTGCCCGCGTTGCAGGGAGCACGGTGGAGCCGGTATCGTTGCCGGTGTCTGCTTGCGTTGCGTGCGAGACGGGGTGCGATGCTGGGGAGCTTTCCGAGTTGCTCGCTCAAGTAAAGAAGTCGTTTGAGACCTATAGGCGCGTTGTTGCCGACGGCGGGTTGTTCTGTGCCTTTGGTGCCGGTTCGCCGCATGGGATTTGCCGCGGCAGTAGTTATTTCGACTACGATGATCGACTTGACGAAGACGTATTGGTGGGCGAGTACGACGGTACTACCAAGCACAATGTTCGGCGCGAAGTTACGATTCCCGAGCTTGTGGACGAGTCTTCGGCCGACGGCGGCGATTCGCTCGAGGTTGCCGTGGCGCGCATGCGTGAGTTTAACGGACGGCGCTATGATGGTGTGCTGGACGAGGATCCTGTGCGCCATGTGAATGCGTTTTGGTATGGACTCAAAAAGCTCAGCCAGTATTGCGAGGCCGCTGTGCGCGTGGACGAGCGTGCCTGGGATTGCTTTATCGATAAGGTGCAGTTTGCCTACGACGAGCCCGTGGGGCGTTTGGCCACGCAGATGGATGACAAGCAGGTTGCGGCTTTTGTTGCCGCCGTGAATGTGCTCGGCGCTGCCGAGTAGGTGCCTGATCCGGTAAGGGGTTTCACCATGAAGATCGATGTTGATGTTGACCAGCTGCGCGAGAGTTTGCTCGACCGTGCGGGGAGTGCAGCCGGCGTGGGCTTTCCAGCCGCCATGCTCGACGTAGTGGATATCGAGGATGAGTCGCCCCAAGAGCTCCTGGCCCGAGCCGAACGTGAAGGCCTTGACCTCCGCGATTTTTGCCGTCGACGATGACGCTGAATGATTGTCATCTTTGTTATTGACGAACATATGTTTGTATTTTATACTCAAGCTTGAACATACGTCCAACTTCATGGTATAAATTAGGTGGTCATCTCTTAAGAGAGGGCTTCCAAGTGCCGGGGACGTTTTCCCCGGCTTTTTTATTAAGGATTGCCCATGCGAGAGCTGAGTATCTTTATTGATGAATCTGGAAGCGATGATCTTCGTGAAAGATACTATCTTGTGGCCTTTGTTTTTCATGAACAAAATATTCCCATCGCTGAGGGAATAGAGAAATATGAAAGGGCGGTAGCCGATAGCGGATTGCCGCTCCTTCCGTTCCATGCTTCTCCTCTCATGAATGGAAAAGATCAGTTCAAGGACTTGGACATCAGTGAGAGAAAAAGGCTGTTTTCACTATTTCGAGTTATGTTTCGACATTTGCCCATCTCGTACAAGGTGTTTGTATTCAAGACGCATCGGTATCGAACTCTCAAACAGATCGCTGATGCGATGCGGCGTGAAATCATCGATTTCATATTCGATAATTTGAGTTGGTTTCAGCAGTTTGATGCTGTGAAGATTTACTACGACGGAGGACAGGGTTCGGTTTCGAGTGCGCTTCACAAGGCAATCGATTACGCTTTGGCTAAAAATGCAGTTATCTATAAGCCAACAACTTCATCGGATTACTATTTGGCTCAGGCTGCGGACTATATCTGTACCATTGAGTTCACGAGTCTGAAATATCAGGCGAATAAGCAGACTAATACTGACCAGAAGTTTTTTGGTGGTAGTACTGCGTTTAAAAAAGGCTTACTAAAAGAAATAAGAAAGAAGGCTGTCGTCTAATGGGCAGGCCTCGTATTGCATAAAAAATGCCGGAGGTAAGACCCCGGCTCTTGGAGGCCCCTCTATTCGAAGGTACCGACATCTTTATAACAGAAACCGCATGTCGGGTCTACACGAGACATTTCGCTCGATTTCCTGTTGACCTAAAAACAAAAATGCCGGGGGGATCCCCCGGCCCTTGACTGCCCTCCATAATGGAGCGCAATCCATTTATATCATGGTTGCGATGCGAGCGGTGGCTCATTCGGTCTTCTTTTTCCTCAGCTTCTTGCTGAAGTTCTATTTAATGTGACAAAGGGACTGCCCCTTTGTCATATGGGGCGACGGGGTGTTTGTGCCCACGGCTGTGCGAAAATGCATGATAAACCGTCGCAACGGAGTCCAACGACGTCGCGGCGGTTCTATTATGGCCACCCGCCGGCTAAGTGAGTAGGCTTTTTTGGAAATGCTGAGCACCCGAAGTCTTTTCTTCAACAAACCCGCAGGTCACAGACTTGTGCTTTGGTGACGTGGTCGGCGATTCGACAAAAGCCTACTCACTTAGTCTTGAGAGACACTAACTGTCCTCAACGAGACCCCTGTCGGGGCGATTGATGCTCAAATGTAGCCAATACGGGACGGCTGTCCCTGGCCGCTACGACGCCAGCGTGGCGATGACGGCTTCGTCGCCGGCGTATATGAGGGTGTCGCCGTCGGGGATGATTGTTTGACCGCCGCGCTTGAGCATCACCACGATAAAGGGGTGCTTGCCTTGCGGCACGTCGCGCAGGCGCTGACCGGCCAGGCGTCCATGGGGCGTCACGGTGACCTCGCGCAGCGTAACCTCGGCACGCTCCTCAAACGTCGGCGCGGCCATAACCAGAAGGTCGCCTTCTTCGATCACGGTATCCCCGTTGGCCAGCACCGGGTGCGCACCGTCTCGAAGCACCAGGATGACGAGCATGTTCGTAGCGCTGCCAATATCGGCAAGCGAGCGCCCGGCAAACGGATGTCCAGCTCCCACCTTGAGCTTAACAAACGACATGCCGTCTTCGTCGCGGTAGTCGTTAAACGTGCGGCGCACGTCGCCTTCTGCGTCGATCATGTCGAGCTTTTTCGCCACCGCCGGCAGTAGCGAGCCCTGCACCACGATGCTCGATACGGCAATCACAAACACCAGGTCAAATAGGTCGTGACCGCCGGGAATACCGGTCACCACGGCAAAGAGGCTAAATACGACCGAAGCCGCGCCGCGCAGGCCCGCCCAGCTCACGAGTGCAACCTGGCGGGGGTTCGTCTTAAAGGGCGCCAGCAGCGCACCAACAGCGATGGGGCGGCTCACGAAGAGCATAAACGCCATGAGCGCCAGGCCCGGTAGCAGCATTTGCGGCAGGCGGGCGGGCGTCACGAGCAGGCCGAGCAAAAAGAAGATGGTCATCTCGGCCATTTCGGTGAGGGTATCGAAGAAGTGCGCCATCTCGACCTTGCCGGTGATGTCGCTGGCACCCAGCACGATGCCGGCCAGGTATACGGCTAAAAAGCCGTTGCCACCCAGATAGCTCGGCAGTGCATAGGCGACGATCGCCACGGCGAACAAAAAGATAGTCTGCGCGCCCTCGGCCGTTGCGTGTGCGCACTCAATCAGACGGCTGGATGTCCAGCCGATGGCAAGGCCCAGCCCCACGCCCAGGATGATCTGCTTGGCCAGCAGCACGGGAATGTCGATATTGCCGCCCGCCGCAAGGGTCGCGAGCACCGCGGTGAGCATGTAGGCGACGGGGTCGTTTGAGCCCGATTCGACCTCGAGCAGCGAGTCGGTGCCGCCGCGCAGCGACAGGTTGTGCTCGCGCAGAACGCTAAAGACGCTCGCCGCATCGGTCGACGCCACGACTGAGCCCAGCAGCAGGCCGCCGATCCAGTCGAAGCCCAGTGCGAAGTGCGCAAAGGCGCCCGTGATGCCGGCGGTGGCGATAACGCCGAGGGTGCTCAGCAGCACTGCGGGTACGGCAACGGGCTTGGCACGGTCGATGTTGGTGTTAAAGCCGCCGTAGAACATGATAAACAGCAGCGCCGTGCTGCAGACGGTTTCGGTGAGCGCATAGTCGCTAAAGTCGATGTGTGCCGGGCCGTTGACGCCCAGTAGCATGCCGAGCGCGATAAAGATGAGCAAGGTGGGGAAGGGGAGCTTTTTGCCGACGGGTTTGATGGTCAGACACAGAATAATGACGAGGCCGATAAAGAGAAGTATCTGGTTCATGGATGGTGTCCGCTCCTGGGTGGTTGGCGTGGCACGGTCAGTTATCTGTGTTTATTTGTACCCAAAGATGGTGGGTTTATGGGCTTGGATTGCGGGCGTGCTCATTTTCGACACGAGGCTGCGACGCGAGCGGCGCTGGTTGTGGCGCTGGGCTAGACGGCGTTGCGTGAGCGGTCCGGGTTGGCAGGCGTGCGCTGGCGACCGTTGACGGTATGCAACCCTTTCCAGCTTTATTGCAACGGAGTACAATGGATAACGTTTAAGTTCAACTTGAAGTTTTAGTTGCGGCTCCGGGCTTCGGTCGCAATGTAAAGGGAGGCGTTCCATGGCGATCTATGTGACATCCGATGCTCACGGGCACGTGCGTGCGCTTGACGAGGCCCTGTCCAAGATTTCGCTGACGTCTGACGATACGCTGTACGTGCTGGGCGACATGATCGATCGCGGGCCCGATCCGGTTGGCGTTATTAAGCTCGTGCGCTCGCTACCCAACGCTCGCGTGCTCAAGGGCAATCACGAGCAGATCATGCTCGACGCCATCATTGGCCAGGATCCGCTCGATGCCGAGACCTGGGATATCAACGGTGGCTGGACGACGCGCGAGCAGCTCAACGACATGGAATTTGAGGCATACGAGGAGCTCGTGCGATGGATGGCCGCGCTGCCGCTCTACGCGGTGGCCGAGACCGAGGAGCGCCCGTATCTGCTGGTACATGCCGGTATTGAGACTGAGGCGGCCCGGGCGTTTTTGCTTGAGCATGGCGTCGATTGTGCCGATGGCGTCGGTGCGGTGAGTGCCGATCGCGAGCTGCTGCAGCAGATGCTCGCAGTGCAGTCGTCCGATGACCTGCTATGGATTCGTCACGGCTATTGGGATGTGCCGACCGGGCTGCTTTCTGCCGAGGGCAAGGGCCCGGTCGTGGTGAGCGGCCACACGCCCACGGTATCGCTTGGGCGCTATTGCGAGGTCGGTGGTCTGGCGGGTCTCGATGAGGAATCGGGACGCGGGCAGATCGTGCGCTTGGGCGGCGAGGACACTGCCGGTGTGCCCGATCGCATCGACATCGACTGCGCTGCCGCCACTGGGTCGGAGTTCGGCCGCGTCGGGATTCTGCGCCTGGACGATGGGGCCGAGTTCTACGCGAATATTCGCCCCGGGGAATAACGGCGCAAAGGGTAGCTAATTTGGGACGGGGCTTTTTTGACTACTTTCGGAGAGTAGCGCCTTCTTGCTTGGTAAGCGCTAGAAATGAGGAGCGTCTGCGTCCTCGGCAGCGCGAAAATGCTCGAAAAACCGTCGCAACGGAGTCAAACGACGTCGCGACGGTTCTTTTTTGGCTGCCCGCTGGCTAAGTGAGTAGACTTTTTTGGAAATGCCGAGCACCCAACATATTTGCCTCAATAAAACCGACGCTCCTATAAGTTGTCAAGAGGCAGTTTGCGGGAGCGTTCTCTCCAATTCGCACAGGAGCTCGTAATACCTCCTCTCCAGTTTCGTCGACCGCCGTTTCCCCCGTTCCAAGTGCCCGAGTGTGGCTGC
>DXMY01000006.1 GCA_019413925.1 Collinsella sp.
TCGCGGCAGATTTATACCCGTGCCCGAGCTCGAAGAGCCCTATGGCCGCCTTCCCGGCCTCGATATCATGCTTCACTCTCAAATCAACGCGCATAAAGAAAGCCTCCCATTTCTCATGTCCAAGAAATGGGAGGCAGTTCACACGCGCTGCAGGGTCTTTTTGCATGTCATGTTTAATTGTTGCCAACGCCTTAGAGAGCGGCGACGACCTCGATCTCGACCAGACCGCCAGCCGGAAGGGCAGCAACCTGGAAGGCGCTGCGCGCGGGGAACGGAGCCTCGAACTTGGAGGCGTAGATCTCGTTCACGGCGGCGAAGTCGGCGATGTCGGCCAGGTAAACCGTGGTCTTGACGACATCGGCAAACGTGGCGCCGGCAGCGGTCAGCAGGGCCTCGACGTTAGCGAGGGACTGCTTGGCCTGAGCCTCGACGCCCTCGGGCATCTTACCGGTTGCAGGGTCAATGCCCAGCTGGCCGGACAGAAACACCATGTTGCCGGCCTTGATGCCGGGGGAATACGGGCCGATGGCGGCCGGTGCGTTATCAGAAGAAACAACGCTCTTGCTCATGCTCTTCTCCTTACAAGCAAAAGGAAACGGGAGCGCGGCGTTCGCACCGGGAGGCACAGTTCGGTCTGAACACCGCGCTTGATTGGGATAGTAGGGGATGATTTTGCCAGATGCAAGATAATTATCAGATTGCGATAATATTTTATCGCCCAACGGCGCATACGGGCCGCTGAACGGCGTGACTGGCAACCTGTTTGAAAACTGATCCCTTTTCCTCCGTCCCCTTCGGATCACGTGATCCCTTAGGGACGGAGGAAAAGGGATCATTTTTGCCTGAGAGGCTGCTGAAGACTTTGTCCTGCTTAGGCTGTGGGCATCGCCCATCGCGACGGCGCCACTATACTTTTGAGTATCTGAGCATTTTGAAAGGCAGAATATGACCGCAACCGCCAGTCGAACCACCAACCGCAGGCCCGAGCTCTTGGCCCCCGCCGGAGGCCCCGAGCCCTTTGCCGCCGCACTCGCTGCCGGGGCAGACGCCATCTACTGTGGCATGGGCAGCTTCAACGCCCGCCGCAAGGCAACCAACTTTACCGACGAGGCCTTTGAGCAGGCCTGCCGCGCCGCGCACCTGGCCGGCTCGCGCGTCTACGTCACGGTCAACATCGTCATCAAGCAGTCCGAGATGGGCGATGCGCTGCAGCTCATCCATCGCTGCTCCACGCTGGGCGCCGACGCCTTTATCATCCAGGACTGGGGCCTGTTCTTTGAGGTCAAACGCACCATGCCCGGCATCGAGACACACATCTCGACCCAGGCGAACATCCATGATGACCGCGGAACTATTTGGTGCCGCGAGCAGGGCGCCGACCGCGTGACCCTCTCGCGCGAGCTCTCCATTGACGAGATCGCCGCCATCCACGACGCCGCGCCCGACGTTGACCTGGAGGTCTTTAGCCACGGCGCCATCTGCTTTTGCTACTCGGGCCTGTGCCTGCTGTCGAGCTTTGCCATGGCGGGCCGCTCGGCCAACCGCGGCATGTGCGCTCAACCCTGTCGCCTACCCTACGAGCTAATTGACGAGAACGGCCGCTCGCTCTCCCCTGCCGGTCGCGAGCGCGCGCTGTGCCCGCGCGACATCAACACTTCGCAGCTCGTTCGCCGTCTGTATGACGCCGGCGCCGCATCGCTCAAGCTCGAGGGCCGCATGAAGGCCCCCGATTATGTGTATTCCATCGTCGACGTGTATCGTCACCATATTGATGACATGCTGGCCGATGTTTCGACCTCTAAGGATGAAGAGGCCGCCCGCCAACGCCAGCTCAAGCGCTGCTTCAACCGCGACTTTACGCACGCCTATCAGGACGGCACCTCGGGCGACGAGATGATGAGCTATGAGCGTTCCAACAACCGCGGCCAGATCGTGGGCACGGTGCTGGGCAGCCGCCCGGCCAACCGCGATGTGCGCGGCCTCAAGCCCGACGACCGCCGTCGCCGCGCCGCCATCGCCCGCATTGAGTTGTTTGAGCCCGTGGGCAAGGGCGACCTGCTGGAGCTTCGCCACGATAACGAGTTTGACCAATTCCTGACCACCATCGCCGCCGATGATGCCGCCGCGGGCGACATCATCGAGTGCCGCGTGCCCCGCAGCATGCCCGAGGGCTGCCGCGTCCGCGTGATTCGCAGTCAGCGCGCTATTGACGCTGCCAGCGCCGCGCTCAAGCGCGATGTGCTGCGCCGCCGAGCTATTGATGTATCCGTCGTGGCGCGCCTGGGAGCGCCGTTTACTGTCACACTCACCTGCTGTGACAACCCCGCGCTCACCGCCACCGCCACGGGCTTCACCGTCGAGGCCGCCAAGACCCGCGCCGTCGAGGCATCCGATCTGGTTGAGCACGTCGGGCGCATGGGCTCCTCTCCCTTTGAGGCCGCGAGCTTTGACGTGGCCCTCGACGAGAGTTGCGGCATGGGCTTTTCCGCCGTGCACAAGGTGCGCGCCGCCGCTTGCAAGGCGCTGGAAGAGGCCATTCTGGCACCCTACGAGGAGCGCGCGAAAACGCTCGAGTTGCCGGTGCTCGACAAATGTACGCGCCCCATGCCCGAGCACTACCGCGATGAGCCGCAGATCTGCGCCACCGTCACGTCGCTCGACGCCGCCGAGGCCGCTCGTGCCGAGGGCGCCACGCGCATCTACATGACCACCGACGCACTCGATGCGGCCGAGCTCTCCCCTGCCGATGCATTTGAGCAGGGTATCGTGCCCGTACTCGACGAGGTCTGCCGCGCCGCCGACCACGAGCGCGTCGATCCCTGGATCAATGCCGGAGCCACCGTCGCCGTCGGCAATATCTCCGAGCTTGCCCTGGCCGCCCAGGTTGGCGCCACGGCCGAGATTCGCTCTTGCCTGCCCGTGCACAACACATCTTGCATGGAAGCGCTTGCCGAGCGCGGAGCCGGTGCGTTTTGGCTCTCGCCCGAGATCACGCTCGACGAGATTGTCTCGCTCGGCGCCGCCGCGCCCGCGGCTCTGGGCATCACCGTCTTTGGCCGCCCGCGCGTCATGACAAGCGAGCATTGCATTCTGCAGGTGGCCAACGGCTGCATCCACGAT
>DXMY01000007.1 GCA_019413925.1 Collinsella sp.
GGGCGACGTGTTCGGCAGCAACGTCACGGCCTCGGCGGTGGCCGACAGGCTTTGCCACCATTGCGCGATGATCAAGATAACGGGACGGTCGTACCGCCTGAAGGACGTATCCATCGGCGGTGAGGACGGGAAGGAGGAGGGAGCCTAGACGCCGAAAGCGGCGCATCCGCGTTGGCGAATCCGGCGCATCCGCGTTGGCGCGATTGGCGAAAATACGTTGGTGAAAATGGTGAAAAATATATTGACGCTAACACGAGGAACTCGTTGAGCCTGTCCTTCCCGTGGCCCCTGCAGGCCCATACGACCCTCCCGCGGTCGTGGTCCACCACGACGGTCATGTACCTCTGGCCCCTCTTGTAGCTCGTCTCGTCGACGCCGATCCGGCGAAGCCCGTCGAGCCTGCCGCGCCCGTCGGCCTCCTCCAGCGACGCCTCGACGCGCGCGCAGATGCCCCCGACGGTGTGCCAGTCGACGCGCGCCAGCTCGGCCAGGGCGCTGCGGCACATGTGCAGCGCGAGCCACGCGACCCAGTCCTCGAAGGCCGAGGCGAACCTGCTCGAGGCGCACCTCGCCCAGGGGACGGGCGCGGTGCGCACGCCGTGCTTCGGGCAGCTGGCCCTGACGGGGGCGTGCTCCAGATAGCAGCGGGCGGCGCCGAGGTCGGGCGCCCTCCAGCGCCTGGGCCCGAGCCTGTCGTAGGCGGCGCAGCGCCGCCCGCACACCGGGCACCTCGGCGCGGCCCTCCTGGGCCTCACGGAGACGATTATGGAATCGCCCTCGATTCTCGCTCCCTCGATTACGGTGCGCTCGAGCCCGAGCGCCCTTTTGAGTAGACTGTTCAGCATGGCGGCGTTCCTTCGCGCGTTCATTTTTTTCTTTGGTCGGAAAACAACGATACGCGAGGCGCGCCGCCGCTGCTAGGCGGGCGCTTTTACCGGGCGGCTAACCCACACAAACCCCCGAAGAGCCACATTTTTCCCATCTTTTTTTATCAATTGGTTCGAAACCGCATTCCTTGAGAAACGACGCCATTAACTCATAGCTAATGCCGTATTCATGCAAATAGTCTTCAACTGTGTCGCCGGGGACGAAAGCCGTTTGCTGCATCGCAGAGAAACACTCCGACCGAACTCGGTCAAGATTGATAGCGGTCAACTTTGTGCAATCGTACTCGATATTGTCATTTGCATGCTCGTAAAAACCCAGGAGCAGCTTTAATAGTGTGCTTTTTCCAACACCATTAGGGCCTGTAATTACATACGTTCTGCCCACGTCAAATTGAAGATTCGCCCCGCATGTTATATCAACCAGCTCTTCATCGCGAATTAAACTGAAGTCTAAATCTAGGACCTGTATGCGGCCCACATTATTAAGCGCAAGGCAATTTCGGTAATCCCGTTTTCGCGCCTTTATTTCATTCAGCCTAGCTATTGATGCCCTCGTTTCCTGCAAAGACTGAAAGACGCCGATATAGTACTTGCCACAGCTCATCAATAGGGAATAATAAGAATTTATCATGGTAAATTCCCCAATTGTCATAGCTCCTGTGGCTATTCTTGCTCCCGAAACCAGCAACAAAACAGCTTGAAATCCCGCCGCCGCCATACGATCGCTAGAACTTACTATACTTTGTACTTTCGCGAGTGCGAGAACTGAAGGATAGTACGCAGCATCAAACTGTTTTTCTACATGCTCGAAGCTGCTGTCATAACCGGCTAGCAGCTTAATCTCGAACGTCCGTTCGATACGTGATGCTATGGAGCTGAACAGGAACCCATCTTCCTCTTTCTTTTGAAATGAAGCGGCAAGTAGTGAGGGCTGGAGCATAAGCACCATAATGCAATACGCCCCAAGAAGCGTTATGCCGACGGTGCATATCGATAAATCGAGAGAAGCGATTAGCAGAAAAACCGCAATCATTGTAATCGCATTCATGAACAATGGAATCATGTTTATGACAACAAACGATGTTATTGAAGAGGTGTCCGAGTTTATTTTCTGAGCAGAGTACAACGGGGAAGTCGACTCTATGTCTGTAAGTGGCAAATGTTGAAAGTCTGACACGATTTCTTTTAAAAAACTGAAATACGAGAGGTTCAGGACTGACGTCTGGAGCATCTTTGCAAAGTAAGAGAAGACCGCCGAAATAATCCCCAATAATGCTATTGCAAAGGCTAAAATATAAATTGAATGCATGTCCTGACCGTAAACGAGCATATCAACAAACTGTCCGTTCAAATACGGTGACAGCGATGTCAGAGCATAGCTCACCAGAACCATGACCATCAGCATCTTTGCACCGCGGCATGACATCGTTGTTTTGACCACATGCCAGAACAACGCGCACTCGTCTCTCCGCCATTTGAATTGCATCATTATATCAACCACGCCTCTGAACAGGGCCTTTTATTTGAGTTGTCAATTATATTCAACCCTCTATCCAAAGAACTGTCCTTTCGCAGCCGTAACACATAGTAATAAACGCCTGCAGTGTGGTCATTTCGATAGAGTTCGTAAACATCATCAATTGCCTCATCTACTGATGTCCACCTTGTTGGATTAGCCAAATACGCACTCCATGCAACACCCTCAACAAACGAAGAGCATGGATAGACCTCGTCATATCCCAGCAAAGACATCGTTCCCGACAACTCGCTGCTCATTATGTCTTGCACTATTGAGACTGCATCCAGACCGTCCTTATCAGCACAAGCCATCATTCCCACCATCAGCGCGGTGCCATCATCGCTTAAATAATCAGGGAGCTTTTCGATAATCTCGTTGCTAACTCGGCATCCATCAAATCCCCCATCTCCGACAAAAGGATATTCAAGTCCATTGGGAATGGGGACCAGCGGAGGATTTGCAACAATATAGTCGTATTTACTATCAGGTTCGAGCTTCTCATACAAATTCCCTTGAACCGTTTTTATCGCACCGTCCAGACCATTCAACTTGGAATTAAGCATGTTAGTCACACAAGTTTCGGCGTTTATCTCCACCGATGTAACCGTCATGCCACCCGCTGCCATGATCAGCGACTGAATCCCAGAGCCCGCACACAAATCAAGCCCCTTCTTCCCGAGCTGAGGAGATAGCCGCCTGGCAAGTCCTAATGAATCTGGGCCGAAATATCTTTTAGGGTTTGGCTGCGGAGCATCCGCGACAATCCAGACACCTCTATATCGATTTAAAACCAGACCCGCTGAGTGGACAATCCCGTCCTCTAAAACAACGATGCCAGCGTCCACTAATAGTTTAATCAGCTCAATAAATGGCTTCATTTCAGCTTGCGCTACAGACTCTCCAAGATACAGAAGCCTCACTAGTCCGCGATATTCTTGGTTTATTTTACCCGATGCAAATAAGTGCTCAACAACATAAAACCTATCCCCCGCCACGGATATGCCCTCGAGTAAATCTGTTAAGCCAACCCTATCAAATTCTTTTGACAATCGACTGTATTGGTCCATTTTGTCGTCCATCCCGCTTCCGCTGGCTATCGCCTCATAAACACAAACCTAACTAGCCGCACGAACGACAAAGAGGCCAAGCTGAACAGAAGTAGAAACAAAACTTCAAAAACACTGGTATTCCAATCGCGTACCCATCCCTCTACCGCCAACAAAAAAAACAGCAGCCCCATCCATAACGTCACAGAAGAAATCAACTTTGCGTAAGGGCGTATATCAATCCCGCTCTCCCTTTTTGTGACATCATATCCAGCAATTGAGCAGAGCCATCTTCCTCTTCTGTATTGGATTGAAAGGATAATCAGGGCAATCGAAGTCATCAAGCAGACAGCATCCCCTGTTTCCATAGAACTTCCTTTGCTTTCCGTCCTTGTTACGCATTCACAATCGAATCAAACCAGGTGTGAATTACTCGATAGCAACCGCCTTCGTATAAACCATAGCCGCTGCAGCAGCATTAACGACTGCGCCGTAGTTAACACCAACTACGATGTCATAAACTGCAACTGCCCAAACTGCAGCCGGGAATATAGCAACTCCCACCGCTGGCTCCGGATCTTGACTGCCACCATTTAAGTTAACTGGACCAACCCGCGGATCAAAATCCATTTTTTACCTTCTTTCTAACTTGGCAATAGTCTCCAAAACTACAGATCAATCTGCAATTCTCTAATCTCCATATCACCTTCCATTAACTCATTAGGTATCACTCCCTTCAAGAGAGTGGGCGGCAAAAGACACCGATCTGTTTCGCTCACCGAATAGATCAGGTAATTCAGATCTCGCATTCCATCACTTTTCAAACCCTCTTGAGTCGTTTCGCTCTTAAAAACAAGCTCAAAGACCGACATGTAGTCTCGAATTCCCTGCCATTGCTGCAAGTTCGGAATTACGCCAAATATTGAATATAGGAAGTAGGCATCTTCAACAATCGTTCTTACAAAAGCAATTTGCGTCATACACTCTTGCTGGTTGTCCTGAAGCTCCAATACGACTGATGATGAGCCGAAGTTATCCGAGATGTCATTGACCGTTTGAACTATAGACTCATCAACAATCGGAGACAGATACGAACATCTCAGTGGAGCGGCTTTCGCGTAGTAGGGAATATACATGATATTGTTACGCTGATACAGAAATCTAGGTGCAAGATCGTCTAAATCGCCCTCGAGAAATAAGCCTGTTTTCCATATTTTCAAAATTGTATTTAGAACTTTATCGGCAACGATTGACCTATCGCTGCCGGACAACTTCTTATTGGCGCAAATTTCGTTAGCGATATCTTTAATGCACCGTCCTCCATCTATCAAATTAACGATAGCGAGCGCATCTTCATTGAGACGAATATAGTAGCTGTTCGCGGTCAAAACGCTACCGGTCTGAGTGTGCCTTACGCGTACGGCATACCGCATTCTCGGAACAGCACCCAGCATCTCTCTTTTCTTCATATTTCCTTACCCTACCTCTAGGAAATAGTAATTCATGATTCCGTTCGCAAGTTCTACCGACACCGACCGTTTAAACCCAAACTGCTCGAGCCCAGATTCGCAGCCATCCTCAGTGATAGCGGCTACTCGACATGGCGTTTCCGAACCTTCCCAGCTCAACTCCGTAATTTGAATCCCCCTTTCCAATATAAATAAAACCAAACTGCTAGACCTGCCTCTTAGTGCAGCGCCCTTAGCCGTAATCAGCATTCCGCAAGGTTCGATGGAATCAGCCCTGATCAGGCAAACCTGATAACGCCCATCGAATAGAGTCTGCCTAATTAGACGTCCTCTCATCTTTCCATTTTGTATAGTTGAGAATGGGTCAAGCACGACATATTGATCCATGCTTTCATTGGCTCTATAAACAAAAGACAAAACCTCTTTGCAGTCGCTCTCTTTAGCCCTAACTGCTTTTACGCAACTTACCCCCGTGCACACGTGCAGCATCCTCCAATTCTTGAGATATATCTATGTTCCTTTCTTTGAAAAGAACGGGAAGCCCCTGTTGGATACTTGTGAAGTCCGAAAGCTCCTCTATACGAGCTAGGCACTTCTCGACAATTGGGTGCCGTAACGCATATCTATCTATTTCGAGATCAATATAGTCCCGCAGAGTATTTCGATTTAGATTCCAAATGGTAATCGGCAGGTAAGGAGACACCGAGAGCTCCCCATACGCATTGACGCATATTTGCGGAATTCTCCCTGTCTCCCTATACATATACAAATGGTCTACGGGGTCACCCCAGGTAATCTGCATTTGAGAAACGGCATTGCGCGCGCTCAAATATGCAGCAAGCGCATCATTTTGCTCGGGCGTTAGGCACAGATCCTTATAATTCAGCTCACCTCGTCCGAGCGGCATCAAAGGCTGTGCTCTAAAATCACTTACACCTTCTTTTTCACAAAAACTAATTATTGAAGGGTATTCCCTTATATTCCTAGCATGGGGAAGAGAAGCAACTGCGACCCTTATTCCGTGTCTTCGTGCGATCTTAATCGCATCCAGTACTCGATGAAGCTTACCGTTACTCAACCTCACATGGTCATAAGACGCATCTGAAAGCCCATCGAGACTAAACTGCACTAAATCCAGTCCATCTCTTTTTAGGGCGTCAGCAATTTCATCTGTCCAAAGAATGCCATTGCTGACCATTGACACGAGAGTGCCTCGATTAAGCTCCTTAACTAACCTCACGGCGCGACGAATCAAATCAAACCTAAGAATGGGCTCTCCGCCACAAATGCAAATCGACGAAAGATCAATCAAGGCAAGCTGTCGAAAAACGCTGATTAGTTCGTCATCATTCATTTCCTCATAGGCACATTCCCCGCCGAAATCAAAACAATGCCGACATCGCAAATTGCATCGATAGGTCACATCAACTGAGGCCGAGCTAAGATAATTCATATAGAATCCGCCCTCTTTCGTGCTTACAAAATACTTAATTGCAATTATGGACCTAGCAATTCTCGTTTATTTCTAATTATTTGTAATGAATATGTAATGGATTCAAAAGCTGTAAGTTTGAGTCCTACATATTAAAGACATTGACGACTTCCTCGGACCTAAAGTAGATGGCAGATTCCCCAATCATGGAAACCGTTATATAAGCCCACTCTAAAACTCAATTTGTTTTTATTATAGGACAATCTTTCGCCTCATCTTTGTCTGTTTAAAGAAAAAGGACGATATGAAAGAAATCGGAGAATTTGTACCCTTTGGCTTGCTCTTTTACAAACGTATTCCCAATACGTTTTAAACATGCGGCACTCGCCTTAAGGTCGAAATATAAACGGGGCGAGGCCGGACTACGTCACATACCGCAGGACGGGGGGCACAGATCAGATTCACCTATCATGAATTCATCTGCGCGATAAAACTGTGCATGCAAATTTACCGCACTATGAACTACATCGTGCAGGACATGAAGGAGTCGACGACCCGCTAGCTTTACCCGCTTGAAAACACCCGCAAGCGACGGCAGCGTGAAAAGCAATTGGCCTCCGGGGAAACCTCTGCGGAGTTCTCGATCTCCGTATTTGTCGAATTGCCAGTTCTGCCACGCCGTCCACTTCCTGCCCGCCGAGGTCATTCCTCAAGCCGTACAGCAGCCCGCCTTCTAAGACCTCAGAGTTCGCCATCGAAGGCGACCTGCCCAGACTCCTCACAATCGGCTTGCATGAGGCCCCGCGCTCCAACATCCTCTGGACCGTGTCCCTCTCGTACCTGGTGAGCGAGCCCGCCGTTGGCTCTCGGGGCCGGCTTCCCGGTCCCGAGAAACACTCGGATGAAGCTACCGATCGAGACGGGGCGCATGATGGGCAGTCGCTGGAATCGCGCCCCACGCCATCTGCCCTCTCGTGCGATAATCCTCCGCAGAAGTCACCGACAGCAGAGGGAGTTTGTGATGAAGGTTCTTTTGGTCAATGGCAGTCCCAAGGCAAACGGCAACACCGCCCGCGCACTCACCGAGGTCGCCGAGCAGCTTAACGCCGAGGGCATCGAGGCCGAGATGTTTCAGCTGGGCGCCAAGCCTATTCGCGATTGCATTGGTTGCGGCCAGTGCGGCAAGCTCGATTGCCGTTGCACCTTTGACGACGATGTGGTCAACGAGCTGATTGCCGCCGCCGAGCAGGCAGACGGCTTTGTCTTTGGTTCGCCCGTCTACTACGCGCATCCCAGCGGACGCATCCTCTCGGCTCTCGACCGCGCATTCTATGCCGGCAGCAAGGCCTTTGCGCACAAGCCGGGCGCCGCTGTCGCCGTTGCCCGTCGCGGTGGCACGTCGACCACGTTCGATGTGCTCAACAAGTACTTCACCATCAACCAGATGCCCGTGGTGGCATCCACCTACTGGAACAACGTCTTTGGCGCCATGCCGGGCGAGGCCGCCCAGGACGCCGAAGGCCTTGCCACCATGCGAAACATCGGCAAAAACATGGCCTGGCTCCTACGTTGCATCGAGGCTGGAAAGGCCGCCGGCATCGAAGCCCCCCAGGCCGATCGCGCTAGGACCAACTTCATCAGGTAGAACGGCGGAACATAGATATGAATATTCAAATTTTCGGGACTAAAAAGTCCTTCGATACCAAGAAGGCCCAGCGCTATTTTAAGGAGCGCCGCATTAAGGTGCAGTTTATCGACCTTAAGGAAAAGGAGATGAGCAAGGGCGAGCTCACGAGCGTGATGCAGGCGGTTGGCGGCATCGACAAGCTGCTCAACCCCAAAGCCAAGGACGAGGAGACGCTCGCACTCATCCAGCACCTCACCCCCAGCCAGCGTTTCGATAAGCTGCTCGAGAACCAGCAGGTTCTGGCCGAGCCCATCGTACGCAACGGCAAAAAGGCCACCGTCGGTTATTGCCCCGATGTATGGGGAGCCTGGGAGTAGCCTGTGTTATTTGCCGGCGCGTGGGTATAAGAGCAGGCGTTTGGCATAAGATTCAACTGTAAGCCATGTCTAACAAAGGAGGGCACATGCCCAACAAACCCGTGAAGATCATCATGCTTACCGGATACCTCGGTGCCGGCAAGACCACACTGCTCAACCACATCCTCGCTAACGACGGCGGCATCCGTGCTGCCGTGATCGTCAACGATATCGGAGAGATCAACGTCGACGCCAGCCTCATCGCCGACGGCGGCCTTTCCGAGACCGACGACCTCATCCCGCTCACCAACGGCTGCATCTGCTGCACGCTTTCGGACGACCTTGCCAACCAGCTGCAGGGCATCGCCGATTCGGGCAAGTTCGACTACATCATCATCGAGGCCTCGGGTATCTGCGAGCCTATCCCCATCGCCTACACCATCTCGAGCTTCTGCGACGAGGCCAAGGTGGGCGGCCAGCCCAAGCTTGCACTCGACAACATCGTGGCTGTGGTCGATTGCGCCCGCATGTACGACGAGTTCAACGGCGGCCGCGACCTGTTGGCCGAGGATATCGACGAGGACGACATCGAGAGCCTGCTCATCCAGCAGATCGAGTTCTGCTCCACGCTGATCCTCAACAAGACCGATACCGTGAGCCCTGAGCAGATCGCCGAGCTCAAGGCCATCGTGCGCAGCCTGCAGAAGGACGCCGTGATTGTCGAGGCCCAAAACGGCGAGGTCCCCATGGAGGAGCTGCTCGACACCGACCGCTTCGACTTTATGCGCGCCTACAACTCCGCCGCCTGGATCGAGGCCATGGAGCATCCCGAGGAGCACGACGACCCCGAGGTGCTCGAGTACGACATCGAGACCTTTGTGTACTCGCGCCGCAAGCCGTTTGACCTGCAGAAGTTCACCGATTTTGTTGAGCAGGAGTGGCCCGACGAGGTCATCCGCGTCAAGGGTCCGCTGTGGCAGACCGGCGATCCGGACATGTGCTACATGTTCGAGCAGGCCGGCCACCAAATGCGCCTGATGGAGAACGGTCTGTTCGTTGACTCCGCGCCCGAGGGCGAGAAGCAGAAGATCATCGACGAGAACCCCGAGATCATGCAGATTTGGGACGACGAGACGGGCGACCGCATGACGAGCCTGTGCATCATCGGCCGTCACATGGACAAGGATGCGCTCATCGCCTCCCTCGATGCCTGCCTGACCGACTGGCACCGCGCCTAGGTTTATCCAAGCGGGCATTTTTCCGCCTACGTAACCGCCAAACCACCACGAAGGTGCCCTTCGTGGTGGTTTTTCGTTCTGAGCCAAGGAGATTCATGTTCAATATCGTGCTGTATGCGCCCGAGATTCCGGCCAATACGGGCAATATAGGCCGTACCTGCGTGGTCACCGGCGCCCATCTGCATCTGGTGGAGCCACTGGGGTTTTCGCTCGACGACAAGACGGTGCGTCGCGCCGGCCTGGGCTACTGGCAAAACTTGGACGTGACGACCTATGTCGGCTGGAAGGATTTCCTTGCGCGCAACGACCTCTCCCCTGCCGACGAGCGCCTACATCTGCTGACCAAAAAGGCGCGCCGAACCTATGCGCAAAGTACCTACCGAGACGGTGACTATTTGGTCTTTGGCAGCGAGAGCTCGGGCATTCCCGAGGAGCTGCTCGCTGTGGCGCCCACGCGCTGCGAGCGCATCCCCATGCTGCGCGATTGTGACTCACTCGACAACGCCGAGGCCTGGGAAGCCCACGAGGAATCGCTCGGGCATACTGAGGACGGCAATGAGGCCATCCTTCGGCAGGATATCTGCGGCAATTTCGTCAATCCGGACGACTACCGCATCAGCGCACTCAACCTCTCCAACAGCGCCGCCATCGTCCTCTACGAAGCCCTGCGCCAAACAGGCTTTCCGGGAATGTGACAAAGGGACCGTCCCTTTGTCACATATCGCAACTACTAATTTAAATGGAATTAACCGGTTTTAAACGCTTTTAACTAGAAAAATTGCCAGTATATTACTAGCTTTTACTGAGTTGCACCGTATGGGTTTATACGCTTCCACCCCGTAAAGGACAGGAACCCCGCAGCAAATGGTCCCCACACATCAGAATTCAACTTCAAATACAAACGATTGCCGGAGTTCTCGCTTAGCTTGGCTTGTCAGGCTCGAATTCGCCCTTATGTTCAGTTTGCTGCATGCCTCGTCGATAGCCATAGCAAGTGATACAGACATGGTCATGGTCGTTTCACTTTTCAATTCGACCCGATAGCTCTTCGCCTTGTTTTTATCCTCTCCACCACATCTCGTCTCAATTAACAAGAGAACATCTGAGTCATGGGCATACCAATGGAGCTCAGGGCGCTGTGGAACCATGTCGCCCTCAAATTCCTGTGTAAACAGAATTTTCTTCTCACTTCTCGTTGAATCGCTCAAGGAACCGTCGATTCGAACCGAGCCCCTCTTTCCCGCCTTGGCATTTCCCTTAACCTGGCGGCCTCGCCGAGTTTCCTCGTACTCCGTCACCTCCAGCTTGCAGCGCTTCGCGCCAAGCATGAACGCAATCCGTCTCAACTCGGCCATCTTGTCTTGTTGCATGGTTGCAAAATAAGAGTCAAGGTCAACAAAGCGAGACCGGTCAAATGCATCTATGTAATATGTGGAATAAAGAGATGGTTTAGGATAGAAAGACAGCTCGCTATCCTCGATTGCCTCGCGGTACAGATTGAAAATCTGCGTACCCTTAACAGTGTCCAGCCAACCAATAGCATCCCTACAGACGTCGATGCCCCGGCGCTCGTTTCCGTCAACAATTCGAATCATGTTCGGCAAATGGAATGAAGGACTCTGATAGGTCTCCTTGGTTACCGGCCTGTATCTATTGAGCTGCTGCTGGTATGCCCAATCGTTGACCGCATCACCGATATCCGCAGCAGCGCCTGCCGCACCATCGGCCGCATCAGCAATAGCTGCCAAGGCGTCATCGGCCATCGGAGTTGCAGCACGCATTGCACCATCGGCAATTTTCTGTACGATTGCAACCGCGCTCGTCATCGCGCTTCCGGCGCCATCAACCAACCCGGCAGCGGCCTTACGGATATCAAAGCCCTGCTTATGTCGCGGCAGCTCCTCCCTTTCGGCAGCAACGGCCAGATCGTCTTTATCCTCCATGATGACCTCCTATTTCCGATAGTCGAAATCAACCGTATATTCATCGCCAAATGCCGAGTTGAAGGTAGTGTCGAGAAAGGTGGTGTAGTGCCCGATCAGAAGCGAGCCGGCCCCAGCGATCTGTTGCCGTTTATCCAACATGCTATTCACCCCTACTCAAACGCAACGTCAACATTGACGTCATCGCCGCATAAGGCTTTGACCTGTTTTTCGATAAGGGCGCAGGCTCTATCATCAGATTCTTGGAGCATATTGCTTTCCTTGACCTTCTTGGTCTGCTCTTTCTTTGCCTGTTTCAATAACGTGTTTAGATCATCAGTGCTTACTTGATTCCAGTTAAGAAAGCCATTGTCCTCAACATATTTCTTAAGCGTATTGGGGTCTGTCGAGAACGAGGTGATCTCCGAGTGAGGCAGTATAACCTTTACGCTCTTGACCTCTGAATTCTTATCGGCCATATTAGCCCGTACGATTGTAACCTTCATCTTATCGGCATCGATCCCGATGTCAGCTTTGCCGTCAATCGTTGCGACATATCGCTTAGACGTAAAGGGGTTTTCCCACCCAAGCGGATTGCCCGCCTCATCAATTGAAAGCAGCTGGGTGAAGTTGTACTCGTACGTCACGAGCTTAACGACTGGCGTGATCTCCTCGCGAATCGAATCATCGCTGATCGTTGTAGGATTACGCGTCAATGACATCCAGATACCCCAGGCAACCGCTAGAACCGTAGCAACGACTAACCCGCCAAAGGCAACCTTTTGCGGTATCGTTGTAAGAAATTTTGTTTTTGCCATCCTGTTTCACCTTTCCTTTATTGCCCCGACGTTCCCATCATCTTCCAGCGCGAGCATGATGGCACGAATCATTCCGTCAACGGCTCAATGCAAAGCGCGACCGTTCAAAGAAAACGGCCGCGCTTTCTTTTCAATTCCCGCGAACTATTCCTTGACGCTGTAACCCGACACCGTCGGCGCAAGCCTCGAGGCGTCAACCTCGCTCATTACCTCAAACTTCACCTTCTCGCCAGGCGCCCAGGCAGATGTATCTGCGTAGCATTCTTCCGCCCTCACACCATCGGCATCGTAAAGGGCAACGTTTAGATAAACGTTTTCGAACGATATGTCAGAGGTGTTTTCGACGATTGCGGTGTACGTATAGAGACCGTAGCCATCATCACTTTTCTCAAAGTTCGCCGATGAGAGCAAACCGTTGATAACCTCATCGTTATGCGTCTTCTCCTCTACGGTCCTACCGTTCTTAATTAGCTCGTCAAACTCATCTTGATACTCGTCATCGACTGTTAAGTCATATCGATCAACCAGTTTCTTAAGCTGTGCGGATCGTGCGTCGTAGGCCTTTTCCCATTCCTCGTAGTACTTAGGATCAGATTCCGCATACTTCTTGGTAACATCGAGCTGATTGTCAAGCAGGTTGAGATAGGCGATGACATCTTCCTGCATCTTAGCGTCTTTAAAAGGCACCTTTTTGAGTTCTTTGTCGTTATCGATCTCGGTTTTAATTATCTCTTTTCGCACTTTATTCGAGCTTAGATCAGCATCTTCTCCAAGCGATTCGATATAATCCGACCGCTTTTGATAACCTTGAGCAATCACAGCCATTGCACGGTCATCGGCATAATCAGGTTCATCGTTTTTCTTCTCAGACTGCGAACAGCCGCTCAGCAGAAGCGCCCCACAAAACACCATCGCAAATAGCGCGGTCACCAGAGCCATTCCATAACGCCTTTTCATTTCGTCCTCCTTTAAATACAAAACACGATATCTAGCCCCTCGTCAAAAAGCAGACGAATTGGCAACGCGGTGGCACTATTTGGTTCAAGGGCGTGAACTGGATAAACATCGAGGGAAGGAGTGAGCTCTGCGGAATAAACTCCCCTCGTCAAAATGTCTAGCTAAAGAGGACGAGCAGACGACAAACGGTCAAAACTGGTCGCGTCCGCCCGTCTCCAACGATCGAACGTCGAGACGCTGACGTTCAAAAGCGCAGCAGCCTCTCGCCTCGTAACCTCACCCCCTTCGAATAATTTGATGACGTCGCGATAGCTATCTGGGCGTTCGAATGCCGGCCTTCCAAATTTCACGCCACGCAAACGCGCCGACGCGATGCCCTCCGCCTGGCGTTGCTTGATGTTTTCGCGCTCTAGCTGCGCCACATAGCTCAAGATTTGAAGAACCAGATCCGCCATGAACGTTCCCGTAATGCCATCAGGCTGCTCGCGCGTATCGAGCAATGGCATATCAAGCACCACGATGGCAGCATTCCTATCCACCGTGATGCGTCGCCACTCATCGAGGACTTCACGATAATTGCGGCCCAAACGATCGATACTTTTGATCACGAGAACGTCGCCTTCGCGCAGCCTGCGAAGAAGACGCTGGTACTGGGGACGCTTAAAGTCCTTACCGCTTGCCTTGTCAGCATAAATCTGGCTCCGTTGCACGGGAAACCTTGCCAGCGCGTCTAATTGGCGGCCCAGGTTCTGGTCTGCGGAAGAGACACGCGCATACCCAAAGATTCGATTGTCCATAATTGTCCCTATCGGCTGCCTCTTGGCAGCATCAGCTCAAGCGAGAGCCCACTCACTATAGGGCGTGCAAATTTCGCGAATGGGTTGAGGCCATTTTGACCCTCACGCGAAAACTGTTCAAGCGCCATGCCGACAGATGCTGGCTTTAACGGGAATGTGACAAAGGGACAGTCCCTTTGTCACATTCTGCTAGAGGTAATGGCCAGTGACGCTTGCGGAGCAGGCCGCAGTGTCGTCCGGCGTGCCGACGCAGACGATTTGTCCGCCTGCGTCGCCACCGCCCGGGCCCATGTCGATCACGTAATCGGCGTTACGGATAAGGTCGAGGTCATGCTCGATCACGATGACCGTGGCGCCCTTGGCAACGAGGCCATCAAACACGCTCAGCAGTACCTGAACATCGAGCGGATGCAGGCCGATCGTGGGCTCGTCGAACACGAATACGGCATCGTCCTGCACGCGGCCCATCTCGCTTGCAAGCTTGAGTCGCTGCGCCTCGCCGCCCGAAAGCGCCGGCGTGGGCTCGCCAAGCGTGAGGTAGCCCAAGCCCAAGTCATGCAGGGTCTGCAAGCGCGCCTGGACTTTCTTGAGTCCCACCGTGGCATCGAGGGCCTCGTCCACACTCATATCCATGAGCTGCGGCAGCGTAAGCAGGCTGCCGTCCTTGCCCTCGCGATGGATATGCAAGGCCGCGTCTGCATAACGCGAGCCGCGGCATGCAGGACAGACAATCTCGACATCGGGCAAAAACTGCACGTCGAGCGATATCGAGCCCGTGCCATCGCACGTAGGACAGCGCAAGGTGCCAGTGTTGTAGCTAAAGGCACCCGCTTTATATCCTGCCGCCTTGGCCTCGGGCGTACGGGCGAAGGCGCGGCGCAGCTCATCATGGATGTCGGCATAGGTCGCTACCGTCGAGCGTACGTTGGCGCCGATGGGCGTGGCGTCAATCAGGTTGGCGCGCGCGATGCCCTCGGCATCGACCCAACGCACGTGCCTTGGCAGGCGCTCGCCGGCCGCTTGCGCCTTGAGCGCCGGGATGAGCGTCTCGAGCACCAGTGTCGTCTTGCCCGAACCCGAAACACCCGTCACCGCGACAAGGCGGCCACGCGGGATATCGACTTCGAGTGGTTTGACGGTATGGATGGCATCGGTCGCCATGCGGATATGGCCCAGATCGAACATTTCGTCGTCAGCCACCTGCGGGCGCAAGCGCTTGGGGTCCGAGCGCAAGAACGGCGCGATGCGGCTACCCTGCGATTGTTCGACCTCGCCCACCGTACCGGCGGCGATCACATGACCGCCGCCTGCTCCGGCAACGGGGCCCATCTCGACCAGATAGTCGGCTTCTGCCAGCACGCGCGTGTCGTGGTCAACAACAACCACGGTGTTGCCGTCATCCACCAGATCGCGCATCACGCCCACCAGGCCATCGACATTGGCAGGATGCAAGCCGATCGAAGGCTCGTCCAGCACATACAGCACGCCCGTCGATCGGTTGCGCACCACGCGGGCAAGCTGCACGCGCTGGCGCTCGCCCGTCGACAGCGTGGCACCGGCGCGGTCGAGCGAAAGGTAGTCGAGACCCAGGTCGATCAGGCGACGGGCCGTGCTCAAAAACGAATCGCAGATGTCCGTCGCCATGGGCTGCATCTCGGTCGGCAAGGATGCGGGCACCCCGCGCACCCACTCAATCGCCTCGCCCAGTGTCATGGCCGCCGCCTGCGCCAGATTGATACCGCGTACCTGAGGCTGGCGAGCGGCCTCGGAAAGACGCGTTCCGCCGCAGTCACGGCACGGCCCCTCGCGCAAAAAACGTGCAACGCGTTTGAGCCCCTTATCGTCCTTAACCTTGGCGAGCGCATTCTCGACCGTATAGACGGCGTTGTAATAGGTAAAGTCGAGCGGCGTGGCACCCTCGCCGTTTTTAGGAACGTAGAGAATATGCTTCTTGACCGCCGGGCCATGGAACACGATATCGCGCTCGGCGGGCGTGAGCTGGTTAAACGGCACGTCGGTGCGCACACCCATCTCGCCGGCCACCTGTTTCATCAGATCCCACATGAGTGTGCCCCAGGGAAGCACCGCGCCCTCGTCGATGGTCTTTGACTCGTCGGGCACCAGGCTCGCCTCGTCCACTTTGCGCATAACGCCGGTACCGCCGCAGGTAGGGCACGCGCCGCCACTGTTAAAGGCAAGGTCCTCGGCACCCGGCGCATAGAACTCGTGCCCGCATGCGGGGCATGTGAGCGACAGGCCCGCGGCCACGTTAAGGCTCGGCTCCACGCGCGCCCCGCAATGCGGGCAGACGTGATGGGCGCAGCGGCTAAAGAGCAGACGCAGGCTATTGTTGAGCTCGGTCATGGTGCCAAAAGTGGAACGCACGCCCGGCACGCTGGGGCGCTGATGCAATGCGAGCGCCGCCGGCACGTGCAGCACCTCGTCCACCTGGGCGTGCTCGGCCTGCGTCAGACGACGGCGGGTATAGGTGCTGAGCGCCTCCAGGTAACGGCGCGAGCCCTCGGCATAAAGAACTCCCAGTGCCAGCGAACTCTTGCCCGAACCCGACACACCGGCAATGCCCACGAGCCTTCCCAACGGAATGTCGATATCGATGTCCTTGAGGTTATGGACACGTGCACCGCGCACCTCGATAGCACTTGGTTGTTGCAACACCGTCATCGCTTCCCTTCCTGTTGATCGAATGTGACAAAGGGACAGTCCCTTTGTCACATTACTCGTGCCATAAAACACGATCTCGAATGTACTCGCCCAGCATGGGCACGGTAAACCGGACGAGGCCGTATCCGGCAGCCTCGATGACGCGCTCGCGAATCAGGCTTGCGCGATATTTACTCGCCCAGCTCTGGGTGCGATCGCAGCGCTCAATGATATCCGCCATGCGCGTCGGCTTACCCTCGTCAGCAGCCATGGCCTCGATAAAAAGACGCTGTGGACTGCGCAACCCATAATACAAGGGAGCGTCCACTGCTTCATAGAACTCGGAGACGGCATCGGCGTAGCCAGCCTCGACATCGCGCTCTTCAATGACCCGCGAGTCACGCCGGACAGCAGCCCGCCACATGTAATATCCCACCAGCTGGACCATATAGGGATGCCCCATGCTCTTGTGTGCTGCAAGGTCCGCCGTCTCCGCATCAACGCAAAGACCAGCGCCTTTGACCGTCTCGATATATGAATCGCGCACTTTGGGCAAAGAAATCGCCCCCAGCGTACGCTGCTGGGCGCGGCGCAAAAACGTTACGCTCGGCTCTTCGAGCAAGTCATCAACCATACTGGGCAAGCCGGCAAAAACCAGCGCAAGACCGCGCTGGTCGCTATCGAGCAAGCCCGTGGCATCCTGATCTCCGAGCACTTGCTGATAGAGAACGGCAAGAGCCGCCAGCTCCTCGATAGACGCAGACTGCGCCTCGTCAATCGCAAACAGTATGCCCTTGCCTAGACCGAGCTTCTTGAGGCGCTCGTTGACCAGCCCTCGTAACGTCTCGCTCTTTGCTCGCGCCGCCTCGTCCGACATCCGGCCAAACGACGGCCCGAACTCCAATGACGTCACAACGGGTTTATTCGAGCGAAGCGCGTCGGCTAAGCGGTCGCATAAGCCAAGCGAAGCGGAATCGGAGATAACCGCCCATCCGCGCTCGCTGGCTAGACGTTGCAGCTCTCGCAGGAGAACCGTTTTGCCGCAGCCGCGGTTTCCCGTAATGAGCATGAGCCTACCCGGCGCTCCGGCGCCGTTATCGAGCCCTTCCTCGAAATCTTCGATGACCGACTCGCGGCCGATGAGTATCGGGGGCCGCTTGCCAGCCGTGGGCTTAAAAGGATTTGGATTCATGTCGGCCTCCTCGGATTGGCAAACCCTGCCTATAGTTATACCAACTTATACCGAGTTATACCAACAGCAGGTGACAAAGGAACTGCCCCTTTGTCACATGTGGCCGAAAAACTCGGCGTCTGCTGCTCGCCAGGGGCGGAAGGTAGAGGAATCGACCTTTACGTGCGCCGCGGCGGGTACGTCGTACCATTTGACCGTGTAGCCGGCGCCGTGAGAGCAAAAGACCGAGTCGGGCGTGTTGGGCAGATCGGCCTCGGGCTCATAGGCGGCCGTCTCGATTACGCGTTCGGCATCATGGCAAGCCGCATAACCGGCGAACTCCAGGTACAGATGACCGCAACCACTCGTGTAGGCAGCCACCTCCAGCGCGTAATCCTGCACCTCGGATGCCGGCACGCGACCCACAAGCTTCGCTCGGTCGCCCGCCAACGTCGGCGGCTCGTACTCGGCACCCATGCGCGTGGCGTCTGACAACGCCCTGCCCACGCACTCCCCCGGCACCTCGAGCTCAAAGTGGTACCACGGCTCCAACAGCACCGCCGCGCCGGCCTCACGCGCCTGCATGAGTCCCTGTCGAATCGCGCGATACGTGGCCTGGCGAAAGTCGCCGCCCTCGGTGTGCTTGGCATGCGCACGGCCGCCCGTGAGCGTAATGCGCACATCGGTGATGGGCGAGCCGGTCAGCACGCCCAGGTGATCACGCTCCATGGCGTTGGTGAGCGCCAGACGTTGCCAGTTAAGATCGAGCTCGTCGGTCGAGGTCACGGTGCCAAACTGCACGCCCGAGCCCGCCGGCAACGGCTCCAGGCACAGATGCACCTCGGCATAGTGGCGCAGTGGCTCAAAGTGGCCCACGCCCTCAACCGGCTGCGAAATAGTCTCCTTATAGAGAATGCCGCCAGACTCAAACGCAACCGAAAGGCCAAAACGATCGGCCAGCACGCGCTGCACGACCTCGAGCTGCACCGCTCCCATGAGCTGCAGATGTATCTGTTCAAGATACGTGTTCCAGCTTACGCCGAGCATGGGGTCTTCGTCTGCCAGCTCAGTCAACGCTTTGAATACCACATGGACGTCGTGTTCGCCCGGTAGCACGGTATAGGTGAGAACCGGCGCAATGACGGGTGTATCGCCCGCGGGCTCCGCGCCCAGGGCATCCCCCGGGCGAACGTGTGCAAGACCCGTCACGGCACAAATACCGCCAGCAGCAACTTCTTGGGCAAGCTCATACTTCTCGCCGTTATAGATGCGTACCTGATCGACCTTTTGCTCCCATGCCTCGGCGCCGGAACGTCCGTCAATCATCTGTTTGGCATGCAGTGTGCCGCCGGTCACTTTAACCCAAGCCAAGCGCTCGCCGCGAACACCTTGGCTGACACGATAGACGCGCGCGGCAAACTCCGGGAGCCATGCCTGTTCGCGCATCAGCGCACATATGCCGTCCAGCAACTCGTCCACGCCTTGATCCTTGAGCGCCGAGCCGGTAAAGCAGGGAAACAACTTTCGCTCCGCGACCAACCGCGAAAGCGTGGCAGTCGAAAGCTCCCCTGCGTCGAGAAACTCCTCGAGCGCCGCCTCGTCCAACGCAGCAGCGTCCTCCTGAACGGCACCGCCCGCCAGCAGTTCGTTGGCATCCAGGCAGCCCTCGGAAAGACGCTGCCCAAGCTGTGCCAGCAAAACATCGCGGCCGGGATTCTCCAAATCGATTTTGTTGATATAGATGAACGTCGGAATGTCATAGCGCGCAAGCAGGCGCCACAGGGTCTCGGTGTGCCCCTGCACGCCATCGTTGGCGCCTACCACCAGAATCGCGTAGTCCAGGGCACGCAGCGTGCGCTCCGCCTCGGCAGAAAAATCGACATGGCCGGGAGCGTCCACGAGCATAACGTGGGTGTCGCCATGGTCGAGCACAGCCTGCGACGAGAAGATCGTAATGCCGCGCTCGCGCTCGATCTCGTTCGTATCCAGATGCGAGTCGCCGTCGTCAACGCGGCCGCGCTTGCGAATGCGGCCCGCATTGAACAGCATGGACTCGGCCAGCGTGGTCTTGCCGGCATCGACATGAGCCAAGATTCCAACGACCGCTTGCTTCGTCATGGCTCTCCTCTTATTGCAAGCCCATCGCACGCGGCAACGGGCATCCTCGTTCCACACTGGATGATACAATTTACGGGCCGGTGGGCGAAGCGGGCCCTATCCCCCGACCGAGCTCATCGCCCTGCGTTGCCGCGCGGCGATTTTCGTAGGTTCGCGCCTTGCGAAAGCCGGCTTGCAAATCAGCGCAGCGAACGAAAATGGCCCCGGGTGGGACCATTTTCGTTCGCGCGAATTGTTGACACGCGCCCCTGCTCTTACGCCTCGCGCAGCCAGTCGAACGCAACACGCGGCGTGCCGTCCGAAACATACACGACGCCGGCGCGCTCGAACCCCGCTTTCATGCTCGCGCCCTGCATAGGCAGGTTGTCCGCGTGCGTGTCGATACGCAGGTGGTCGGCGCGCGCCTTGGCAAAGGCAAACATCGCGGCTGCGATACCGTGCACGGTGCCGTCGGATGCCACGCGATGCAGCACGGCATATGGAGTGTCGCTGCGCCATTGACCGTCCTCAATTACGTCATAGCACTCGTCCGGACCCGGTAAAAAGGCAAACGTCGCCACCACGCGACCGTCAACTTCGCACACGTAACTGCCACCAGCGGCAATATCGGCAGCCAGCTGCTCGGCCGAAGGCGTGCCCTCGGGCCACTGCGTGGCGTTACCATGCGCGCGCATAAACGCGCGGGCGGCGTCATAGATAGCCATGACGGCGGGAATGTCGGTATCGAGGGTTTTTCTGATCATCACGCGGCAACCTCACGTTTATTGGTATCACATTGATTGGGCAATGATACCAACGTTTTGAGAAGGGCGCGAAGCAGATGGGAAGCAAAAAGCGAGCCGCCTGGTCAAAGGCCAAAAGCGAGTTTTTGGGCGCTGCTACCGGCGGCGATATGAGCGACCTGTTTGCGCGCGAGGACGAGCGCCGCGACGCCCTGGACGCCGAGCGCGATGAAGTCTGGCGCTACAAATCGTGCGAGCGCAAAAACCGTTACGACACACGCGCCGAGGCCGAGGCAGTTATGGCCGACTGCGAAAACCGCGGGCGGCGTGGTTTGGCCTGCTACAAATGCGAATACTGCGGTGGCTGGCACCTGACATCACACCCTTGGAAATAGGCTCCGCGTCGGCACGGCGCTGGCAAAGCACCGGCAATCGCACGCAAACTACGGGCGCGGCGGCACCAAAACATCGTAGCGAACGGCTTTGCCCGCAAGCTGATAGCTCGGCTTAACGCCGGCAAGCAATGGGCCCTTCACCGGCCGCTTGATAACGACCTTGCGCGGGTGCGGTGCAAGCGCAGCCTCGACCAGCGCCTCCTCATCGGCGCACGGCTGCTCCAAATGATGCAAGAGCTGGAACTTCTTTTTAACCGCCGCGCTCTTGTTGCGCTCGGGAAACATGGGGTCCAGATATACCACGTCGGGAGCGGTAAGCTCGCCCCGCCCGATCAGCTCAGCTGCATGGCGAAGGCCGGCAATGCTATCCTCGCCCGCATGTAAGCGCATGCGCGCCACAGCAGCCGCAAGCGCCGGATCATCTGCCGCGCGATCCAAGGCGTCCTTGAGGAGTGCCGCGATTACGCAATCCTGTTCATACAGATCGACGGTAAAGCCCGCGGCCGCCAGCAGCAGCGAATCCTCACCAAAGCCCGCCGTGGCATCAATCGCCCATGGGCGCTCGATGCCTTTTGTGCGCGCAACCTTTACCAGCAGCTCTTGCCGCAGGCGGCCCTGCTTGAGTCGTGGCAGCATGCGGCCAAAATCGGCGCGCAATTCCATCGTGCCGTCGGCGAGCGTGAGGCCCTCGGACTTCCCGGTCAGCTCAAGCCCCGCGGCCCGAGCAACAGAAAAGGGATCGACGACGCCCATGGACACTCCTTAGCAAACAAAACGAATACGTGAGCGCCACCTCAGTTGGCACCCAACCGTCCGTTATTGTCCCACATGCGACATGGTCCACAGCATCCCAATGCAAAGCACCGCCATCAATCCCGTGCACACGGCAGCGATCACAGAATCACCCATGCGCCTTCCCAACGACCGCGGTTCACGCACTTGCTCTGGTCCGTACATCATGGCTCCTCCTTAGACTCACTTCTTATCACGGCCTCATCATCGCAGCGCCGCACATGAGCTGCCATCGATTTGGCTTACGTCCAGCTTTCCTTTTTGAAAGGTTGGTGTTGGGTTGCACGGGCTCAAAGCGCTTTCAGGCGCATGCATCGCCGCGTTGAATTACAATGTGCTTCACCATATGTGCAGCACATGGGGTGCGCCAGGTTGGCGTACTCGTATCGAAAGGACCAGCCATGAGCAACGCCTGTAAATTACTCAAAATCCTATCGTTCCTCTTCTTTGTCGTCGGCATTCTAAGCGCAGGCATGGGTGCTACAGCGCTCCTTGCGGGCAGCGCGGCAGGCGATATCACGGGTGCCATGATCGTTTCTTGCATCGTCGTCATCGTATTGGGCGTCGTCGAAATTGTGACCGCCGTCTTTGGCATCCGCGCAGCAAATAATCCCGCCAAGGCTGGCGTTGTCTGGATTTGGTCCATCGTCTGCCTAGCATGTTCGGTCATCAGTCTGCTTCTCTCCCTGCCGCTCTTGGGTGGGACCGGCTCAAGCATCCCCGATTTTACCGGCCTGATTGTCAGCATTATCTACTTTGTACTCGCCAACCGCGTCAAGAAAGAGGGCATGGACCGTTTGAGCTAAGCCGCATCCGTGCCAATCGCTCAGCGACTCTGGTATATACGCCAATAAAAAGGGCCGATCGCGCAGCAACGCGGTCGGCCCTTTACGTTTGCCCAGATAAAACCTACCAAAATAAACCTGTCCCTTTTTGGTAGGTTAGTGGCGGTACTCGGCGATGATAAAGTCGATATCGGTCTGGAGCGTGTCCAAGTTTGCCAGGCGCTCTTTGTCGGCAGGGCGCGTGCGGTAGTAGTACGGCGTCATCTGGAACACCGCCTCGATGTCGGCCTGGGTCTGGAGCGTAATATTCGCAGATACCCGCTGCGTTCCGACCAACTCGAGCTCGGTAGTCTTCGGCAGCTTCTCGTCGTTAAGGTACGGCGTATCGTAGAGCACTTCCTTAAGCCCAAACAGATGACGGGCACCCGGCACCACGGTGTAGAGCGAGCCCTCCGGCGCCAGTACGCGGGCAAACTCGCGCTCGTTAAAGGGAGCGAAGAGCTCGGTCACCATATCGAAGGCGCCGTCCGCCACGGGGATGTCCTTCATGTTGGCCACGAAGTAGGTCGCATCGCCGCGCTTGGCAGCCAGGCGCACCATCTCTTTACCCAGGTCAAAGCCGTAAGCATCCACGCCCGAAACCGCGCCCATGGCACTGGTGTAGTAGCCCTCGCCACAGCAAATATCGAGCAACGTCATGGGGCAGTTCGTTGACGCGGCACGACCAGACACCCGCTCGCGCACCAGCTCGACCATCGCATCGCGCAACGGCGCGTAGTATCCACGGTTCAGAAAGTCACGACGGCTGCGCGCCTGCGACTTGGGATCGCCCATGGAGTCGCCGCTCTTGGACGAGCGCAGCAGATATAGATAGCCCTCGCGCGCACGGTCAAACCGGTGTCCGCCCGCGCATGCAGCACCGCGCTCGTCGTCCACCAACGGCTTATGGCAAACGGGACACAACAACATGGCAACTCCTTAGCGCGAACAACACAACGCCCACCATTGTCGCACGCCTTCCCCACCTAGTCATAGAAGAGACAAGGAGTGTCCCCAGCTGCCGGCAGAAAAGGAACGTCCCTAAGTGCCGGCTGGATGTATTAGGAGTATCATCGTCTGCGCAAATAAGCACGAAAAAGCATATTAGAGATTGAGAGCGTATGGCTGATACCGCATCTAAGCACATCGACATGACTACCGGCTCGCTATGGCGCAATATTCCCCTGTTCGCCTTCCCCGTGGCCGCCACGAGCATCTTGGAGCAGCTATCGAACCTCATCGCCACCGTCATCATCGGTAATTTCTCGGGCGACCAGGGAACCCTCGCCATGGCGGCGGTCGGCTCCAATGTTCCGCTTACCAGCCTTATGCTCAACCTGTTTATCGGCATGTCGCTTGGCTCAAATGTGGTCATCGCCAACGCTATCGGCCGCAACGATCAGAACATGGTCAAACGCGCCGTCCATACCTCGATTCTTATGGCACTCGTGGGCTTTGTCGTCATCGCGCTGGGCGAGATCTTTGCCGAGCCCATGCTCGCCGCGCTCAACGTTCCTGCCGAAACCATGCCGCTCGCATCGCTCTACCTGCGCGTCTTTTTGCTCAGCATGCCCTCGATCTTGCTCTACAACTTTGAGGCCGCGATCTTCCGCTCCGTCGGCATCACCCGCATGCCGCTGCAGGCGCTTGCCGTGTCCACCGTCCTCAACATTGGCCTGGACCTCATCTTTGTTCCCGTGCTCCACTGGGGCGTCGCGGGCGTCGCCATCGCCACCGCCATCGCCTACACCGTCAGCGCCGCCACGCTCTTTATCCGCCTGCTCAAGACCGACTCCGTCGTCCGCGTCACCCCACGCGACTTAGGCTTAGACCTCGTCGCCCTCAAGCGCATCGTCAAGATCGGCCTGCCCGCCGGCATCCAAAGCGCCGTCTTTGCCGTCGCCAACATCATCATCCAGTCTGCCATCAACAGCCTGGGCACCGAGGTCATGGCGGCCTCGAGCGCTGCCATGAGCCTGGAGTACGTATGCTACAACCTGCTCAACAGCTTTAGCCAGGCCTGCACCACCTTTGTGGGACAAAACCACGGTGCCCGCCAAATCGACCGCTGCACTAAGACGCTCAAGGTCTGCTTGGTCGAAGGCGGTATCGTTGCACTCACCACAATCGTCGTTATTGTCGGCCTGGGACGCGAGATCTTGTCGCTGTTCAACAGCGATCCCAACATCGTCTCAATCGGCTATATCCGCGTGTGCTCGATCTTCCCGGCGTACGCCTTTAGCATGTTCTACGAAAACATGTCAGGCTACCTGCGCGGCTTTGGTATCTCGCTCACGCCCGCCCTCATCACCATGATCTGCGTCTGCGGCATCCGCTTCTATTGGGTGTTCTGCGTGTTCCCGCACTTCCGCACCTTTGCGAACATCATGATGGTCTACCCTATCAGCCTGGGCACCACGGCGTTCTTTATGGTCGTGGCGGTACTACTCTGCCACCCGGCACGCACCTATCGCGCCACCCAAGCCAAAGCGACAGCCCGCTAAACACCGCACTCAACGCCACGTCAGTCATTAATTGACAATATGCGAGCTCATATAGTCGATAAAGCGCCTCGTGGCGATGGGCATGGTGTCCCAACTGCGCCAGGCTGCAACCACGTCACGCGAAGGAGCATGCACGATGGGACGCACGCGAATATCGGCCCGCATGCCCTCGACGGTACGGCGATACAGCATGCTCACGCCTAGGCCCTCCTCCACCATCGCCATGATGGTGTAGTCGTCGGTCACCTCGCTCGTCACGTGCGGCGACAGCCCATGCGCCGCAAATGCATCGAGCACCAGGCTCTGTTCGCCCTCATCCAGCAGCACAAACGGCTCGGACGCCAGGTCGGCGAGCGTCACCTTTTCCTTTGCCGTCAGCGGATGCGCGGCCGGCAACAATGCTACCAACTCGTCGTGATAGACCACGCGCTTCTCGAGCCCAGCGGTAAACCCGCGCGCCGTAAAGCAAAAGTCAACCACGCCATCGTGCACCCACTGGGCGTTGCGCGTGTAATCGCCCTGCTTAAGGGTAAAGCGTACACCAGGATGCAGAGCCCCAAAGTCGCGAATCATGCGCGGCAACACGGTGCGGCTCACGTTAGTAAACGTCGCGATACGAATATCAGTCGACGAAAGCCCCAGCAACTCTTGGCGCTTGCCCTCAAGCTCGGCCTCGGCAGTTACGATCTGTCGCAGATACGGCAGGTACTGTTTGCCGTCGCGCGTAAGCGACACACCCTGCTTGCCGCGCTCGATAAGCGTGGTACCCAGCTCGCGCTCGAGCGCCTTGACGGCCTGGCTCACCGCACTTTGCGTATAGCCCAACTCATCGGCCGCACCCTTAAGACTGCCGCGATCGACCACCATACAAACAATCTGATAACGCGATGCCATCGTGCCTCCACATCAATGCAGCCGTAAAACGTTTTGCCAGGGCTTTTTCTACCTACATTAGTATTTCTTAATCATACTGAAGATACATTCGCTTTACTACATCTACATCTGGGAGCAAAATCCTTTTTGCGAAACCGTTCTGTAACAAAAGGAGTCCCATGGACCGCAAAAAAGCAATCGCGCTCTCATTTTCCGTTCCCGTCGCATGGGGCTTTTCGTATCCCCTCATGAAGATCGGCATGGACAGCATGAACGCCACGAGCATCGTCGCGCTACGCTGCATCATCGCCTTTGTGGCCTGCCTGCTGCTCTTCCACAAGCGCGCGTTGCGCATCAACCGCGACCTTATGGTCCGCGCCGCCATCATCGGCGCCATCATGGCAACCGAGCTCACCTGCATGTGCCTGGGCTCCAGCCTCACTTCTGCCTCCACTGCCGGCTTTTTGCAGAGCCTGACAGTCGTGATCGTGCCGTTTGCCAACGCCGCCCTGCTGCGTCGCGCCCCCGAGCGCAAGGTGCTCGTCGGCACCGCCATCGTCACCTGCGGCATGCTGCTGCTCTCGGGCGCCGACTTCACCAGCCTGAACCCGGGCGCACTCATCATGCTGCTCTCGGCCTTTATCTATGCCAGCCACATTATCATTGCCAAGCGCTTTGTCGAAGAAGTCGACCCGCTGGCTCTGGGCGTTTGGCAGCTGGGCTTTGGCGGCCTGTTCTCGGGCATCGCCGCATGCGCTTTTGGCGGTTTCACGCTTCCCAGCACGCCCGGCGAAATCGTCGTTATCGTTGCGCTCGCACTCATCTGCTCTGCCTACGGCTTTATCACCCAGACGCTCGTGCAGCCCCACGTACCTGCCGAAACCACTGGCTTCGCTTTCTCGCTCGAGCCGGTCTGCTCCGCCGTCTTCTCGTTCTTCCTGGTCGGCGAGGTCCTGAGCCCCATCGCCTTCTTTGGCGCCGCCCTCATCCTCACCGGCGTCATGGTGGCAACTGTCGAGCTTCCGCGCCTTCGCGCACTTGGACACGCTCGTATGGCAGGAGCGCCCGAGCACGTCTCGTAGGCCCCACTCCTCATGTAGCCGCGGCATAAAGGCAACCGGTGCGCCTTTACAATAGATGCCAACAGAGCATCTGACGTAAAGGAGCCCCATGGACGCCGCGACCCGCGACCGCAACATAGCAACTTGGTTGGGCGATGCGTCGCAGCCGGTACGTGACACTACGAACCAGCTACTCGAGCGCATCGCCCTTTTGCGTGCCGAGCAGACCATCTACCCGGCACAAGACGACATCCTCAATGCCCTCGCCTACACGCCGGCCGACCAGGTCAAGGCCGTCATCCTGGGTCAAGACCCCTATCACGGGCCCAACCAGGCCATGGGGCTGTCGTTTTCGGTCCCCGCGACACAAACCAAACTGCCGCCGAGCCTGCGCAACATCTATAAGGAACTCAACGCCGATCTGGGCTGCCCCATCCCCGCCACGGGAGACCTAACACCCTGGGCACAACAGGGCGTCCTGCTCCTCAACACCACACTCACCGTGCGCGAGCATGCCGCCAATTCGCACGCCAAGCTGGGCTGGAGCACGCTCACCGACTACATTATCGAACGCTGCTGTCAGCTGCCCCAACCGGTCGTCTTTTTGGCATGGGGTCGCTTTGCCCAGCAGATGGTCGAAGGAAAGCTCGCCGCAACCGGCGCGGGCAAGGCAACCGGCAAGTTCTGCATGGCGTCCACGCACCCCTCGCCGCTTTCGGCAAACCGTGCCACGGCAGAACTCCCCGCTTTTATGGGGTCGCGCCCCTTCTCCGCTGCCAATCGGCTACTCGAACAGCACGGCTCGACCCCCGTCAACTGGACTTGCCTCGGCTAAAATCGATACATCAAAAACGCGCCCGACGGCTTCCGCCGGGCGCGTTTCCTATTCGGGCCAAATAAATTGTGTGCGGCCGGCCTCGCCGCCATCGATCAGCAGGCTCTGCCCGGTCATAAACCGGTTGGTCACGCCCACAAAGTAGATCCACTCGGCGATCTCTTGGGCGGTGGCCCAGCGCTTAAGCGGCGTGAGCTCCATAATCTGATTCCACAGGTGCTCGTCTTCCATCACACAACGGTTGAGCGGCGTGATAACGCCGCCCGGGTCCACGCTGTTGGCGATGGCCTGCGGTGCCAAGCGGTTTGCAAGGTTCTTGGTGTAGGCGATAACACCGCCCTTGCTGGCGGCATAGGCGGGAAACTCCGATCCCGTATGTCCGCTCGCCGACCCCACATTGACCACGGATTTGATAGCCGGCGCAGGCTTGGCGGCGAGCCCCTCCCCCACAAAGGCGTAGCGCTCGGTCACGTTGATGGTGCCACACAGGTTGGCGGCGATGTCGTCGGCCGAATCCTGCGTACCGGCAACGTTCACGATTACCTGAGGCTCAAGGTCGCTTGGAAACGAGTCCGGCTCGCGGACATCAACGATCAGATGGCGGTAGCGCTCGTGTTCGATCGCCGGCGACAGCAGATCAAAGCCCACGACCTCGTGGCCCTCATCCAAAAAGCGCTGCACGCACGCGGCTCCGATACCGCCCGAAGCGCCCGTGATCAAAACCCGCATACTTGCTCCTTAGGCGGTTGCGTGGCGCTCGAGGTACTCGGAACCCACATTCTCGCGCTCCCAGCCGCGCACGACCTTGTAGCCCACGGGGCTCAGGAAGACCTCGCACAGCAGCTCGGCAACAGCGCCGGTCAGCGAGCACATGAGGACCTGCACCCAGGTCCAACCAAAGAACGTGTGGCTCACCACGATGGCGAAGACCAGGTTGTCGATAAACTGGCCAACACCCGTGGACACATAGGAACGGAAGGCAAAGCTCGCAAAGTTATTCTTTTTGAGCATGCGGCCGAGCGACTGGTTGAGCGTGGAGTTAACCACGGCAGAAACGAGCATTGCCAGCGAAGAGCCCAGCACCACGTACCAGGTGCCGCCGATGGTGGCGTTAAGGGCGGTGTTGACCTCGATCATGCCCGTGTCGTAGTAGGCGCCCCACATGCCGGGCGTGAGCGAACATGCCCAAAAGCACAGGCTCACGGCCAGGTTGACCAGTAGCGCGAGGATGGAGATTTTGATGGATGCCTTGGCGCCAAAGCGCTTGCAGATCATGTCCTGGCACAAAAACGAGACCCAGCTCACCACAAAGCCGCAATCGAGTGCCAGATACGGCAGGCTGATGAGCTCTTTGTTGGCCAGCAGGTTCATCATGATGACACTAACGAAAAACAGCGAAACCGTTGCCGCGGGAATGCTCCGCAACAGGACCTTGTAGTCCTCCATGACCTTCTTGATCATTATGTACTCCTTTGGTTTTAGGTTTAACGAGCAGGATATCGGACCCGAACTGCTCGGACGTCTCGGTCTTGAGACGACGGTGGGTATGATAGCCGCTCACACGGCATCAGGCAAGTAAATGGCGCGGCAGCCCCGCAGGACCACCGCGCCGATGCGTTAAAAGGCTACGTTGCCAAACTCCGACAGGATAAGGTCGGGGTTGTGGTCGGTAGCCCAATCCACGTTCCACGGGCTCGTGAACAGCAGCAGCTTACCGCCGCGCATATCCTCGACGCGCAGCGTGTCGCGCGTGAGCGAAAGGCCTGGGATATCGATGGTGTCGGGGTCATTCTGGATCCAGCGGATGTCCGTATAGGGCAGTGACTGGCGACGAACCTCAACACGGTACTCGGCCTTGAGACGGCGCTCGAGCACCTCAAACTGCAGCACGCCGACCACGCCCACGATGACGCTCTCCATGCCGGCACCCAGCTCGCGGAAGATCTGGATGGCGCCCTCCTGGGCAAGCTCCTCCATGCCCTTCACAAACTGCTTGCGCTTGAGCGTGTCGACCTGCGTAATGCGAGCGAACATCTCGGGGGCAAACGTCGGGATCTGCGGATACTGCACGTGGCGCTTGCCGGAGCACACGGTGTCGCCGATGCTAAAGATACCCGGATCGAACAGGCCCACGATATCGCCCGCGTACGCCTCGTCCACGATGGCGCGGTCGTCGGCCATCATCGAGGTGCCCGTCGCCAGCTTGAGCTTGCGGTTGCCCTGCACGTGGAAGGCGTCCATGCCGCGCTCGAACTTGCCCGAGCAAATGCGCACAAAGGCGATGCGGTCGCGGTGGTTCTTGTCCATGTTGGCCTGGATCTTAAAGACAAAGCCGCTAAAGTCGTCACGGCAGGGATCGACCGGCTCGCTGGTGAGCGTATCGGTATAGGCGCGCGGCGTCGGGGCCAGACGCAAGAACTCCTTCAGGAAAGGCTCCACGCCAAAGTTGGTGAGCGCCGAGCCAAAGAACGCCGGGCTCAGCTTGCCGCAGGCCACGGCATCCAGGTCGAGCTCGTCGCCAGCACCATCGAGCAGCTCGATGTCATCCATCAGGTTCTTATGGTTCTCCTCGCCAATAAGCTCATCCATGGCCGGATCGCCTAGCTCGGCCTCGACCTCGGCGACCTTCTTGGTAGCGTTAGCGTGGCCGTCGCCCTCAAAGGCGATGACGCGACGGGTCTGACGGTCGAACACGCCGCGGAAGTTGCGACCGCTGCCGATCGGCCAGTTCATGGGATACGTATTGATGCCCAGGACGTTCTCGATCTCTTCCATGAGCTCAAAGGGGTCGCGGGCCTCGTGGTCGAGCTTGTTCACAAAGGTGAAGATGGGAATGTGTCGCAGCGTACAGACCTTAAAGAGCTTTTTGGTCTGGGCCTCGACGCCCTTAGCGCCATCGATGACCATAACCGCAGCGTCAGCGGCCATAAGGGTACGGTAGGTATCCTCCGAGAAGTCCTGGTGGCCGGGGGTATCGAGAATGTTGACGCAGGCGCCGTTGTAGGTGAACTGCAGCACCGAGGAGGTAACGGAAATACCGCGCTCCTTCTCGATGTCCATCCAGTCCGAGACGGCATGCTTGGCCGAGCTCTTGCCCTTGACCGAGCCGGCGGTCTGGATGCTGCCGGTATAGAGCAGCAGCTTCTCGGTAAGCGTGGTCTTACCGGCGTCCGGGTGGCTGATGATCGCGAATGTGCGGCGCGACGAGATTTCATCCGACAGGCTTGCCATGCGGATCCTTTCTTGCATTGAGTGCATTACGTCGTTGTAACCGCACCATTGTAGCCGCGAAATCCCGCCATAGGGCACCTATCAGGACAAATTCATCAGTTGGGGCCTGGGTAGCCGGCCCAATCCGAATTTGTCTCTTGCGTAACTGTACATAGTGTATATATACTGTGCTTACCGGTTATATACACGTGTAGCCCAACAGCTAAGGAGCCGCTGTGGACATCATCCTATCCAATTCGAGCGACAAGCCCATCTACGAGCAAATAGCCTCGCAAGTCAAAGCTCAGATCCTTTCGGGCGCGCTCGCTGCGGGAGCCAAACTCCCCAGCATCCGTGCACTCGCGAGCGATCTTGGCGTGAGTGTCATCACCACCAAGCGCGCCTACGCCGACCTGGAGCAACTCGGCTTTATCTGCACCGTGCAGGGCAAGGGCTGTTTTGTCGCCGAGGGCAACCAAGAACTCTTGCGCGAAAACCAGCTCTGCCATATCGAAGAGCTGCTTGCGAAAGCGGCGAGCCAAGCCGAAGCCTTGGGCGTCACGCGCGACAAGCTGCACGAGATGCTCGACCTCGTAGCCCCCGAAACCATGCAGTAGCCATCTGCAAGAAAGGCTATACCATGCAAAAGTTGCTAGAACTTAAAGGTGTATCGCGCCGCGTGAGCGACCGCTTTTCACTGCGCGACGTCACGCTTGCCGTGGAGCCCGGCCAGATCGTTGGCTTTGTGGGCGCAAATGGCGCCGGCAAGACGACGACCATTCGCGCCGCGCTTGGGCTTATAAAGCCCGATGCCGGCGAGGTGCATCTGCTTGGACAGCGCTGCGACGCCAACGCGCCCGACGAGACGCAGCGCCACCTGCGCTCCCGCATCGGGCTTGTCCTGGACACGTGTCCCTTCCCCTCCACGCTCAAGGTGGGCCAGGTCGAGAAGCTCGTAGGCCCGGCATACCCCACGTGGAGCTGCGAAACGTTCGCCGGATTCATCGACCGATTTGGCCTCGATCCCAAGACGAAGGTCAAGGACCTCTCCCGCGGCATGGGCATGAAGCTGCAGCTCGCCTGTGCGCTCAGCCACAATGCCAAGCTGCTCGTTTTGGACGAAGCCACCGCGGGCCTCGATCCCATGGCGCGCGAGGAACTGCTCGACGAGTTGCTTGCCTTTGTCGCCGACGGCCAGCACAGCGTGCTGCTCTCGAGCCACATTACATCCGACCTCGATCGCACTGCCGACCGCGTCATCTGCATCGATAACGGCTCGATTGTGTTTGACCTGCCGCGCGAGGACATTACCGACCGAGCCGGCATCGCCCACTGCACCCAAGCACAGGCCGCAGAGCTTATGGCTTGCGTCGAAGGCGCCCGTGCCGCCCACCACGCCTATAGCGTGGACGTGCTCGTGCCCAACCGTCGCGATGTGCTCGAGGCCTTCCCCGAGATTCCCTGCGACCGGGCAACCATTGATGACTATCTTCGCCTCACGCTGAAAGGGGCTTCGAAATGAAACGCGCCTTTATGTCTGAGCTCGCCATCGTCCGCACGCTTGTCCCGAGCATCGCGGGCGTCGGCCTGTTCATCTTCGTCGTACTGACCCTCGCCAACGCATCGGACGGTGACTCTGGCATGAGTGCCGGCGCCTGCGCGGTCAGCGCCATGTCGCCCATCGTGGTCATGAACTCGCTGGCCGGCTACGACAATCAAAACGGATGGGAGCGCTATCGGGCAACGCTGCCCATCTCGCGCAAAGACATCATCTGTGCACGCTACCTGAGCATCATTGTCTTCTCGGCCGTCATGGCGTGCGCCGCCGCGCTTTTGAGCATCGTCTCCATCCCGCTCTTCAACAGCGCGGGTATTCCCTCGACGGGACAGACCGTCTTTGAGACCACAATAGCCTCCGCCGCATCGATGCTCATCTCCCTCATGATGGTGTTTTTGGCACAGCCGCTGTTCTTTCGATTTGGACACATGGAGGCGCTGCGCCTTTCCGTCGGCCTGTTTGCCCTGCTCGGGTGCCCTGCCATGGCAGCGCTGAGCTCCTCCAACCCCATCAGCAACTGGCTCATGTCGATTGCCGGAGCGAATCCCGATCCTGCCGTTCTGGGCTGTCTGTGCGCAGGAATTGCCGTGCTGGCCCTCGCGCTATGCGCAATCAGCTGCACCGTCAGCACCAAGGTTTATCGAGTACACGACCTGTAGGCACGCGAGTCTCAATCCACGAAGGACGCGATCGCCCCCGCCGCAAATCCGTGACAAATGGCATATCCCCGGCACGCGCTATCGTGCTACTTGCGCAGCGGCTTGGGCAGCGGAATGCCTGCCGCGATGACGGCGGCGATGATCATGCAGACAATGCCCTTGAGCGGGAAGCACATGAGCAGCAGGCCCACGACCATGACGGGCTGACGCATGACGGCACCCATCGTCGAGGCGGTACAGACGGCGACGCAAAAGACCGGATCGGCGCCCGTAAGGACGGCAAGGCCGTAGCCCAGGCTCACGCCCGAGAAGATAACGGGGAAGAAGTGACCGCCGCGCCAGCCCAGGTTGATGAGGGCGGGCGTCAGCATGGCCTTGATAAGACCAGTTGCAATGAGCACACCGGCGGGAATGGTCATATAGGTCTCCATGAGCACGTCGGCCTGCGTCTCGCCAGCAAACATGGTGTAGGGCAGGACCGTGCCGCAGATAGCGAGCGCCAAACCGGCCAGCATGGCCTTGACGACAGGACGCTCCCCTATTGCATGTGACAGTGCCTCGCTCGCATGCTCGGAGACAAAGTACAGCCAACCGCATACGGTGCCGACCAACGCCAGCGGAATGAGCCAGACAAGTTCCAGATTGCCCACCTCGGCGGACTCGAACCTGGGCATGCCCATGCCGCCGCCCACAAGCTGGCCAAGCAGCAGGTAGGTGCCCAGACCGCCGGCAATCGCGATGCCGTAGACCACCGTCTTTTGCGCCTTGGGCAACTTGATGGTGATCTCGCCGGGCGCGGACTCATCGTCGGCGTCTTCGCCCTGGCCATCGGCGCTACCGGCAAGCGGTGCCACAAAGCCAAAGACGGGCGCGATAAAGAGCGCCGTCAGGGCAGCCTGGGTACCCAGCAGCGTAAGCTCCCTAAACTCGGCGCCAAAGCGACGCATGCGGTCGCCGACCCAGCTGCACAGACCAGCGATAACGCCGGTCAGGCCGGCCTCCGGTCCAATGCTTCCGCCAAACAGCAGCGGCAGCAATGCCGCGAGCGAAAGCTTGCCCAGTTTGTCGTACGGGTAGCGCCCGTCTTGCTTAACCTTAGCCATCACCTGGTTGAGGTCATCGGTCTTGGTGCCTGTCATCTTTTCGTACAGACCGATTAACAGGCCGCCCAGCAGGCAGACGAAAAACGGGTACGGCAAAAAGCCAAACGGGCCGCTGGCGAGTTCGGGCGACGCCGCGCCCAGCATGTGGGGGATCTCGGTCCACAGATAGTCGATACCGTGCTCCATCGCAAAAAAGAACAGCCAGACCGCGGCACCTGCGAACGCACCGGTCACGGCAACGCTAACTAAAAACAGCGCGCGGTTTGTGGGTTTGGCAAGGTTGTCCATCGGGTCCTCCCGCGGTCAAAGTCGACATAATTACGTTTTATTGTAGAGCGAGCGTTGCCCAGACAAGCCAACCATCTGCGCCACAAACGGCACCATTGGGAGTCATAGTGGGGCAGGCTCAAGACTTATCCGTTGATAATCGAGACAATCTCGCGCAAATCGTCGGCAAAGTAGATGCCTTGCTGGCGCCTCGGGCTCGAAAGCCCCTTATCAATCATGTGCCCGAGCAGCGCCTTGAGGTCGTTGTAGTAACCGTCAAGGTTATACAGGATGCACGGAGCACTCAGGTGCCCCAACGACACCGCGGACATGACCTCGGCAATCTCCTCGAGCGTGCCCGTGCCGCCCGGAAATGCGATGAACGCATCACCGAGCTCGATCATCTTGTCCTTACGCTCGGCCATATCGCTCGTCACGATGAGGTCATCGATGCCGTCGTGCTGAAACTCGGCCTCTATAAAAAAGCTCGGCTCAACACCCGTCACGTGTCCACCTGCCTCGAGTACGCTATCGGCGAGCGCGCCCATCAGGCCCGATTTGGACCCGCCGTATACCAGCGCGTGCCCGTTGGAGCCAATCCAGTTGCCCAGCTCTTGCACCGCAGGCAGAAATGCTGGGTCGTTACCAACGCTGGCGCCCAGGTATACCGTGATATTCATATTCAGTCCCCCTCGTCATGACGCGCAGCGCCCGTTCTAGCGCTGGCGTCGACGATACTCGCGCACACGACGCGAAAGATCGGCGAGCTCGTCGCGATCGAGCTCTTCCAAATGCTCCAGATCGTCCATAAAGCGCGCCATGGTGTCCTTTTGGCGCATCTTGATGAGCGTATTGCAGTAGTTCACCGCCACGCCCGTGAGCATGGCAATGTAGAAGATGCTGATAACGCTCAGGACAACGGTAATCGCGCGGGCGACCGGCGTTTCGGCCGGGATATCGCCAAAGCCGATGGTCGAGACCGTCTCAAAGCTAAACCAGAGACCATCGCCAAACGTAAGGGTCGTGGGCTCGGACAACCAGACGGCCGTCGAGCACAGCAGATAGAAGATGAGGAACAGGCCCGTGATACGCACGAAACCGGCCTGGCGCAAAACATCAGCAAGCGTCCTGAGCTTTTTCATCGCGACCCCTTTTCTCAGACGTCCAATCACATTCGCTCGGTATTGTCCCACGCCTCTCCCGCAAACGAAACTAGTCATTGGGGACGTTCTTAAATGACTAGTCAAACAAGAACGTCCCCAATGACTAGTCGTTTAAGAACGTCCCCAATGACTACCAGCTGCCGCCTGGGCAGGCTGGGCTGGTATCCTTATGCGGTAATGTCTCGATTCGTTAGGATTGCATGTGAGAGCTGCCACTGTCCTTCGTTCAGTTATATGTCGCGCCCTGGCCATTGTGCTCGCCGCGCTTGCCGTGCTGAGTTCTATCGCGCCTGTCCAGGCTTTTGCCGCTGACTCTAGCCAGCCAGTCAAGACGGTCCGCGTTGGTTGGCTCGTCAACAACGAGGGCTTCCAGGACGGCACCCCCGGCGAGCGTCTATCGGGATGGGGTTACGAGTACCTCCAGACCCTGTCGTACTACACGCCCGGCTGGCGGTACGAATACGTCTCCGGCACCTTCACCGAGCTTATGGACATGCTCGAGGCAGGCGAAATCGACCTCATGCCCAACATCTCCTACTCCGAGGAACGCACCCAAAAGCTGCTCTTTTCCTCGAACCCCGAGGGCACCGAGCGCTACTACATCTACGCCAAGCCCGATCGCGACGACCTGGCCAAGGGTGACCTCCAAGCGCTCCAGGGCCTTACCATCGGTTGCAACTCCGGTGTTATGCAAACCTTCGTTGGCCAGCAGTGGCTCGCCAACGAAGGAATCACCTGCACATACAGGGAGTATGACGGAGGCTCCATGCTCTTTGACGCACTCGCAAACGACGAAGTCGACGCCGTCATCATGAACGACACCATCTCGTCACCCGATGCGTCGCCCATGTTCTACGTTGGCTCGAGTGACTACTATTTTGCCGTCCCCAAAAGCCGCCCCGACCTGATGAACGATATCAATGCCGCCATGACGGCAATCGCCCGCGTCAACCCACGTTATAACGACGAGGTCAAGGCGAATTACTCGGCCCAAAACAGCGGCTCATCATCGCTCACTGGCCCCGAGCGCTCCTGGCTCAAAGCAAACGACAACACCATCACGATCGGCTATCTTAAAAACAAACTCCCCTACTGCACGCAAAATGACGACGGCGAAATGGAAGGGTCGCTCGCCTCGCTTGCGACGACGCTACACGATAAATTTGGCATTACGGTCAAAACCGTCGCCTTTGATAGCTACAAGATGATGTCAAAGGCCCTGTCAAAGGGAAGCATAGACGTTGCGCTGCCGGTATACCGAGATTACTGGTTTGCCGAGCAAACAGGCGTTGTGCAGTCGATATCGTTGGGGACCATATCCCTCACCGCCATCTACACCGGCAGCAACCTGAACAAAGACCTTCAGAACATCGCCTGTACCAAATCATCGTTTGTCAACAAAAATGCACTTGAAAGCCTGTTCCCCACAGCGACCGTAACCGAATACCAATCCGACGATGAAGCGTTCGACGCCCTCAGGAAGGGAACGGCGCACTGCATCGTCGCTCCCAGTTCACGCGTAAAAACCATCGGTGACCGTTACGATCTCGAGGACTGCGAGACGGTCGAGCTCCCTGACACCTGTGAGCTCTCGTGCTGGATTTCGCGCGGAAAGCCCGAGCTGCTGGGAATCATCAACAAGGGCATCATCAATGCCGGAGAATCGCTCTCCGCAAGCAATTTCTCCTCCACGTCGTACACGGCCCATGAATCCAACACGCTTCAATTCCTTTATCGCAACCGCACCGCCATTGCAGCTACCCTCATCGGTATGTTGTCGGTCGGCATCGTCCTGCTCATCTGGGCGCTCGTGCGCGCTCGAACCGAGCGCAAAAAAGCCGATGCTGCCAACGCCGCTAAGACGGCATTCCTCACGCGCATGAGCCACGACATCCGAACGCCGCTCAACGGTATCCTGGGCCTTATCGAGATCGAGGAATTGAAGGAAGGCGATATCCAGGTCGCCCGCGAGAGCCGTGCCAAGGCGCGCGTTGCCGCCAATCACCTGCTCTCGCTGATCAACGACATCCTCGAGATGGGCAAAATCGAAGACCGCAAGCTAACACTGGAGCATACGCCTTTTAACCTCAAAGAGCTCTGTGATAATACGCTGGTGCTGTGCAAGCTCCGCGCGTCCAGTAACGGCATCACCATGCAGGACAATAGTCTGCCGTACGCCACGGGGCCATACATGATCGGCAGTCCCACCCATATCCGACAGATCATGATCAACCTATTAGACAACAGCATTAAGTACAACAAGCACGGCGGCTCCGTCACCTTTAGCTCAAAGACCAAGCCACTCGATAACGGGCGCGCGCTCTTTTGCTTTAGCGTTTCGGATACCGGCATTGGCATGACTCCCAAGTTTTTAAAGCATATCTATGAGCCGTTTGCCCAAGAAGGTGACGATGCGCGCAGCAAGTTCCAAGGAACCGGCATGGGCATGCCAATCGTCAAGTCGCTTATTGAACTGATGGGCGGTACGATTGAGATTTCGAGTGAGGTTGGCGTGGGGAGTACGTTCAACGTCCAGATTCCGCTCGATATCGACAAGAACCCTCAGGCGCGGGCAGATACGGTCGAGAGGGTGCTCGACTGCTCGCTCGCCGACATGAACGTGTTGCTCGCCGAAGACAACGAATTGAATGCCGAGATTGCCCAGACGCTGCTAGAATCCGAGGGCGTCGTGGTCACCTGCGCCGCCAATGGCAACGAAGTCGTCGATCTGTACCTGTCACATCCCGCCGGCAGCTTCGATGCGATTCTGATGGACATCATGATGCCGGGCATGGACGGCTATGAGGCAACCCGCGCAATTCGTCTGAGCGAGAAGGTCGATGCAGCCGATATCCCCATCATCGCGCTCACCGCCAACGCCTTTGCCGAGGACGCCAAGGCGGCACACGATGCCGGCATGAACGCCCATCTGTCCAAACCGCTCGACTTTAACAAGCTCAAAAACATACTCGCCCGCATCAAGAAAAACGGATCCGTTTCGCTATAGTTTGTGCTCAATCACCACGCACGACCAGAAAGGAAACCAACGATGTTTAGGCCCTTACGTCGAAAGAAACGCGCCATCACTGACGAGGAAGCGCGCGAACTGCTCGCTACCTGCAAGCGCGGCGTCTTTGCCGTCAACGGCGACGATGGCTACCCGTACGCCATTCCCGTCAACTACTTCTTTGACGCCGAGCACGACAAGATTTATTTCCATGGCGCCAAGGCTGGCCACAAGGTCGACGCACTCAAGCGCGATGACAAGGTCTGCTTTACCGTTTACGGCAACGAGTGGTACAAGGACGGTGACTGGGCTCCCTACGTTATGAGTACCGTAGTCTTTGGCCGTTGTCGCCTGGCGAATGACACCCCCGCGTTTATCGAGGATAAAGTTCGCCAGCTCGCGCTTAAGTACTACCCTTCTGCCGAAGAAGTCGAAGAGGAAATCGCCAAGGACATTAAGGGCGTCCAGCTCTACGAGATTACGATTGAGCATCTTTGCGGCAAGCAGATTCAAGAAAAATAAACCTCCGCAGCAGGTCTGCGCCCAATGGTTACAGACGTTTTACCATGCGGGACCTTCCAGCCGGCTTGGCAGAAGGCCCCGCATGCAGTGCTCACTTACCGTGCATTAAAAACGTAGCGGTCCAAGCGGTCGCACGCTTCCCTTACGCGCGAAAGCGGCAGCGCCAAATTCACGCGAATGTGGCAGGGCCCGTGGAACGGGCGGCCGTCCTGATACCCCACGCCCACGCGCGCCCCCTCGTCGAGCAACCACTGAATATCGCGGCCATGCTCGCGGCACCACTCGGTGCAGTCCAGAAACACCATGTACGTGCCCTGCGGACGCGAATAGGACACGCCCTCAAAATGCTCGTCCACGTAATCGCAGAAGTACTCGATATTGCTGGCAAGCACCTGGTTGAGCTCGTCCACCCACTCGTAGCCCTGCGGCTGGTAGGCACCGATAAGCGCATGCATGGAGAGGACATTCATCTCGTTGTAGTGAGTCTTGTTGGACACGGCGCACACGCGGTCGCGCAGCGTCTCGTTGTAGACAATGTGGTAGCTGCCGACCAGGCCCGCCAGGTTGAACGTCTTGCTGGGCGCATAGAGGGCAACCGTGCGCATGCGGGCGTCCTCGCTCACCGACTGCGTCGGGATATGCTTGTGCCCCGGCAGGATGATATCGGACCAAATCTCGTCCGAGATCACCACGCAATCGTGCTGGCGATAAATGTCCATAGCGCGCTCGATCTCGTCGCGCTCCCATACGCGGCCGCAGGGATTGTGCGGCGAGCAGAACACCGCGGCATGAATGTGGTTTTGGGCGAGCTTGCGCTCCATGTCCTCAAAGTCCATACGCCACACGCCTTGATCGTCGAGCTTAAGCGGGCTGTGGACAATGCGATAGCCCGCGGCTTCGATGGACTTGGTAAAACCGATGTAGGTGGGGCTATGGACCAGCACAGCATCGCCTGGCTGGACATACGCGCGCAACGTCGACACGACACCGCCCAGCACGCCGTTTTCGTAGCCGATATGCTCAGGCGCCAAGCCCTCAACGCCGTTGCGACGGCTCTGCCATTCGATGATGCGGTCAAAGTACTCGGGACGCGGGTTAAAGTAGCCAAACATGGGATGCTGGGCGCGCTGAATAATGTGCTCCTGGACCGTGGGCACCGTGGCGAAGTTCATGTCCGCCACCCACATGGGTATGCGGTCGAAGCCCTCGTCGGGTGCGTTCGGGGCCATACCGGGGATCTCGCCCCAAGAGTCAACGGCAATGGAGTCCATGCCGTGGCGGTCGATAAGCGAGCTAAAGTCGTATTTCATGCTGAGCTCCCGTGCAAAGCGGATTGTTTTGGTAGGCGTTATTGTCCACCAGCGTGGGCGATTTTGTCATGAGGGTTTGGCGTTGAATTTGGCGGGCGCCGGCGAATGGCCGGCTAGTCCCGCGCGTCGTTGACGGCGATTACCGTCAACCTGGTTCCATCAACCGTAAAGGATATGTCGAGCCCAGCGTAAGCCAGATGGTAGACGCGGTTTGGCTCGTGTTTGCTACCCGCGCGGCGCGGATCTTGGCGAAGGACCTCTATCAAGCCGGGGAGCTTTGCGGGCGGAATCATATCCTGCAGCGCTTGCGGGAACTCGATATCGAGCTCTTGCCACGGAGCATCCTCAATCCAGCCGCCGGTCGCATCTGGATGGCAATCCGCAAACGGAATGTAGGGCTTAATGTCGTAGATGGGCGTGCCGTCGCGCAGATCGGCCCCCAGCACATGGATGATGGGACCATCGTCGGTGAGCTCGACACGATCAAGCTTGACGCAGGTGAGCCCGATGGGATTAGGGCGAAACGGACTGCGCGTGGCAAACACGCCCACGCGTTCGGCTCCACCCAGACGCGGCGGGCGCACGGTTTTCGACCATTTTGCGTTGGTGCCGGACCTGTCCTGCGACTTGGCATCGGCGGCTATGTCCTGAGCCGTGCCGCCGGGCGTTCCGTTTTCGAAGCGCCACAGCAGCCATAGGTGAGAGAAAGAATCCAGGCCCTCAACCGCTGCGTTGGAGGCAAATTCCGGCTCAAAGACGATGCGCCCCTGCAGATGGGGCGCCAAAAAACTGTTGCGCGGAATGCCGAACTTCTGCGGCAGGTCGGTATGTATGTGTGCGATAGGTTCCATGCCGGTCATTGTACGGCACAGGCGCGCGGGGCGCAGGCTGCGATTCTCTCTCATCGTCACCTGCATGCAACCAACGGTTGCTTGGAAGGACATCGGCTGCCGCGTATGCTTAAGCCAACAAGCACCAGAAAGGAGCCGTCATGGCCTTTGCAGAAAAACTCATCGCCGTCCGCCGCGCCAACAACCTTACCCAAGAGCAGCTCGCCGCCAAGCTCTACGTCACGCGCCAAGCCGTGAGCCGTTGGGAGCGCGGCGAAGTCACCCCGGGCATCGACATGATGAAGCTCATTGCCGCCGTTACCGGAGAGCCACTGTCGCACCTGCTCGAAATGCCCGAGCACTATTGTCAGAGCTGCGGCATGGTGCTCACGCCCGACGACTGCGGCACCGATGCCGCGGGCGCCACGACCGACCATTACTGCAAGTGGTGCTACGACCGCGGCAAGTACACCTACGACACCACAATGGAAGCAATGATCGAGGATTGTGCCCCGCGCCTGGCACAAAACACCGGCATGTCGCTCGATGAAGCCGTCTCGCTCATGGGCGCCGTGCTGCCGCAACTGGAGCGCTGGCGCTCCGTGCAAGAAAACGAGGAGCGCTACGGTGCCGAGGCGCGAGCGCGCTATGGCGACGAGGCGATCGATATGGCAAACGAGTCGTTGCTGGATATGGACCCTCAGACCTGGAACGACATGAAAGAACTCGAGCGCGCAATTTTGGGCCAGCTCTCGATTGCCATGGAAGACGGCGACCCCAAAAGCATCGAGGCTCAAAAACTTGTTGCGATGCATCGTCGTTGGATTAGCCTCAACTGGGGACGCGAGCCCCAAGACGAAGCGTACCTGGGGCTCGCCCGCGGCTACCTTGCCGACCAGCGTTTTGTTGACTACTACGACAAACCCTGCGGCACCGGGGCCACGGCGTTTTTGGTTCAGGTTATCGAGTCGTCGCTAATTCGCGCATAGACCGCGGCGGCTTTGGGTATCTCAATCGAAACCTCAACCGATTGGAGACCTATGGCTACTGATCACGAGCTCGTGCTGTACGTTATGACCGGCTGCCCGTATTGCATAAAGGTCAAGCGTTTCCTGGCCGATAACGGCGTGACCATCCCCGAGCGCAACATCTCGACCGATCCCGATGCCGAGCAGACGCTTATCGCCATCGGCGGCAAGCGCCAGGTTCCCTGCCTGTTCATCGACGGAAAGCCGCTCTACGAGTCGGGCGACATTATCGCGTGGGTACAGAAGAACCTGCTCTAGTACGCAATTGCAGTCGGCTCGCCCCGACGTCCAAGCCCATACGACCCAAACATGTACGCCAGCATCCAAAGTTGACGTTTTTCGACATCTTTGGATGCTGGTGTATAGCTTTTTGCATGGGCCCGGCACAGGCAGTCATTGGGGACGTTCTTAAATGACTAGTTGTTTGAGACAGCCATTGGATTATGGCTGTTTGAGGCCATCTGACGTCTCTGGAAAGGGCTCCTTAGAGGACCGTGTTCAAAAAATGGCAAATATGAGTACTGCTACTTGTTTAGTAACAGTGATTTTAATCATTTCAGGGATCATTCAACGCCCCAAGCGCCCACAGACGGCGTTATTTCTCCCCATATGTTCAATAAAAGAGACGCCTAATGGTATTTAATCTCATCAGAGACCTCATTTTTGAACAAAATAAATGCAACCATAATGGCAACAGTACTCATATTTGCCCTTTTTTGCACACAGTCCTCCAGAATAGTCGTTAGGAACGACTCAAAATGGCAATTCCGGCACTTAGACGCTCTCTTCTTGAATGACTAGTTGTTAAAGAACACTCAGCGACTACTCCAATTCGCGACACACTGTGTCGCGAATTGAGCTGTTCTCACCACCGAAGACCGGTGAAAGCTCCTGGCCAGAATCTCGATAGTTTGTTAAAGTGCCCCCTCTGCAGGTTCAATGAGCGCTCATGTTCCAGACTAGCAAGTGAAGAAATATCGAAGCCATCGATGCTCATTTCCTATCGAAAAAACTAGTCAATACACGCTAATTAGCTTGATAAACTGCTTGTATTTTTGTCTACAAAACTGTATACAAAAAGAGATTCCGGTAACCAGCGCTCGACATTATGTCAATCGATAGGAGGCGCTATGGACGCTAAGCAGCTCGAAAAGATGATGGGGTTTGCTCCCGGAAAGCTGGAAAAGGCTGCGGAGGCATACGAAAAAGATGAGTGGCCGAAGGGTCGCACCATCAAGTTGGGAAGGCCGCCGATTTCCGATGAGCCAAGCGCTGTTTTATCGGCACGTGTGGGTGAGTCTGTTCTTGAAGCTTTTGACGCAAAAGCAAAGCGCCATGGGCAAACACGCACGGAGCGACTCAGAGAGCTCATCGCGCTCGATGCAATGATTGCTTAGACTCCACTCCCCCGCCGAACCAAACATGTACGCCAGCATCCAAAGTCGACATTTTTCGACATCTTTGGATGCTGGCGTACAGCTTTTCCAACATAATCATCGGGGACGTTCTTAAATGACTAGTCGTTAAAGAACGTCCCCAATGACTAACTAGCCGTGGAAGCGGGCTATGGGCGCAAATGGCTGCTCGCGAAAGACTCGATCGACGGCGGCGCGGTATTCGTCTACCTTTTTGGTCTTGCGCACGAGCTTGTGAGCGGTCGCGGGATCGGCGAAGGCGCATTTGGCGTAGAACCACCACTCCTTCATGCGAAAGACCGCGTTGCCCCCAATCTCGTCCGCATAGGCCGCAAACAGCGTGTCGTGGAAGCGCTGCAGTTCAGCGGCCGTGGCAGCAGGGCCGCCCTTAACCATGCGAGCCAGCGCTGGGTTCGCAAGCAAGCCGCGCCCCAGCATTACATGGCGCGTGCCGGGATAGGCCTCCACCAGCGCATCCATGTCCTCAAGATCAAAGATATCGCCGTTATACGCCACGGGAAACGGCGCCCGCTCCAGCGTCGCGCCGTAAAACTCTTTGCGTGGCGAGCCCGTATAGCGGTCCTTTTGCACGCGCGGATGCACGATCAGCTCTGTCAGCGGCATACGGCAATAGAGGTCGAGCACGCGTTCGTACTCGTCGTCGCATTCGAGCCCCAGCCTGGTCTTGACCGACACCGGCAAGGGTGAGCGTTCGCACACGTCGCTCAAAAACACCTCGAGCTCATCCAAGTTGCGCAGAAAGCCCGAACCCTTACCCTTCGCGACAACCGTACCCGAGGGGCAACCAAGGTTGAGGTTGACCTCGCGGTACCCCATATCGGCAAGCACCTGCGCCGCCCACACAAACTCGTCCGCATTCTTGGACATCAGCTGAGGCACCACGTTAAGCCCCTGGTTATTGGCAGGATCGATCTCCTTAAACGCCTTGCCGCCAAAGCGGTTTCCCACCCGCGGCGGCGGCAAAAACGGCGTGTAGTAGCAATCAAGCGCGCCGAAGCACTCCGCATGCACGCGACGGAATACATGCCCGGTAATCCCCTCCATAGGGGCCAGCGAAAGGATCATCTACTCTTCTCTCATATCAACGAACGTGACAAAGGAAACGCCCCTTTGTCACATGCATTATGCCTTGTGCTCCAGATGATTCACAAGGCAGAGGTAGCAGCTTGACGATAATCACCCTTCCATCCGTCGCCTCACGCAACGAAGGTGAATGGTTTTCCGCGAAGTGAACGGGTGAAATCGGACCCCCGAGGCATCGACACTTTTAGAGAGCCATTTCCTGCGGTTTTGTCGCTCAAATCCTGCGGTTTTTGCATCCAAAAGTTCGAATGCTTCAGGGGTCCAGAATAGGTCGTTCACTTCTCGGAAAACCATTCACCTTCGATTTGCTGGCGCCCACAAACAGTGAGAGGCTATCCCACAGCAGGGCGGCCCCTTGCGCGTCATTTGCCCCATGACAGCGGCTTCATGTTCCAAAAACAACGTTCATGATCACGACAACCACCAACACCACGCCGTTGGCACCATGTTTGAATAACAGACACCCTCCACTCATTTATACTAAAGAGCGTGTGCGCATCGCCCAAAAACGATGAGAGTCGAGGCCCCCATGCAGCAGCTCACCGAACAAGAGAAGAAACGCATCCAGCGGTACTGCACGTACCCCAAGATTGCAGCGACCGCACTCGTCATGTCGTTCGTAGCATGCCTGTTGATGTTGCCGCTCCAAATGATCAACGATATCGCGTTCCACCAAAAGGAATTCCAACCCGCGGGCATATATACCGCCATTGCACTCACCGCAATCGAACTCGCCATCTTTTGCTATTGCGCTCTTGCGCCGCGCTTTGGAATGCAAGGCAAACAGTGGAAGGAGCTGCAGAACAGGCTTGCGGTAACCCAGACCAACAAGAACCGTTCCGCGGAGGTCGCCGGCGTGCTCGCCACGCAAGCTGCCGGCCGCCTGCTCAAGAACAGTGATAACGATCTCGCGCGTAGCCTGGGCGGCGCCGCGGAGGTCGCCGGCGCCGTAGGGGCAGTCGCCACGGCGGCAGACGTGCTGGCCGAAACCTCGAGCAATGCCGAGGCCATGGCAAACGCATACGGCGTGACGATTCCAAGCGTTAAGAAGCAAATCATGGCTCTCGTCGTGGTGCCCGCCATTGTGCTGCTTGGCGTCTACATCCCGCAGTTTGTCCAGGGAAATAACGAGCTTCAGGCAAGAAAGGCTGCAGCCGCCGAGCAGCTCGCCATCGCGCAAGATGCCTTGGAGCCCGTGTGCGAACGCGTTGCAGTAGACGACCCATACGAGTCATATCACGACTACGGCTACCGCATAATCGGCTATCTACGCGATAATGACCTCGGCGCTCAAGCAGCCTATGTCTACCTTTCTTTTGATGCAGACGGCATGCTCACGGACGTCGATTACACCAGTCAGATCGACCCCGAGGCAAGCCTTGCAGACAACCTCGCCCGCACCGAGCAGGACATCGCGACGCTCTGTGCCCCGCTCAATGGGCTGGACATTTCCGTTGCCACGCCGGACCTGCTCACGCCATGCAGCCTGTCGGATGATTTTAAGCAGGCTTTTTTTGCCGGCTCCCTATATGAAGAAATCAGCATCAAGACAGAGGACGAATCCATCAGGTCGTACTACACCTTTGACACCGAGCCCAAAGAAGAGTTCGACGAGTACACCCATCCGGAAATTCGCCTCATGCTCTCTGCAAAGAAGAACTGAAGGCTTACGCTCTAATTGCCGCTCGCAAACATCGTCTATATCTCGAGGTCTAATACTTTTCCAAGAAGTGAATGACCGTTTTTGGACCCCCGAAGCATCGACATTTTCAGACGTCAAAACCGCAGGATTTGGCTGACAAAACCGCAGGAAATTGCATCTCAAAAGTGTCGATGCTTCGGGGGTCCGTTTTTACTCGTTCACTTCTTGGAAAAGTATTAGACCTCGATTTACAAGCCGCTCAATGTGACAAAGGGACTGTCCCTTTGTCACATTATTCGGAGCGCAGAGCTTCCACGGGGTCTTTTTTGGATGCGCTTCGGGCCGGCAGCAGGCCGGCAACGACCGTCAGCAGCACCGAAATTACAATGAGCATCAGCGCGTCTTGAACGGGCAGGCTCATCAGGTTGGGCACCTGCTTGGCCGCAAGCGCCCAGGCATTAACCGGAAAGCTCACGGCCACCACGACGACAATGGCAAAGACGCCGGCGATGAGGCCTTCGATAAAGGTCTCGGCATTGAATACGTTGGCCACGTTGCGCTTTGACGCGCCGATCGCGCGCAGGATGCCGATCTCCTTTTTGCGCTCCAGCACGCTGATGTAGGTGATGATGCCGATCATGATGGAGCTCACCACCAAACTGATACTCACGAATGCGATGAGCACCAAGCTGATAGTATTCACGATGTCGGTCACCGAGCCCATGATGATGCCCATGTAGTCGGTATACGAGATTGCCTGCTCATCGTGACCAGCGGCTTTGACCTGCTTGTTGTACGCATCGATATAATCGAGCACGCGCTCCTTGGCCTCAAAGTCGCGCGGGAAAATCTTGACCGAAATGGGGTCCGCCTCGTCCGCATAGCCCAACGTGGTCAGATTGTTGTCGTAGGTGAGCTTCGACGCCTTGGCATAGCTCATCATGAGCGAACTCAGGTCCTCAGCGTCCATGTTAAAGTGGATAGCGCGAGCAAAGGCGTTTGCATCCACGCGCATGGCGCTCGCCAAGTTGGCAAAACTCGAAGACATCTGCGTCGCCATTTGGTCCATGAGCCCTGCCGCACCCGCCTTGAGCTGGGTTGATACCGTCGTCGCAATCTGCTCGCTGACCGCCTTCATCACCTGATCCATAGACTGCTGCAAATACGGAGCCAGCTGCTTTTGCACATAGTCGCCCATCACCTGCTGCAGACGCTCGGCCAGGGCATCGCCGCCGAGTGCCCTGAGCTGAGCCAGGTATTGCTGGGCGTCGGCATCATGCTCAAGATACGTCGAGAATGCGGCAGCAAGCTTTGACGCGTCCTTAAGGTCTTCGGGCGACAGCGCCTTAAACTGATCGGACTGCATAAAGCCCTCAAACAGCTGATTGGCAAGCGTTCCCACCTGCTGCATTTGCTCGGGCGTGAGCTCCAGACCGTCAAAGATGCCCGAGAAATCCGGAGCCGGCGCCTTGGCCATGATGTCACTAAAGTCGATGTCTCGCCCAACACCCGAAAGGTCAATATCCAGCCCGGACAAATCAAGGCTAGAAAGGTCCATGCCGCCGGCCGCACCCGAGAGCGCAGATGCATCGAACGAGAACGCGCTCTTCAGCGCCGCCTCGTCCACACTGAACATGCTGCTCAGATCCACGCCTTGCTTGGCCTCGCTCTGCAGCTCGTCGAAGGTTTTGCCCGTAAAGACATCCGTCTCGGGGTGGGCAAGCTGCTCCTGCACAATCTGCGAATCGGCGGCGCGCTTCATAAGCTGGCAAGTCAGCGCATGCGTATAGGCAATGCCCGGAGTCAATGCGCTCGCGTTGGCCGTCTCGTTGGGTCGCACCACGCCCACAATGCGCACGTCAATACCGTCGGCAACCTTGGCGGCCATAAAGTCGGCGTCGCCAGACATGTCGGTCCACATGCCGGTCTCTTCGTTTTTGCGATAGGCATCGGCCGGCGACAACACCTTAAATGTCGTGGACAGCGCATCGTCGTAGGTAAAGTCGGTGCCGGTCTCGGGCGTCTCGACCTTGCCGTCGGCCGTCATGGCGCTGTTGACCAGGTCGTTGAGCTCATCGATATCCAGCGCGCCGATGCTATAGAGCGTATAGTCGCCCACCGTGCCGCGGTCCGAAAGCACCATCACGGCTTCGTTGGCGGACGTGGGCCAATGGCCGGCAACGACATCGTATTGGCTGTCGAGCAGGCTCTGGTCGTCAATCATCTCGTTAAAGACCGAGGTCCCCATGGAATCCATGCTCACCGTTGCCGCCGAGCTTGCGCCTCCGCTCATGGCCTCGGTCATAGCGTTGGGAACAAGCCGAACGGGCCTCTCGTCGCCCTTGCTCAAACGATAGACAACCGGCGTCACGCCGTAGCCGTACTGGATAGCGTTGACCTCTTTGTCGATACCGTCACCGCCGCCGTCAAGCCATGCCTTAAAGCTCGTCATATCGTTAGATTTAACGCTTGCGAACATATCCTTTACGGCCGTGACCACGGGAATCTTATCCGTTCCCTTAGCCTTGCCACCGGTAGCGTCATCGGACGAGGCCTCGCCCTTGGATACCTCCTCATCGGTAGCCCCCTGTCCGCCCATCATGGACGACAGGTCGTAATCTTGTTTGGAAATCGTAAGCGGGTAGCTTGAGAGCGTGTCCTCCTCGACCTTTTTGATGTAGCCGTTTACGCCGTTGGAGAGCGCCAGAATCGCTGCGATACCAATAATGCCAATCGAACCTGCGAAGGCAGTCATGGCCGTACGGCCCTTCTTGGTCATGAGGTTTCGGGCAGAAAGCCCCAGCGCCGTCACAAAGCTCATCGAGGTTTTGCGCGTGGGCTTGGCCTCGCGACGCGCGGCCTCGGTAGCATCAAAGGGATCTGAATCGTCGGTGATCTTGCCGTCCGCCAGGGTGACAATGCGCGTGGCGTACCTGTATGCCAACTCGGGATTGTGCGTGACCATGATGACCAAACGATCGCGCGCAACATCCTTGAGCAAATCCATGACCTGTACGGATGTCGTTGAGTCCAAGGCGCCGGTCGGCTCGTCAGCCAGCACAATCTCGGGATCGTTAATCAGGGCGCGGGCGATGGCCACGCGCTGCATCTGCCCGCCCGAAAGCTGGCTCGGGCGCTTGTTAACGTGCTTGCCCAGGCCAACTGCCTCAAGCGCCTTGCGCGCACGCTGGCGGCGCTCAGCACGCCCCACGCCCGTGAGCGTAAGCGCCAGCTCCACGTTTTCCAAAATGGTCTGATGCGGAATGAGGTTATAGCTCTGGAACACAAAGCCGATGCGATTGTTACGATAGGCGTCCCAATCGCGGTCGCTGAAGTCCTTGGTCGAGATGCCATCGATCAGCAGATCGCCAGAATCGAAATGGTCGAGTCCACCAATGACGTTGAGCATCGTAGTTTTACCCGAACCCGAGGGACCCAGGATGGCTACAAACTCGTTATCGCGAAAAGACAGGCTTACGCTGTCGAGCGCTACCTGCGTAAACGACTGCGTAACGTACCTTTTGCAAATATCTCTGAGATCCAGCATGGACGGCAACCTCTCCCCCGCCGTTCGCATCCAACGCGTTTGACCTACTCTATCAGCTTTTTTGCCGGTACCAGCAAGGAATGTAACGAACAAAAATGTAACGAACAAAAAACGGGACGGCACGCCGCATGGCGCACCATCCCGCACATAACATCGAAGGTGTGACAAAGGGACTGCCCCTTTGTCACACCTTTGTCGCATTCGAACCTACTGTTCGCTCTTCGCGAGTGCCTGATCGATCAGTTTGTTGAGCGCCTCGCGCTGCTCAGCAGAGTTGATACCGCCCATGATCGGCTCTCCCACGATGTTGCCGTTCTGGTCGATCACATAGGTGGTCGGGAACGAGTACAGGTTGGAGGTGAACTTTCCGGCCTCGCTGTCCGACTTAAACCAGATGTTCTTATACGTCACGCCCTTCTTGGAAAGCACGTCCTTGGCATCGGCCACCTCGTCTTTGTTGCCATCGAGCGTAAAGGAATTAACGCCCACGACCTGGCCGTCCTTCTCGGCAAGCTCCTTGTTGAGCTTCTCCAGATCGCCCAGCTCTCCCACGCACGGCTTGCAGGTGGTAAACCAGAAGTTCATGACGGTGACCTTGTTCTTGGAAAACAGCTCGTCGCTGTTTACATCGTTGCCGTCCAAGTCCTTGCCCTTAAAGCTGGGGAACTTCGTCTCCCCGCTCTCACCGTTGGTCATGCCTGCGGTCGAGGCATCAACGCTCTCCCCCTCGCCGGGCGTGCTGCCACATCCGGGGAACTTCTTCTCCAGCGCCATGAGCTTGTCCTCGATCTCCTTGACCTGCTGCGCGCCGGCCTTAAGCGTCTTAAGCTCGTCAGCCGCAAACTGATCCTTGGCGCCCTCGATGGTATCGAGCAAGAAGTCACCGTAGTTCTTGCCGTCCTCAATCATGGGAGTGTCTTTGTTGGCCGCAAGGAACACCTTTTCCCATAGGGCGTTATCGCTCGCAAAGATCTCGTTTTCCTTTTGCAGCAGCTGCTGGTACAGCTTGGCCGCCTCCTCGGCACTCGACGGCTTTTGCGCTATGAGCTCGGCAATCTGCGCATCGCCGCTCGTAGCATCCTTCGCGTCGCCCTTGGGGGCAGAGCACGCCGCGAGAGTCAGCGCCAGCACGGGCAGCATCAACAGAGCCGCAATTTTTGACAGTTTCATGGTTCCTCCGTTGTATCGAAGCTTATATAAATACCTATTTGTTTTCGCAGGCTTGCGTGGACTGCGCGGGTTTGTCGCCCGTCACACCCAGCCCGTAGCGAAAGCTAATAGCATCGACGGGGCACGCGCCCACGCATTTGCCGCAACGAATGCACTCGGCATGGTCGGGCGTACGCGTAACGTCCACGTCCATCTGGCACACTTTGGCGCACTTACCGCACGAAACGCACTTGCACTGGTCAACCTGGATTCCCAGTAACGACACCTTGTTCATGAGCGCATAAAACGCACCGAGGGGGCAAATCCATTTACAGAAGGGTCGATAGAACAGTACGCTCAGTACCGCAACCACAATGAGGATCGCGAGCTTCCAGGTAAAGAGCTTTCCCAGCGCGGAGCGGATTCCCACATTCATGATGGACAGCGGAATCGCGCCCTCGAGCACGCCCTGCGGGCAGATGTACTTGCAAAAGAACGGGTCGCCCATACCCACATCGTTAACCACCAAGACGGGCAGCAGCACCACGGCAAACAGTAGCACGGCATACTTGATGTACGTGAGCGGCTTGAGCTTTTTCGTGGAGAGCTTTTTGCTGGGAATCTTATGCAGAAGCTCTTGCAGCCATCCAAACGGACACAAAAAGCCGCATACAAAACGTCCCAGTAGCACGCCGATCAGAATGAGCGTTCCGGTGACGTAATACGAAAAGCTGAACTTAGACGATCCCACCACCGCCTGAAACGACCCGATGGGGCACGCACCCGAGGCCGCCGGACACGAGTAGCAGTTGAGGCCCGGCACGCAGACGGCTTTGCCCGCTCCCTGGTAGATACCGCCCTTGGCAAAGTTAGGCAGGTGAATATTGGTCGCAAGCGTCGCCGCCGCCTGAATCAATCCACGAAATCGCGCCAAAAGATGCGATCCGGTGTTTTTTCTTTTATCCAATTCCGATACACTCCAAGCACAGCCTAATCGCTTTGGCCAGCACGGCATCTGCCTCGCCGCGCATAATTCCAAAGCCAACCATGGCTACCCCGACGATCAGCAAAGCCACCTGCGCCACAGGCTTAATCGCTTTGAACAATCTGACCACTCCTTTCGTTTCGCGACCCATTGGACCATACCGACTATAAAATCCGTGTTAAGCGTGAATGATTATGCAAGGAGAACGTTATGCGCATCTTGGTCGTCGAGGATGAGCGGGCGCTGTGCGATGCGATCGCACGCAGCCTGCGCAACTTGGCCTATAGCGTCGACTGCTGCTACGACGGGCAGCAGGCCCTCGATCTGCTCGATGTCGAAACCTTTGATCTTGTCGTGCTCGACCTCAATCTCCCCCATGTCGACGGCATGACCGTGCTCAGGCAACTCAGGACAACTGATTGTGAGACCAAGGTGCTTGTGCTCTCGGCACGTGGCGAGGTCTCCGACAAGGTAGCGGGGCTCGATGCGGGCGCCAACGACTACCTCACCAAGCCGTTTCATCTGGACGAGCTTGCGGCAAGGATTCGCAGCCTTACCCTCAGACGCTTTACACAAAGCGACGTTGTTCTAACCTGTGGATCGCTGAGCTTTGACACCAAGGCGCGCGTCGCCTCTGTGGGCGACGAGATCCTGTCCCTCACACGCAAGGAGACCGGCATCTTGGAATACCTGATGCTTAACCAGGGGCGGCCGGTGAGCCAGGAAGAGCTTATCGAGCATGTATGGGACAGCAGCGTCAACAGCTTTAGCAACGCGACCCGCGTGCATATCTCGTCGCTGCGAAAAAAGCTGCGCGGTGCGTTGGGGCACGACCCCATCCGCAACCGAATCGGCGAAGGCTACGTTATGGAGGACGGCAAATGAAGCGGCTGTCGCTGCAGTGGCGCATCACGTTGATGACGGCACTGCTGATATGTTCGACCTGCGTACTTATGAATTGTCTGGTTGGCTACTCCGGCATGCGCTACATGGACTCGATTGGTGCAGAAGCGTCGGCGCACAGCAAGGTGGAGGCGGCCCCGCCCAGCTCATTTGACCCGACAAACAAAGAGCTCGACGACGCGCTGACCATCGTCGTGAACGACGCCCAAGAATCGTTTGGCGCGACGAGCTGGTATATAACTGCGGCGGTGACGCTGCTCGGCGGCGTGCTGGCCTACTTTGTAAGCGGGCGCGCACTGCGACCGCTGCGCTTCTTTGCGACGCAAGTCGAGAGCGTGCAGCCCGACAACCTCGCTGACACAAAAATCAGCGAGGACGTGCCCTCTGAACTCAGGCGCTGCAGCGCGTCGTTTAACGACATGATTGCCCGCCTTGACGAGGGATTTTCCGCACAAAGACAGTTTACGGGCAATGCGGCGCACGAGCTGCGCACGCCACTTGCGCTCATGCAGGCCCAGGTTGAGCTTTTTTGCGCCGAGCACCCCGACGCCGACGCCGATACAGCGAGCCTGCTCGGGCTGCTGCAGGAGCAGACCGAGCGGATGACGCACATGACAAAGACCCTGCTCGAGATGAGCGAGCTGCGCAGTGTCCCTTGCAACGATGCGATTGACCTGGCGCCGATGATCGAAGAAGTACTCACGGACCTGGCGCCCCTTGCCGAGCAAAAAGACATCACGCTTACAAGTGAGGGCGACGCGCAAACGATCGGCAGCGATACGCTAATCTATCGGCTGCTGTTCAACTTGGCCGAAAACGCCATACGTTACAGCGCGCCCAACTCGACCGTGCAAATCAACGCCTGCGCCGAAGGCGACCGCGTGCTGCTACGCGTGCGCGACCAGGGGCCGGGCATTCCCGAGCAATACCAGACGAGCATCTTTCAGCCCTTCTTTCGCGTCGACAAATCGCGCAGCAGGGCATACGGCGGCGTGGGGCTGGGACTTGCGCTGGTCTGGGAGATTGCCGCGCTCCACGGCGGCTCCATCGAGGTCGAAGAGAGCTCGGAGCGCGGAACGACCATGCTCGTGACCCTTCCCGCGCATAACATCGAAGATGCGACAAAGGAACTGCCCCTTTGTCACATCTGTTAGTTCGCAGGATACGTGAGGCCCAAGATGCGCGAAATTGGGCGAAGCGCCAGCAAAAACCCCCGCTTCCAAGCGGAAACGGGGGCTAGGTGAGTTAGCTTACTCCCACTCGACCGTGCCGACGGGCTTCGGCGTGAGGTCGTAGCAAGCGCGGCAAATACCGGGGACCTCGGCGGTCACGCGAGCGGTAATGCGCTTGAGCAGCGCCCAGTCGAGCTCAGGTACCTCGGCGGTCATGACATCGACGGTGTTGATGCAGCGGATGATGCAGGGCCAGTCGTAGGCGCGCTTGCCCTCGCGCACGCCGGTGGCGCGGAAGTCGGGCACGACGGCAAAATACTGCCAGATGGTCAGACCGGCCTTGTCGATCTCCTCGCGCACAATGGCGTCGGCCTCGCGCAGTGCCTCGAGGCGGTCGCGGGTGATGGCGCCAAGGCAACGGACGCCCAGGCCGGGGCCGGGGAACGGCTGGCGCTCGACCATGTTCTCGGGCAGGCCGAGCTCGCGACCCACAACGCGCACCTCGTCCTTGTACAGCAGCTTGACGGGCTCGCAGAGCTCAAACTGCAGGTCCTCGGGCAGGCCGCCCACGTTGTGGTGAGCCTTCACGCCGTCCTGGGACTCCAGAATGTCGGGATAGATGGTGCCCTGGGCGAGGAAACTGACCTCGTCACCGACCTTGCGGGCCTCCTCCTCGAACACGCGAATGAACTCGGCGCCGATAATCTTACGCTTGGCCTCGGGCTCCTCGACGTCCACGAGCTTGTCCAGGAAGCGATCTGTGGCGTCAACGTAAACCAGGTTGGCATCCATCTGATTCTTGAAGACGTCGACGACCTGCTCGCTCTCGCCCTTGCGCATCAGGCCGTGGTTAACATGCACGCAAATGAGTTGCTTGCCGATGGCCTTGATGAGCAGGGCCGCGACAACCGAACTGTCGACACCACCGGAAAGAGCCAGCAGGACCTTTTTGTCGCCGATCTGCTCGCGGATTGCAGCGACCTGCTCTTCGATGAACGCCTGGGCAAGTTCGGGAGTGGTGATACGTACCATGTCGTCGGGACGCTTGTTGGGATCCATGCAGAGCTCCTTCTCGGTTCGATGGAAATGCGCCGCGCGTATGCAGACGCACCGTCATATGACCTCATTATATGCAGAACGAGATACGTTTCCCATCGCTGCGACAGAGCTTTTTGCAGGGGCGGCAGTTTTTCTATATCCCAAGGTCAGCTAGACTTCGGTAGCCACCTTGGGAGCATCGCCAATAGACTCTTCCTTTATACGTTCGGCACAATCGTAGGCGATACCCACAAATTCCAGTCCCGAGCAACAAGAGTACAATTGCTGCTAGTGTTGCCAGCTGTTGGGAGATGGAAGATGGACTGCGATGGCTACCCATGCGTTCCCATGCCGTTGATGTGCACCGCCTTTGTGCCGGGGCAGATTGACGCTGCGGTTGCAGGCATTTCCGACCCCGATTCACGCGCCATCGCCACGGCAGAAGCGCTGTACTTTCGCGGACAGGCCGCACTCGCCGCCAAGACAGCACGCCCCTATCTTGACGTCACCGATCCCGCGCTGCGCTATTCCGCATGCTTTATCTGCGGATACGCCAGTCTGTCGCTCAACCGTATCGCCGACGCCCGCCGGTGCCTTGCGGGCATCCTCGATACGCCGGCCGACGAGGAATCGCCCGCCGTCCACGCCACGCATATCCTGTTCGCCTCGGCCGCGAGCGTCCTGCTGCACTTGCCTTCCCCGTATTCTGCCGAAGAGTTTTATCCACTTGCGGCGCACCTACCCGAAGGCCTGCGACTGTTCGCCAGCTACGTGATGGCGCACGCCTTGTATCTGCGCGGCGAATACGGCCGCAGCCTGGGCATGGCGGAAAACGCCCTAATTATGAAACAGGGAAGCTATCCCATCTCGGAACTGTTCCTGCACCTGGCAGCTTCCATGGCATGCATGAGCCTCAAGGACATCGACGCCGCAAAAGCGCATTTTGGAGCCGCTTGGGACATTGCGCGCCCCGACGGCCTTATCGAGCTCATTGGCGAGCACCACGGCCTTTTGCAGGGGCTCATCGAGGCATGCCTAAAAACGCAATACCCTGACGACTTCGCACGCATCATCGAGATCACGTACCGCTTCAGCTACGGCTGGCGGCGCATCCACAACCCCGATTCGGGCGAGGACGTTGCCGACGATTTAACGACCACAGAGTTCACCATGGCCATGCTCGCCTGCCGCGGATGGACCAACGCTGAAATCGCACGCCATATGGGAGTATCGCCGGGCACCGTCAAAAACCGCCTATCCGGCGTATACGCAAAGCTTGGCATCGGCACACGCGCCGAGCTGGTCGCGCACATGTTGCGTTAGCGACCGGGCTGCCAAGCGCATCGAACGCGTTCCGGAACCCGGCGCTTCGCTCGATCAATTTGGACATTTTGACCCTTGAACGGCACTACCGCCACGGGGCGCCTTCTCGCAAAATTAGATTATTTCCACCGATATTTGCGGGATGGGAGCCCAAGATGCTTGATCGCCGTTCGTTACTTGTTGCCGCAGCGTCCTCGCTAGCGAGCATCATGTTGCCTCGCGTGCCAGGAAGCGAAAATGCCTTCATATTGCCGTTCGCACCCACCGAAGCCCATGCCGACGAAAAAGACCCCTTCAGGGTGCTCGTTCTCTCGCGCACCATGTTCGGTGTGGTCGTGGTCGACGTCGCCAACAAGAATACGCCCATCACGGGTGCCCAGGTCACGCTCATATCGCGCTATGCCGCAGGCAAGCAGCTCACCGCCACGACCGATGACGAAGGCACGGCCATCTTTGAGGTCGCCCCTCTTTCAGAAGGCTACGTGGACGAGGCAACGCTTCTCGACGCGTACGACTTTAACGGCGGCATCTCCATTAGCATGGCAGGCTACCGCGATGTCGAGATTCCCCTTGCGCGTATCCAGGGCGGCACCGCTATTACCGCACCCACACGTCCGCTCTCCGATGGCGAGCCGTACTTTCGACAGCTCACGTTCGACGAATGGGACATCCAGTACGCCGACGCCACGTTTATGGCAATGCCAGCGGACGAAGCAGCAAACGACCAGCCCGACACGCACGCCTTTACCGTGCAGGCACATCTGCCACAGGGTGGACAGGCAACGCTGCGCATCAACAAAGTGACGCCTGCCGCGGGCAGCTCGCCCGAAACCGTCACGCAGATCGGTCAGATCAAGGCCAGCGCATCGGGTTCGGATAATCTGGCAACGTTCACACTCGAAGACAAGTTTCTCGACGCGGCATCGGGCCTTCTGGAAGAAGGGTGCAAGCTGCGCTTTGTCCTCGACTATCAGGGCAAGACCTACACGCTCTCATCCCCTATGGCCGTTGTCACCGCGCCGGCCGCAAAGTCGGAATCGGGCTCGACCACCATCATTCCCACCACTATGGACCAAGAGATCACTCCGTTTGATTTCCCAGCGGCGTTTCCCGGCATCGGCGGCAACAAGTTCACCTGCTGGATGCCCTCGTTCCCCATTCTGTTCGATTTCTCATTTGCCGGGTACGTACTGTTTGGCGGAGGATACAAACCAGCCAGCTATATGAACGATTCGGGCAATCCGGATCCGGAGTACTGGAAGAAGTCACCGCGTGAGTCGGGCGCCAAGCAGGCAAACCGCTACCTCGACGATATGGAGGGGAAGTGGAATCAGTACAAGAGCATGAGTGCCGGTTCGGGTACCGATCCAAGGAACACCAAGCTCCTTCGCCACCATTGCACGCCGCTGTTCACGATGGATATCGCCACACAGCTGTACGGCTCGCTCGCCTACGACTGGGTGGGCAAAACCTGGGGCGACAACAACGATCCCGCATACGGCAATATTAAGGTCCTCTTCCAGGTAAGAACTGACCTCAATTGGACTGAGCAGTTTACCCTAGGACCGGTACCGTTTTTCCTAAACGTCAACCCCTGGGTGCTGGCAAAACTGGCGCTCGCCGTGGGCGCCCACACGCACGGCAGCGGCGCGGCGTTTTTTAAAAACATTTCGCTCGACTATTCAAACACGTCGGGCTCGTTCACCATCCAGATCGGGCTTGCCGTCACCTTTGGCGCCGGCGTTGCAGGCGTCGCTTCGTCTGCCGTGCGCGGCGCCGCATCCCTCACGCTGTTCATTGGGTACGAGAAGGCGGATGGACACCAGCTTCCGCGACTGCGCGTAGGTGCAGACGTCGATGTCGATGTGATACTCCAGTTCGTCATGTTCAAGTGGACCACCAAAGCTTGGTCAGGATCGTGGCCCACACTCCTCGATTCGTGGAATATGTCGGTGAACAACGGCGACCAGTATGTACTCCAGCGCTCTGAACTCGCATTGGGCGGAGATACGCCTTACACGCTGGATGCCTGCTTCGGCACGCCCGGCGACATCAAGGCGGGCGGCGTGCCGCAATTTATCGCATCGGCCACCATCGTCACCAACGCCGAGCTGCTCGCACGCGCCGAGGTTAATGCCACTGCCGCAAACGTTGCGCCTGTCGTGCGCGATTGGGATCAAGCGGTCACGCGCATTGAGCTCAAGGCAGACGCGGAGAGCGACGACACGGGACAGATCGAGCATTTCGTCCATGCACTGATAGAGAACGACGAAAACGCCGCGCCAATGTATAAGTACGCCTATATCAGGCAGGCGACGAACGCCGTTGCGGACCCCAACGCCAATTCTGCCGGCGTGTCGGAGGACGAGCGTGGCGGTATCAAACCCTCGAGTGACAGCGTGCTGTTTTCCGGCGTGCTCAGCGAAGCTCACATGAAGCTGGCAATGATTGCCGGCGCAGAATGCCTGTTCCGCATCGCCTCGGTGCGCTACGGCGACAATGGCCGCTCGCGCCTGGTGGTGCACACAAAGGCAAACGGCACGTGGTCCGCTCCCACGCCCGTGGACTTTCCCCTTGGGTTTGGCGAGAACGACGTGGAGCGCGACGGCATATACGATTACGACTTCGACGTGGTGGAATATACGGACGGTAGAGGAAACCGGGACGCCTACGTGTTGCTGGTCTCGGGCGAGCGCCGCGACGGCGACAACACCTTTTTCGATACGGCGAGCACAGCCGGCATACTGTCCGTCGTGCGCCTGCGCATAAGTAATGACGAGATCCGCGTGGTGTCGCATACGTCATGGCGCAGCATCTCGCGCGGCCGCCTGCAAGAGGATGGCTACCATTGCCTGCAGTGCCCGCGTATCACGGTGGGCAAGACGCTGGTCGACGGACGTCTGTCGGGTGCCTACCTCCACCGCCGCGGAACCACCGCAGAAAAGGCGCTCGGCAGCGAGGCTGAGGTTGCGCTGGAATGTTTCACCCTGTGGTCGGACGTTTCGGGCGACAGCCTCACGTTCCGTCAGGTCCTCCGCTTTCCGCAAGCACCGTCGAGCATCGAGCTGGGCGCGCCCGAGAATATCAACGGCAAAATGGTGGTGCCCGTTGCATACGAGACCGCAGACGGTTGCGGCTGCGCATCGTACGCCGTGATCGGCCAGTCCATTGCGGGCTGGGGCGTTATGCCGCCGGACGCCGCGGTGCCCCGTGCGGTGCCATGGCCGCAGCACACGGGCTTTTTGGCAACCGTCAACGAGCAACTGCAGCATATTACTTGGACGCGAGGCGCATCGGCATTTGGAACGCAGCCCGTGGGTGCCGCAGGCTGTGGCCCGGCATCGTTTAGCGTAAGCAACAACGGCAGGTGCGTGCTCTATGTGGAGAACACCGATGGCAAGGTGGGACAAACCTACGACGAAGAAGGCAACCCGGTAGCAGTGATGGGCAAGCACTTCCGCATCTTCGCCAGCACCTTGGCAGGCGATCTGTTCACGGAGCCGTTCGTGATGTGCGAGCTGGACCATCCCGTCGATCAGATAACGACATTTTTGACGTCGGGAGGCATGCTCTCCGCGCTCGCCACGCACATTGTGAGTGCCGAGCAGAGCAAGGCGGAGCTGCACGGCATCGAAGTGCCCTTGGTGGCGTGTGCCACTCCGACGGGCGCGGTCGCTACCTCGGGCGCGGTGGTACCCGGAGCAGCAGGCGAATCCTTCATGGTCACGGTGCGAAACGACGGCAACACCTTGCTGACCGCCGGCACGATCGATCTGTACCGAGAGGACTCCAGTCAGCCGTTCTCCAGCGCATCCATCGGATTCGGCGCGAACGCACGCATGGCTTCGATCTACGATCCAGAGCTTGCCGAGGATGCTTCGGCCAACGACATGGCACACGTGAAGTACGCAGTCGAGACGCTGGGCACACGTTTTGCAACGCACCCGCTGGTTGCCGACAATGGCAACGCCGTGCTGGCACCGGGCTGCACGGCACAATTCCGCATGAGCTTTGCCATCCCGGAGAGCTGGAGCGATGAGGTGGGCAAACGCGTCACGCTGTATGCGAAGGCGCGTGACCTGGTGGCACTCGATCCCGTAACGCTCGAGGAAATTCGACCGGGCGCAAACTCGGCGCTGGGTGTCGTACTGCACGAGCTTCATGTGCCCGACGCGGCATGCGAACGCTCAGAAGTTCAGGTCGGCGTATGCGACAGCGCGGATACGACAGGGCTTCACGACGCCCCGATGACAGCAGACGGCGATGGTAGCTCGAGTGGCGGCGGTTCCGGTGGAAGCAGCTCCGGTGGTGGCAGCAGCTCCGACAGCGGCAAGGACCACGGCAATAACAAGCGCTCCGGAAAAGCGGGCGCGCTTGCGGGCACGGGCGATGTCAACGCTCCCCTTACGGCAGCCGCTGCAGCACTCGCCGCGGCAGGCGCCGGCCTCGTCGCCTACAGCGCCCGCCGCACGGCGCTCGAAACTGACACCGCCGATGAGATCAATTCTGATAAGCCTCACTAGCTCCCAGTCACCTTTGCGAGAGACGCCGACTCGGCTCATCGAACATCAAAATGGGCTGGTTCTGAATACCCAGAGCCAGCCCATTGCGCATTAAATGTCGTCTGAGGAGTCGAGCTCGGCTTCCTCGCCCCGCATTCCACCGAGGACAGTGGGGCATTATCGTTTAAGGGCTCCGCTATTGTTCGATGATCTTCTTGACGACCGCGGGAACGCCTGCCGCCATCACGTTGTCCGGAAGGTCTTCCGTCACAACACTTCCCGCAGCGATAACGCAGCCGCTGCCGATGGTAACCCCCTGGAGTACGGACACGTTCGCGCCAAACCAGCAGTTATCGCCAACAACAATGGGCAGAGCCCTCTCGAGACCCAAGTTGCGCTCTTTTGCTCCAAGGGGATGCGAAGCGGTGTAGAAGCCGCAAAACGGCCCAATAAACACGTTGTCACCAAAGGTGATGGAACCACCGTCCATAAAGTAGCAGCCATGGTTTACAAAGCAGCCGTCGCCAAAACTCATCTTGCTCCCGTAGTCAAAATAGGCGGGCGAAAGCACCGTCAGTCCCTTGGAAAGATCGGTATCGAGCAAAGATTTCAGAGCGCCGAGCTGCGCGTTGCCGCCGGGTTTTGCCATATTAAAGTCATAGCAGAGCGCCTCCGCCTTCGCACGTTGTGCCAGGAGCCCCTCGTCAAAGTTGGCATCGTGCCACTCCCCGCGCTCCATCTTCTCTTTCTCAGTCATTGCGCCCCCTCAAACAACATGCAGTCTTGATGCGGCAATTCTACCAGCCGATAAGCCACGGTTTTAACACGAGCACCACGCCGCGCAGGGAATGACTGCAGAAGCTAAAGGTCACCGACTCCGAACGCGCGTTCGATGGATTTCGTGTTAGATGGAATCGCCCAAGGCCTGGGCTATGCTACCTTGACTATCTATATGACTAAAACGCAGCAAGGGAGCACCGAGAGAGCGAGTATGGCAAAGAACACCGCAAACTATGGTAACGACAGTATCCGCCAGCTCAAGGACGAGGAGCGCGTACGCCTGCGCCCCGCCGTCATCTTTGGCTCGGACGGGCTCGACGGCTGCGCACATGCCGCCTTCGAGATCCTGTCCAACGCCGTTGACGAGGCGCGCCAGGGCTACGGCAAGCTCATCACCCTCACCGCCTTTCGCGATGGTTCTATTCAGGTAGAGGACAACGGTCGCGGCTGCCCGCTCGACTGGAACCCTTCCGAGAAGCGCTTTAACTGGGAGCTCGTCTTTTGCGAGCTCTACGCCGGCGGCAAATACAATAACAACCAGGGCGGCGACTACGACTTCTCGCTCGGCACCAACGGCCTGGGCTCGTGCGCGACCCAGTACGCTTCCGAGTACATGGACGTCACCGTCTGGCGCGACGGCAACAAGTACTCCCTGCACTTTAAGAAGGGCAAGGTCGTCGGCGCCAAAAAGAAGGCGCTCGAGATTGAGCCCAGCGACGAGGACCGTACCGGCACCACCATCAAGTGGCGCCCCGATCTTGAGGTCTTTACCTCGATCAGCATTCCCCACGAGTGGTATCGCGAAACCATGCGCCGCCAGGCCGTGGTCAACGCCAACGTGACCTTCCGCCTGCGCATCGAGGGCGACGATGGCGAGTTTTCCGAAGAGGACTTTTGCTACCCCAAGGGCATCGAGGACTACGTGCTCGAGAAGGTCGGTACCGACTACCTTACCGAGCCCTTCTTTATCGAGGCCGACCGTCGCGGTCGTGACCGCGAGGACCTGCCCGACTACAACGTAAAGATCACCGCGTGCATGTGCTTCTCTCGCACCTTCATGATGCAGGAGTACTACCACAACTCATCGTGGCTCGAGAACGGCGGCTCACCCGAGAAGGCGGCCCGTAGCGCTCTGACCAGCGCCATCGATGCTTACATTAAGCAGCAGGGCAAATACAACAAAAACGAGAGCGGCATCAAATGGCAGGACGTCCAGGACTGTCTGGTGCTGGTGACCAACTGCTTCTCCACCCAGACGTCCTACGAGAACCAGACTAAGAAGGCCATCAATAACCGCTTTATCCAGCAGGCCATGACCGCCTTCTTTAAGGAGCGTCTCTCGACCTACTTGATCGAGAACAAAGACGCCGCCAACAAGATTCTGGAGCAGGTCCTCATCAACAAGCGCTCGCGCGAGAACGCAGAGAAGACGCGTCAGAGCATCAAGACCAACCTGCAGCAGAAGACCGACATGGCCAACCGCGTGCAGAAATTCATCGACTGCCGCTCCAAGGACAAGAGCCGTCGCGAGATCTACATCGTAGAGGGCGACTCGGCAGCAGGCGCCATTCGCACTTCGCGCGATGCCGAGTTCCAGGGCGTTATGCCCGTTCGAGGCAAGATCCTCAACTGCCTGAAGGAGGACTACCCGCGCATCTTTAAGTCCGACATCATCATGGACCTCATGCGCGTGCTGGGCTGCGGCGTGGAGATCAAAGACAAGCGCATCAAGAACCTGGGCGCCTTTGACCTGGACAACCTCAACTGGAACAAGGTCATCATCTGTACGGACGCCGACGTCGACGGCTATCACATCCGCACGCTCGTGCTCACCATGCTCTACCGACTGGTGCCCACGCTTATCGACGAGGGCTACGTCTATATCGCCGAGTCGCCGCTCTACGAGATCAACTGCAAAGAGAAGACCTACTTTGCCTACACCGAGCTCGAGAAAAACGGCATCCTCAAGGAAATCGGTGACCAGAAGTGCTCCATCAACCGCTCCAAGGGTCTTGGTGAGAACGACCCGGACATGATGTGGCTCACCACCATGAACCCCGAGACGCGCCGCCTGATCAAGGTGGAGCCCGAGGACGTCACCAAGATGGAAACCATGTTCAACCTGTTGCTGGGCAACGACGAGGCGGGCCGTAAGCGCCATATCTCCGAGCACGGCAAGGAATACCTGGACCAGCTAGATCTGCAGTAGCAGTAAATCAATAACGACGGCCCATAAGAAGTTCAAGAGGAAATCGTGGCAAAGAAGAAGACAAAGAACCAGCCAAAGAAAAAGCAGGTCAACGCCGAGAACGTCATCGGCCTGCACTCCGAGGTCACCGACCAGCCGATCACGCAGACGCTCGAGGTCAACTACATGCCCTACGCCATGAGTGTCAACGTCTCGCGTGCATTCCCCGAAATCGACGGCTTTAAGCCCTCGCACCGCAAGCTGCTCTACACCATGTACAAGATGGGTCTGCTCAAGGGCGAGCGCCAGAAGAGCGCCAACATCGTGGGCCAGACCATGAAGCTCAACCCGCACGGCGATGCCGCGATCTACGAGACGATGGTGCGCCTGGCCACCGGCAATGAGGCGCTGCTTGCCCCCTTCGTGGAGTCGAAGGGCAACTTTGGCAAGTACTATTCGGGCGACCTGAGCTACGCCGCCTCGCGTTATACCGAAGCCAAGCTCTCCCCCATTAGCGCCGAAATCTTCAAGGACATCGACAAGGACCCGGTCGACTTCGTTGACAGCTACGACGGCGCCATGAAGGAGCCGCGCTTGCTGCCCACCACGTTCCCCAATATCCTCGTCTCGGCCAACAAGGGCATCGGCGTCGCCATGGCTTCTGACATCTGCGGCTTCAACCTCAACGAGGTCTGCACTGCCACGATGCACTACCTCAAGGATCCCGACTGCGACCTGCTCGAGTACATGCCCATGCCCGACTTCTCGACCGGCGGCGAGATCATCTACCGCCGCGAGGAGATGGAGAAGATCGTCGAGACCGGCCTTGGCAGCTTCCAGATTCGCTCCCGCTGGCGCTGGATTCCCGAAGAGCGCATCATCGAGGTCTACGAGATCCCCTACACCACCAAGACCGATGTCATCATCGAGCGTATCGTCAAGCTCTCCAAGGAGGGCAAGGTCAAGGAGATCGCAGACATCCGCGATGAAACCGACCTTTCGGGTCTGCGTATCGCCATCGACCTTAAGCGCGGTGTCGACCCCGACAAGCTCATGGCCAAGCTCTATCGCTCGACCACGCTGCAGGATTCGTTCTCGTGCAACTTCAACGTGCTCGTCGACGGCTATCCCCGTGTTATGGGCGTGCGCCAGATTCTGCACGAGTGGGTCAAGTGGCGTATTGAGTCCACGCGTCGCCGCATTAACTTTGACCTGGGCAAAAAGTCCGAGCGCCTGCACCTGCTGCACGGCCTCGAGGCGATCTTGCTCGATATCGACAAGGCCATCGCCATCATCCGCGGCACCAAACTCGAGGCCGAGGTCGTGCCCAACCTTATGAAGGGTTTCGACATCGACGAGACCCAGGCCGAGTTTGTTGCCGAGCTCAAGCTCCGCAACATCAACGAGGAGTACATCCTCAATCGCACCAAGGACATCGCCAAGCTCGAGGGCGAGATTGCCGAGCTTGAGGAGATCCTTTCCAGCGAGGAGAACATCAAGAAAGTCATCAGCGATGAGCTGGCCGCGGTCAACAAGAAGTACGTGATGCCGCGCCGCACGGGCAGGATCGAGCCCCATGAGGTCATCGAGGTGAGCTTGGAACCCGAGGTCGAGGAGTACCCGGTTACGATCATGCTCTCGCGCGACGGCTACCTTAAGAAGATGACGGACCGCGTACTCAAGAAGGCGACCACGCTCAAGTACAAGGACGGCGACAAACCCTTTATCGAGTTCCCGTCCTCCAACACCCACGAGCTGCTCGTGTTTACCAACAAGAGCCAGGTGTACAAGTGCAAGGTTGCGGCATTTGAGGACACCAAGTCGGCCCAGCTGGGCTCGTACCTGCCGACCGATCTTGAGATGGAACCCGACGAGAGTGTCATCTGGGTCATCGACCCCGAGGACTACAAGGCCGACGTGCTGTTTGTCTTTGAGAACGGCCGCGTAGTGCGCGTCGCACTTGCCGGATACGTCACCAAGACCAACCGCAAGCGCCTCAAGAACGCAATCTACGGCGGCAGCAAACTGCTGTATGCGCAGGTACTCAAGGAAGACCGCGACCTCGCGCTGGTCTCGAGCGACTACCGCCTGATGAACTTCAACACGTCGCTGCTCAAGACCAAGACGACTACCAACACGCAGGGCGTCCAGGCCTTTACCGCCAAGAAGGGCCGCTCGGTCACCACCGTCGGCACAACCGAGGAGATCCTTGGCGCCGGCGTCTCGGCCGAGAAGTTCACCGCGCAGAGTCTGCCCTCCGCCGGTGCCCTCATGAAGGAAAACGACATGCCGAGTTTGTTTGACTAGGACGACGGCAACGAGATCGTTAGATACTTCGCAAAGCGACGAGGCCCGGAACGCAACGGCATTGCGCCCGGGACTCGTCGTTTTTCTTCTCAACTATTTTTTAACGCAGATAAATTGATTTCTGCTTATTTTTCTGCGTAAAAAATGTCAGCGTCACTGCTTCGATGCCCTTCGGTCAGTCGTTAGCAAAACTTGCAAAAGTTAGCAAAACTTGCAAAAATTAGCAAAACTTGCAAAGGAGCTACCATGGAGTACAGCAAGAACCCCTTTACCCCAACATTTGGAAGCGTCCCTCCCTTTCTAGCGGGTCGCGAGCATATCCTGCGTGACATCAACCGTGGCTTTATCAATGGCCCGGGAGATCCCAACCTGTCGACCATTTTTACTGGCGCAAGGGGAACGGGCAAGACGGCGCTTCTCTCGCTCCTTTCAGAAACGGCGCTTGAACACGACTGGATCGCAGCAAATGTCTCCGCCATGCCAGGCATGCTCGAAGATATTATCGAGCGAACCAAAGAAGCCGCAGATAGCTACCTCTCACAGCCTCACGCACGCATAAACGGCGTTCAAATTGGTCCAGTGGGCATCGATTGGACATATGCTCAAGAGGCCCAGGGCAACTGGCGCACACGCATGAATGGCATCTTTAAACAACTCGAAAAACATGACATCGGACTTCTCATCACCATCGATGAAGTCACCGTCGATCTAGAAGAAATGCTTCAATTTGCCTCTGTTTACCAGCACTTTGTACGCGAAGGTAGAAAAGTTGCCCTACTCATGGCAGGACTGCCCTACAAAGTATCGGCGTTGCTGCGTAACGATTCCGTCTCGTTCCTCAGGCGTTCCCAATATCATCAGTTAGGACGAGTCACTGACGTTGAAATTGCAAACGCCTTTCGCAAAACCGTTGAGGCCGGAGGACGTTCAATCACACCAGAAGCGCTCGAGGATGCTGTGAAGGCCGTCGACGGATTCCCCTACATGATGCAGCTCGTCGGATATCGCACTTGGGATGTTTCGGAGAGCTCGCCCAAAATCAGCGCACCTGATGTCCAGCAGGGTTCTCTGCTTGCCCGCATGGAACTGCGCGATCGCATTCTCGAAACGACCTATCGGGAGCTTTCCGATAAAGACATTGAGTTTTTGCTCGCGATGCTGCCCGATTCTGGCCCCAGCAGGGTCTCAGAGATAGCCAAACGCATGGGCGTCGCCAGCAACTACGCAAGCCAATACAAACGCCGCCTCCTCGAGGACGGCGTTATCGGGGAACGTGGACGTGGCCTCGTCGGCTTCGACATCCCTGCGTTCAGGGAATTCTTGAACGAGAAGGCGTTTTAGCACACCGGAATTGTCCGCGGGAGCATCGCTGCATGGCAATCAGCAATCCTCTTGGTAAGGGCAGCAAGCATTTCCGCTTGTGCTGATTGCCATGCGCTCCTCTTGTCCTTAGGCGAGCTTGCGAGCGAGCTCTCGCACCTCTTCCAACTTGGGCGACGATGCCATGCTGTCGCGCTCGGTCATACCGCTGATGGTGACAACGCCCTGGTCCTCCCACTTGCAGTACGCGCAGGTTGACTTGTACATAGCGATTGCCGCATCATAGACGCCCTCGCTGTGGCTATCGAGTAAAAGGGCCGTCTTGGTGAACGGGAAGCCCGTAGCACCGAAGGCGTACAGGCGGTCGATGGCGGCCTTCTCCTGCGCGGTGATATCAAACCAGTAGATAGGCGAAGCGAAGACAACCATATCGGCGCCTTTCAGCGACTCGATCACGTCGGCCATGTCGTCTTTCTGCACACAGGTGCCCTCATGGGCAAAGCAGTACTGGCATCCCAGGCAACCAGCAATCTTCTTGCTGGCAACGCGGACGACCTCGACCGTATGGCCGCCCTCGCGCGCGGTCTCGGCAAACGCCTCGACCATGGTGTCGGTATTGGCGCCCTTGCGCGGGCTGCCACTCAACACAACGATATTCATAGAAATCTCCCTCCTTCATGCCGCAGGCGCGCGGCACACATTTTGTTGTAACCAAAACGGATGGAGCTATTCAGTCGTCTGTAGATCGCATCTCTCGTTCGCGCTCTCCAAAGAAGATGCAAGTAGAAGCATCACGGGCATTGATCGGCGCCGATATGGATCACGACATGAAACCGCATGGGTTGGCCAGAGGTTGCTAGATTCAGTAGCTCGCAGCAATAGAGCGAATGACGACTTCGGCGATATAATCTGTCCATCTTGATTGTTCCTGCGCGGAAGGTACAGCTCATGTCCAAGCTCAACATCGACCAGCGATCGATTCGCGATCTTCTCACCGATAAGCGATCGGACTTCCTCATCCCCGACTACCAGAGGCCCTACGCCTGGGGCGAGGATGAATGCGCAACGCTGTGGGATGACCTGTTCTCGTTCGCTTTTCCAGACGATGACTACGAGCGTTTCGACAGCGAGAACGACGAATACTTTCTAGGACCCATCGTCACCTTTAAGAACCTCTCTGGCCAACTTGAGATCATTGATGGCCAGCAGCGCCTCACCACCATCATGCTGCTGCTCCGCGCGTTCTACGACAAGTTCACCAACATGAAGGATAAGCAGTCTGTGAAGATGCGCGAGGCAATCGCCCGTTGTGTATGGAAAACCGACGAGTTCGACGAGCCCGACATGGAGCGTCTCAAGATCGACTCCGAGGTTGCATCGGACAACGACAAGAATGAATTCCTCGAGATTTTACGAGAGGGCAATGTAGGCGATGGCTGGAAGAGCGCCTATGCCCGCAACTTCGCTTTCTTCCAGAGGAAAATTGAGCAACTGGTGAGCGAGTGGCCCACCTACACCGTCTACATGGCCACACGCGTCATCAACAATGTGATACTGTTGCCCATTGAAGCGGAGTCGCAGGACACCGCGCTACGCATCTTCTCGACTCTAAACGACCGAGGGCTGCCTCTCTCGGATGCCGACATCTTCAAGAGCCAGTTCTACAAGCATTATTCCGACACGGGGCGCAAGGATGAGTTCATCCGTCGCTGGAAGGGGCTCGAGGAGGGAGCGAACGCCATCTTCCGGCCCATGCGCGGTACACCAACCGATGAGCTATTTACGCGCTATATGTACTACCGCCGCGCGAAGAAAGGCATCCGCGACACGACCACCGCATCGTTGCGCGACTTCTTCGGTGCCGATGGCTACGCCATGCTCAAGGAGGACGCCACGCTCGACGATCTCGAGGCGCTGCTCGGCTTCTGGAAACGCGTCGACGCGCAGGAAGGGTTCAGCGAGCGCGTGCTCCGCAGGCTCTTCGTGCTGAACTACGCCCCCAACGGCATGTGGACCTATCTGCTAAGCGTCTGGTTCCTCGCCAACCGCGACAGCAAAAGTGCTCTCGATGACGAGGCACTCTACGGCTTTCTAAACAAGATCACGGCATTCGTTCTCGCCTACGCCATTGAGCGTCCCGGCGTGAATGCGCTGCGTTCGCCAGTGTATCCCGAGATGATCAACATCGTGGAGCACCGCCCGGTGGAGTTTCCTAACCACCACTTCAATCGCGCAAATATTGCTGAGCGATTCCGAACCTACGTGTTCACCAACGGCAGGCCTGTAACGAAGTCCATGCTCACTTGGTGGGCGTACGCAGACCCAGATCAACCACTCATGGACCTAGACACCACGCTCGAAATTGAGCACATCTATGCCAAGAAGCGCAACGAGGTAGACCCGCTCGTCGACCAATCCAACCTGGAGGCGCTGGGTAACAAGGCGCTGCTCGAGAAGCGTGTAAACATCCGCGCGGCCGACTACAGATTCTGCGATAAACGCAAGTACTATGAGGGATACACCGACAGCAATGGCAAGCGCAAAGCCGGAACAAAGATCGCGGAACTCAAGCGCCTGACACAAGTCATGGGAGACTTCACCGAAATAGACATCGCGACTCGCACGGCACGGATCATCGATGCCTTCGTGGACTACCTGGGCGACAACGGACTTTTGAGCTAAGGAGCGAACATGTTCGAAAGGCTAACCAAGTACGCTGGCAAGCTGGCGGACAGAAACATGAATGTCGAGCTTGGGGGTGGGACGCTCGGACTCGAGGATTTCGTCGACGATTTCTATGAACTGGACGGGTTCGCGGACACCAGCTACTTCGAGACGCTTGAACGCCATGGCATCGACACCTCGGAAGGCATAGACAGTTGCGACATCGACCATGGGGACATTGACCTGATACGTGCATGCATCACGTGGTGCGTTCGTGGCGACCGCTTCTGCGACGGACTCCTTGCCGCGCAAGCCAGGAGCGGGTTTCTGGACCGCTGCCTCTCCCGGCTGAAGGAGCTCGACGAGGGCTGAACGGCGGCCACGAAGACGTCTGGCGCTGCGACAGCACAGCGATGCGACAATGCCATGCCGTCGCACTCCGTCATGTCACCAAATCAAAAGCGGAGCCAACGCTCAATCTTGAGATACATTGACCAAAGGCTCACATTTCTGCCGAGAAGTCGAGAGCGCGGGGCACACGATGGCGCTTTATCCTCAGCTCATAGCTGCACTGCTTACCTGAAATGAACCCGTGGTCAAGATGAACTACGAGAATCATAGCGGGCGGATACCGCCCGCATACCTCCTTCGGAATAGGCACTGAGCAGCCCCTGGGCGTGAGCGAACTCAGGTCCCCGCCTCCAACCAAGCAGGCGGTTGACCGCGAGATTTCCCTGGACGTTGTGGACGAAGAGCAGATAGGCGTCCTCGCGCGAAAGCCCAGTCTTCTCCATGATCGAAGGAACCATCTGCTCGGCGCCGCGCTCGACGACGCGCTGTGCCACCCGGGCGTACGCGTCGTCATCCGAGTAGAGCAGATAATAGTCATCGTTTGCCGGCGGGCGCTGGCAGAGGGCCCCCGCCTCCGTTCCCTCGAGTGGGGGCGCCGCCGCCAGGGCCTCGTCGATAAGTGCGTCGAGCAGCGCGAACTTGTCCTCGTAGTGCAAATAAAACGTGCCGCGGTTGATATCGGCGCGGCGGCAGATATCCGCTACCGTCATCTTCGCGAAGCCAACCTCGGCCAGCAGCGCAAAGAACGCCTCCCGTATGACCGAGAGCGTATAGCGTCGGCGACGGTCCATCTTCCCCGCTTCCATTACCCCTCCAATTGCAACGCTCGACAATGCCCAGCAAACGCTCGTTTATCGACAGCAGGCCGAAGCTGTTCATTGCTCTTAAGCAAATCGACATGGATACTTTTTATCAACACCTGTTCATAATAGCTGAAAGAAGGTATCCAGTGACTCTATACGAGCAGCTCGTTGTCGAGCTCACCAACCGATCGTTTTCCCTTCAGGCCGCCTACCGCAGCGGCGGCACGCCCTATGAGCTGAGTGACCGCGAGCCCGAGCCCTACGACCAGCAAATCAAGGACTTCGCCCGCATGATTGAGGAAGCCGATTGCGTGCTGGTGGGCGGGGCCTCCGGGCTCTCCGCGGCGGGCGGCGGCGACTTCTACTACGAGGACAACGCGACCTATCGCAGGCATTTCGGCAAATTCGCCGAGCGCTACGGTTTCAAGGGCGCGTTTGAGGGGTCGACCTACCGCTGGCCCACCGCCGAGGCACGCTGGGGTTATCTTGCCACCTTCCTCGACACCACACTCAACGCCCCGCCGCGCCAGCCCTACAAGGACCTCGACGCCATTCTTGCCGAGAAGGACTTTTTCGTGCTCACCACCAACCAAGACACGCAGTTTGTGAAGATCTACCCCTGGGAGAAGGTGGCCGAGATTCAAGGCGACCACCGCTTTTTCCAATGTTCCCGCTGCTGCACCGATGACGTATGGGACGCGGTCGAGCCGGTCTCCCGCATGGTAGAGGCCATGGGAGACGGCCTTGAGGTTCCGGCAGAGCTCGTGCCGCACTGCCCGCACTGCGGGGCAGAGGCGTTTCCTTGGGTTCGCGGCTACGGCAACTTCCTGCAGGGCGAGCTCTACGAGGAGCAGTACCGCAAGGTATCCGACTGGATTGACGCGCACGCGCGGCAGAAGATTCTATTCCTTGAGCTGGGCGTGGGCCGCATGACACCCGCGTTTATCCAGGAGCCGTTCTGGGCCCTCACGGCGCAGTTGCCGCAGGCCAGCTACATCGCCGTAAACAACAAGACGCAGTTTCTCCCCCGCGCGATCGAGGATCGGGGGCTCGCCGTTCGCGCCGACATCGCCGACGTGCTCGCCGACGTGCGCAAGACGCTGGGGAGGTAGCACATGGAAACGGTAAAAGCGGTTCGTATCGGCCAGGCACTTGCCGAGGCGGATCTTGTCATCATCGGCGCCAGCAACGGGCTCGACATGGCGGAGGGGCTCAACCTCTTCCGCGCCGACGCTCATTTCCGAGAGACGTACGGGGACCTCGCTCAGGCCGACAGCATCGGCTGCATACTGCAGGGGCTCGCCTCTCCGGATGCAAACGTGCGACGCCGATGGGTCGAGCGGTTCCATCAAAAGGAGTATGTCGAGTATGAGCCCAGCCCGCTCATGAACGAGCTGCGGCATCTTACGGAGCACGCCGACACCTTCGTGGTCACATGCAACATCGACGGGCACTTCGCGCGCGCTGGGTTCAACGAGAACCGCGTGCTCGAGACGGAGGGAAGCACGCGCACGTCGATTGACGAGCAGCGTCTCGCCCATCCAGACGCCCTCGCCACAGCCCAGCTCGAGGAGCTCGAGTGCCTCGTGCGCACCCATCGCAACGGCAGGGTCGCCATCCTCGAACTTGGCGTGGGGCTGCGCAACGGCATCATAAAGCGCATGCTCGCCCAGGTCGTGAGCGCCTGCGAGCACGTCACCTACATCGTGTTCAATTACAGCCAGGCCATGGCGCCCAACGCCTCGTGCGAGACGATTCTCGTTGACGGCGATATGGCCCCGGCTTTCGAGGAGATCGCCCGATGCCATCCCTAGAAAGAGAAGCGATAAGGCTTCGAAGTCTTATCGACGATGCCGACGCCATCATCGTCGGCATCGGCTCGGGCATGTCGAGCGCCGCCGGGTTCAACCATTACAACCGCGCAGGCATGACGCGCGCCGGAATGGAGGACTGGCAGCAGGCCTTTGGCTTCAAGAGCCTTTTCGACGGCTTCTACTACCTCTACCCCAGCCTCGAGCAGCAATGGGCATACTACGCGCGATACATCGACTTCATGCTGCGCGAGCCGGCCTCACAGCCCTATCTCGGCCTGCGGTCCCTCCTCGGCCATAAGGACTACTTCATCCTGAGCACCAATG
>DXMY01000008.1 GCA_019413925.1 Collinsella sp.
CCCTCCTCCTTCCCGTCCTCACCGCCGATGGATACGTCCTTCAGGCGGTACGACCGTCCCGTTATCTTGATCATCGCGCAATGGTGGCAAAGCCTGTCGGCCACCGCCGAGGCCGTGACGTTGCTGCCGAACACGTCGCCCCACCTACCCACCGGCACGTTGGTCGTGACGATGGTCGACCGCTTTAGCGCGTAGCGCCTGTTGACCAGCTGGAACAGCAGGTCGGCACCCTCCTTGCCGATATCGAGGTAGCCGAGCTCGTCTATTATCAGCAGGCTGCAGTGCTCGTAGAACCGCATCCTGCGCGCCAGCGCCTCCTTCGCCGAGGCGTGCTTGAGGTCCTCGACCAGCCTCGAGCAGTCGGCGAAGTACACCTGCCTGCGGGCCATCACCGCCTCGTGGCCTATGGCTATCGACAGGTGGGTCTTGCCGACGCCCGGGCTGCCGACGAGCACGACGTTGTCGCCGCGGTCGATGAACTCGAGCGTGGCCAGCTGCTCGACCAGCCCGCGCGGCACGCTCGGCTGGAAGCCCCAGTCGAAGTCGGCCAGCGTCTTTATGTAGGGGAAGTTGGCCATCCTCGTGCGGCGCTCGTCGTCGGCGCGCCGCTTGAGGGCTATCTGGGCGTCGGTGAGCTCGAGCATGGCGTCGACCAGGCCCTTCCTCCCGTCGGCGACGAGCCTGACGTACTCGGGCACCGACGACGCCATGCCCTCGAGCCCCAGCTCCTCGAGGTTGGCCGCCAGGCGGTTGAGGGGGCTGGCCTGCACGGCGGCGCTCACAGCGAGCCCCCTATCGAGTCGAGCAGGCCGAGGTTGGCCGCGGCGGCCGCCTCGATGTCGCCGGCGGCGTCGCCGAACCACCGCTTGCCGGCCATGGCCTCGGCGTAGTGCGCCGGGTCGTAGGCCGGCCCGCCCGCCACGTGCGTGGCCACCAGCTCGCCGCCGACGTAGCAGTCCATCGCGCCGCCGGGCATGCAGACGATGCGGGCGGGCCTGCCGATGCAGCGCCTGGGCACCGACATGGGCTCGCCGTGCGCGCTCACCAGCATCGTGGCCGGCACCCTGGCCACGCGCACCACGTCGCCCATCGCCTCCTCGAGGGCGCGCAGGTTGCCGACGGGCAGCAGCGCGTCCTTCTCCTCCATGAACAGCGCGGAGGGAGGCAGCCCCGTGGTCTCGTTGGGCTCGGAGTTGCTGGCGTCCTCGATCCGCGCGACGATCTCGTCGATGTCGTCCCAGCCGTCGAAGTCGCCCTGGTAGGCCATGAGCCGCGACAGGAAGCGGTTCGACGACTCGACCTTGCCCTTCGTCTGGGGGCTGCGCGGGCGGCACAGCTTCAGCTCGAAGCCGGCGGCCTTGGCGAACTCGTACGCGCGCTGGACCTTGAGGCGCCGGCCGCCCTTGACCGTCACCAGGGCGGACATGTTGTCCGTGACCCACTCGCGCGGCACGCCGCCGAGCCTCGCGATCGTGGCGTACATGCACCTGACCAGGTCGTCGGTCGTCCTGGTCCTCGACCGGATGAATATGTGCCTGCGGGAATGGCCCAGCGTCGCCGCGAACACGTTGAACTCGAACAGCTCGCCGTCGCGGTTCGCCATCTTGACGGACTCCTTCCAGTCGAACTGCAGCTGCAGTCCGGGCGGCGTCTCGAAGCGCGGGTGCGGCTCCGGGCCGCCGGAGGCCCCGACGGCGATGCCGTTCTTGCGCATGAACTGGGTGAAGGCGTTGTAGCCGGCCAGGTCCTCGCCGGGATACCTGTGCAGCAGCCACTCGTGGATGCCCTTCTTGGTGACTCCCGGCAGCTGCGCCTTGGCGGCCACCTCCTCGATGTGCGCGTCGAACGAGCCCGCCCTGTCGCCGCGCCCGTCGTGGGGCCGCCCGCCCTCGGCCCTCCAGTACGACGCCACGGTGTGCCTGTCCTTGCCGTAGCGCTTCGCTATGTCGCTGAAGTTGGGCTTTATGCCCGCTTCCCTGTACATGTCCAACTCTCCGATCAGGTTCTTCTCCGCCACGGCCCGCTCCTCCCGAAAGCATCGTTCGCTCGTCGATCGAAGCGTAAGCCCCGGCGTTGGTGGAAATGGTGAAAATGCGTTGGCGCAAATGGCGGGATTGCGTTGGCATGATTGGTTGTTGAGCGTTGGTCAAAATGGTTGTTTTTACAGTAGCGCTAACACCTCGACCTGCTGACGGATGAGCAGAGGGAGGCGATCGAGGTGGTCACGGCCGACGGGGCGCGCTGGATAGCCGACGCCGTGGCCGAGCGGCTGCCGCGCGCCGAGCTCGCGGTCGACCCGTTCCACGCGGTCTCCTGGGCGACCGAGGCCCTCGACGCCCTCAGGCGCGAGGTGTGGAACGGCCTGCGCTCGACGCCGCGGCCGAGGCGGCGGAGCGGGCGCCCGAGGGCCGGGGAGGCCGCGCCGCCCGACCCCGCCGCGGCGATGAAGGGGCTGAGGTTCCCGCTGCTCAAGAACCCCGAGGACCTCACCGGCCGCCAGGCGTCGGCGCTCGAGGGGCTCAGGCGCACCGGCTCGGCGCTGTGGCGGGCCTACCTGCTCAAGGAGGGCCTGCGGGCGGTCTTCCGGGCGGGGCCGGGCGAGGCCGCCGACGAGCTGGACGGCTGGCTCGCGTGGGCGTGCCGCAGCCGGATACCCCGCTTCGTGGAGCTGTCCCGCAAGGTCCGCAGGAAGCGCCGGGGCATACTCAGGTCGATAGAGCTCGGCGTCTCCAACGCGAGGGTCGAGGCGGTGAACAACAAGATCAAGGTGGCCATCAGGCAGGGCTACGGCTTCCGCAACATCGACAACCTGATCGCCCTCGTGATGCTCAGGTGCTCGGACCTGAAGCCGGCCCTGCCGGGGCGCGAGGCGTAGGGACTACCCACACGAACTCACGAAGGCTCAAAAATGTTCTAATCTATCTGGAGGAGAGCTGCAAAGGTTGCGCTTGGCTATGGCGTTATGCCGAAAAGCGGATTTTGTAATTCTCGATGAGCCGACCAATGATCTTGACGGATCGACATGTGGCTGCCTGATAGAGTACATTAAACAAAATAAGCGAGGTCAGGCCTTTTTGATCGTTTCGCATGATTCTAGATTGCTCGATGTCGCCGATCATATTTTGGTAATGAGCGGTGAGGGGGCTATTGAATTGGCCAAATAATGGATTCCTGGTTGTGCTGGAATGATATTGGGGCGTATATTTGGTTGTTTTTTAAGGCGGGCATAATAATCGGGTGATCAACTCTTTCGCGTTCCATATGAATTTAGCGCCTCTCGAACGAATGTAATGGGCGGCTCCGGAACCCCCGCTGTCCTAGCCTAGGGGAAACGGAATAGGCGGACCGACCGTTCGACTTTGCCCGGGAAAAGATGTCGGGCGGTGGGCGGAGTATGGCCACCGGACACATCGAAACGCATCTCCACCGTTCTTTCAACTTGGAAAACGGTGCCCCGGGCCCGCTAGGGACTGCGGGGGGCGTTCGGCTAACTGCGGGTACGACCTATTTGCCTGATGTGTTCGCCGAGATCGGAAATTAACCATCATGCGCCCCACGACGCTAGTCCAGCTTGGTGCCCGGTACCTGCGGCGCCTCTTTAATCAGCGCATTAAGTTCGTTCAAAATGGAAACGGGCTGTCGGTCGACGGCGTCCAGATGAAGCGTCGCCACGTGAAGGGGTGGTTGATATTCAAATGAGCCGAGGAGCACGGGCGACCCCAAGAACCGCTCGATTTCGTCTGCAACCGCGTCGGTCTCTTCGGGATCAAGCTCGTCAAAGAGCGCCACGAACATCGGCCCCGTCGAGCGGAACAGACGACCCTTGCCGCGCGAGCATTCCATGAGGCAGGCGGCAGTTTCTGCCAAAACGCGGTCGCCCGCATCAAAGCCAAAGCGGGCATTGACCTCGGCGATATCGTCAACCTTAATGGCAATAAAGCCCGCCATGCGCGCCACGCGGCGCATTTCGCCAATGGCGTTGACCAGGGCGTGGATATCGCCCAGGCCGGTCACGGAATCGGTCGTATCTGCCAAGCTTCGGTTGACGACAATGCCCACGTACATGTTGGGCTCGGTATCGGTGCCGTCCAGGCGGTAGCCCGTGCAGTCGCAAAGCGCGTATTTTCCGGCGGTATTCATGACGCGATACTGCATGCAGTGGAAGTGCCACGTGCCGTTTACCACCATATCGAGCTCGGCACGTACGTTGTCGCGGTCCTCGGGGTGAACACGGGCAAGCCATATATCGAGCGAGTTGTAGGGATGCTGAGAGAGTAGGTCAAAATCGCGCACGGCATTAACCGACCATTGCGATTCGCCGGTGTCGAGGTTAATGATGAACGGATAGCGTGTCTCGGAGCTCATGGAGATCGCTTGGAACACCCGGTCGTTGCAGGGAAGCTGATCGACGATTGGGCGTTGCGGCGCGTCATTGTCTTTCGGTTGCTGCACACGATGCATAAGCTTATAGCGATACATCTTGCGATCGGCATCCATCGTCATCTGGCGACGCGTGTCGCCGGCAAGTGGATCGACGCGCGAGCAGCCAAAGCTAAAGCTGGCGATCATGGGCGCCTTGCCACCTGAGCTCGCCTCGATCAGCCCGGCACGTACCCGCTCCAAGCGCTGCTCGAGTTCGGTCTCGTTTGCGGAGAGCGAGATGAGCACAAACTCGTCTCCACCGATGCGGAACAGCATCTCATCGTGCTCCATGGTTTCGGAGAGCGTGCGGCAGATGCTCAGAATATAGCGATTGCCTTCGGCGTGGCCAAACCTATCATTGCAATGTTTGAGATGGTCGATGTCAATATAGGCGCAGGTGAAGGGGTCACCTTTGTGCCAGAGTTGCTCGACGTGACGGTCGAGTCCGCCGCGGTTGCCCAAGTTGGTGAGCGGGTCGATATAGGCGTTGCTCTCAAGCAGCCGGCGCTCTTGTTGCAGGATGGCATGCGTCTTTTGCAGTTGCTCGCCAACGGCGCGCAGCTCAGCAGGCAGCGCGGCAACATCGAGTTCGGCGGTCGAGATGCCATTCGCAAGTCGCTGAAGATAGGCAATAATCGATTGCTCACCCAGGCGATATGACTCGTTCATGATGGATAACCTCCTTGGGCGGAACAACGGTTTGTATCATATCCCCAATTCGGTTTGAATTGGGGTAATAAGTTAGCTAATGGAGACAAATGCCCCCTTCGACGGTGGCGTTTTGCGCGCGAGCGTATCAGTTGTTATTGCCACCATCGAGCAATGCCTCAAAATCCTTCGCCGGCATGGGGCGGTAGTAGAGGAAGCCCTGAGCGTAGCGGGCACCCATGTGGCGTAGCATGTTCGCCTGCTCATCTGTCTCGACGCCTTCGATTACAATGGGCAGATGGAGCGACTGCGCCATCTCGAGCATCGATGACACGATCTGCGCGCTGCGGCCTTGATCGCGGTCGGTGGGCACAAAGGTGCGGTCGAGCTTGATGACGTCGACGTTGACGTTCTTGAGCATCGCGAGCGTGGACTGACCGGTGCCAAAATCGTCCATATAGGTCGAGAAGCCGCGGGTGTGCAAGTCGGCTGTCAGTTTGTCCACGGCTTCGGACTCTCCCGTATAAGCCGTCTCGGTGATCTCGATGCGCATGAGCTCGGGCGGCAGGTTGTATTGGGCGGCAAGCGCCCCCATATGCTCGGCAACGTCGCAGGCAAGAATGTCCACGCGAGACACATTAAGCGAGACCGGAACCACGCGAAGACCGCGATCGAGACACCCGCGAAGCCATATGGCGACACCCTGCCAAATGTACTTGTCGAGCGTCACCACAAAGCCGCTTTCCTCGAGTGCGGGAATAAACGTTGCGGGCGAAATGAGAGAGCCGTCCTTGTCAATCCAGCGCGTAAGTGCCTCGGCGCCAATGATCTCGCCGGTTTCCATATCGACCTGGGGCTGCAGGTAGTACGTGATGCGGCCATTTGAGAGCGCGTACTGGAACTCGGTCAGCGTGCGGTGGAACGCAATCTCGTGTTCATATTCTTCGGGGCGGAAAATAGCAATGCGCTCCTTGAAGTCGTTTTTGGCGCGTCGATTGGTAAACATGGCCTTTGCCTGCGCATCGATGGTGATCTCCTCATTGGAGTCGATGGGGTAAATGCCCATGGACGGCCAAAAACCTACGCCGTCATCATGCCTGGCTACTGCCTCGCGAACGCGGTTGTAGATTTGATGGACGGTGATGTGCTTAAAGGGGATGAGTACGCAAAAGTCATCTTGGCCCCAGTACCCTGCGACGCCCATATCGGCATTCTCGATGTCCTTGAGGACCGTGCCCACATCGGCGAGTACGCGGTCGCCCTCGGCCTGGCCGTGCCATTCATTAAACAGGCGCATGTGACCCATGTCGACGGTGGCGATGCACCAGGTGTCGTCGCGCCTTGCCTCGAGAAATGCGTTGGCGCGCCGCATAAACTCGCTGGGTCGATAGAGGCCCGTGAGCGAGTCGATACGTTCGGCGATGGCGCTTTTGCGCTCCGCCTCGGGTATGGGGAGGCTGTCGTTGGGAACAAGCCCGCCGGCCGTGCGAAGGCGACGGTCGAGTTCGCCTAAAACGGCGGTCGCTTGATGGGTTAAGTGCTCGTAAAAGGCCGGGACGACAAGGCAGACGGGAGTAATGGTGTCGCCTGCGATTTGAACAGGAGCGAAAACGGCCTCTTTAAGGTGGCGGGTCAGTTGCTCGAATGCCTCGTGGTCCAAGTCGTTGCTGAGCACGACGAACTGGACGCTTCGTGAACGGTAGACCCGGCTCCTGCCGCGGGTGATCGACAGCATGCGGCCTGCGTATTCGGCAAGCATGTTGTCGACAGCCTCGGCCCCGTAGAGCTCGTTGAGCTTTGTCGTGCCACGAACGCGCACCGCTATAAGCCCTGTCTCGCAGCGGTCGCGACGGCAGGCATCGATAGCGTTGATCAGCATACGCTGCGTTCCGAGGCCCGTGGCGGCGTCGACGGTTTCGGCAAGTGAGTGGTTGACAAGTTCGCCGACATAGAGCGAGGGGGCATTTCCGTCGCCGTCGATGCGAAACCCGCGAGCACGGCAGAGAACGTAGTCACCCGCGGCATTGCGCATGCGGTACTGCATGACGCGGCGGTGTTTGGAGCCGTTAAAGATCTGGTTGATGTCGTTGGCGTAGGCCTCGAGGTCATCGGGATGGACACGCGTTTTCCAGAAATCGCGGCAGCTGTCTATGTGCTCCGAAGGAAGACCGAGATCGCGCAAGGCACCTTGCGACCAAAGGGTGCGGTCCTTGTCCAAGTTCTCGATAAAGAAATAGCGGCCTTCGTTGAGCATCGAAAAGGCGTCGAAAATACGGTCGCTTATTTCGAAGTCGTCGGTGTGGACTTGCGCGATATTACGTCGATCAAGATGCATGGCATGACGTAGCTTGTAGTCGTACATGCGATGGTCGGCATCGAGCGTCATGCGATTGGAGGCTTCGCCCAGGGCGGGGTCGGCGTGTGCCACTCCGTAGCTAAACGAGTGGGGCATCTCGGAATCGTTGTTTTTGAGCAGGATCGTTCGGCAGTGTTCCAGACGTTCGGCGAGGTCGTCCTCGGTCGCAATCGTAGATAGGATGGCAAACTCGTCGCCTCCCAGACGAAATGCCGCCTCGTCTACCTTCATATACAGCTTGAGATAAAGGCTTACCTGCAAGATATAGCGGTTGCCCTCGTCATGCCCAAAGACGTCGTTGCAGTGCTTGAGATTGTCGATATCGATGAACGCCATGGTAACGGGAGCGTCCTGCTCCCAGAGCTCCTCGAGGGAACGGGCAAAGCCGCCGCGGTTGCCAAGTCCGGTAAGCTGGTCGGTAAAGGCGGTCCTAATCAGATCATCCTGACGCTCGAGAAGGTCGCGGACGGTCTTTTCGAGCGTTTCGGTGTAATTGCTGACAGTTTCCATGTTCTAAGCGGCCTTCTGAGGTCGGGGCGGATTGCGTCGGGCGAGCTCGTTGTGTACACGTATCGTTGTTCGGCGTTTTGCGTGCATCCAGGCCCCCGCCTTGCTGCGTTGTTGAGTTACTTTGCCGGCTAATGTTCGCTGTTGATAACAGCTGGGTAGTGTAAACAACAGTACAAAATTATATAGGGGTGCCCATACTATGGGTGACAATTATTTGCCAAGCGGTAACACGACGATGCGATGTTCGATGAAAATGCGACTGAGACGATATATGTTGACGGGTATACTTGTCCCGTTTAAAAACGCAGAAACGGGGATGATCGCATGACGCAGCCAGATACGACGCGCACGGTGGGGCTTGCGCTCGAGGGAGGCGGCTACCGCGGTATGTATACGGCGGGCGTGCTCGACGTTTGGATGGAACACGGTTTGACCTGCGACCATATGGTGGGCGTTTCGGCGGGCGCGGCGTTTGGCTACAACTTTAAATCGCGGCAGATCGGCCGCGCCATTCGCTACAACAAAGCCTATTGTGCCGATAAGCGCTATGCGAGTGTAACGAGCTGGTTGCGAACAGGGGACATGTTCAATGCCGATTTTGCCTATCACGAGGTGCCCGTCGAGCGCGATCCCATCGACCTGGAGACATATCGCGCCTGCCCCATGCGGTTTACGTGCGTGTGTACCGATATCGAGACGGGCGAGGCGGTCTATCACGATTTGCCGTATGGTGACGAGCGCGATATCGAGTGGATCCGGGCGTCGTCTGCTATTCCCGTGGCAACGCGTCCTGTCGCTATTGACGGGCATAAATATCTGGATGGCGGCGTGGCCGATTCCATTCCCAGTGCTTGGCTGTTTGCGCAGGGGTATGACCGCAACGTGGTGGTGCTGACGCAGCCGGCGGGCTTTGTAAAGCAGCCCAACAGCGTGATGCCCATGCTGCGTCGTGTGTTCCGTCACTACCCGGAGTTTGTCGCAGCGCTTGAGCATCGGCATGAGGTCTACAATGCTACGCTCGATGACCTGGCACGTCGCGAGGCTGCCGGCGAAATCTTTGTGGTGCGGCCGAGCGAATCGGTGAAGGTGCCGTCGCTGTGCCGCGAACCGGATGAGCTCGAGCGCATCTACCAGGTCGGCCGCCACGATGCAGAGGCGACTTTGCCGGCGTTGGAAGCGTATCTGGCGGGGTAAGGGTCGCATACGGAAAGCGCATCCCGGAATGGAGGCCCAAACTGGGATGCGCTTTCCATTGCTGAAGATATGAGGCTGCGAATCAGCTGTTCGGCCTATGCCTATGCCTGCTGCCAGGTGTCGACAAGCTCCTTGGCTGCGGCATGGGGGTCGTCGGCGCTGCAGACGGCGCTTACCACAAAGAAGCCGTCGACGCCGGTGGCCTTAAGCTGCGGCAAGTCGGCCGTCTTAACGCCGCCGCCCACCACGATGGGCACGGGGCTTGCCGCGTGGAGTGCGGCAAGGTCCTCAAAGCTCTTGGTGATGATAGAGCCGTCGGCCGCGCGTCCGCAGTCGCGCTTGGTCTCGGTCTCGTGGAGCGGGCCGATGCCCAGGTAGTCGACCAGGCTCATGTCGGCGGTCTTGACGTACTCGAGCATCTCCTCGCAACGGGCCGAAAGGCCCACAATGGCATCGGGGCCCAGCAGCTTGCGGCAGACCTCGACGGGAATGTCGCTCTGGCCTACGTGCACGCCATCGACGGCAATGCCCTGCTCGCGCGCGGCAAGCACACAGTCCAGACGGTCATCGATTAACAGGGCGACCTGACCGGTCTTGCCGGCCTGTGCGATTGCCTGCGCGGCGTCGTCGGTCAGCGCAATGATCTCGCGGGCGCTTGCCACCTTGGAGCGCACCTGGATGCAGGTAAAGCCGGCGTCGAGTGCCTGGGCCACCACATCGCCCACGGGGCGTCCGAGGGTGTTTTCGGGGCCGAGTACCAGATAGGCCGAGATATCAAGGTTGTCGCGGATGCTCATTGTGCTTCCTCCTGCTTTTTGATCTGTGCTTCCATGCGCTTGAGTTTGCCGGTCATGGTGTCGGTAAATCCGGGTCGAATATCGGCTTTGAGCACGACTTCGGTGCGGATGCCCTTGCTCGCCAACACAAAGGTCGCGTCGCGCACGACCTGCATGACCTCGTCCCAGTCGCCCTCGATCTCGGTGAACATCGAGGTGGTGCGGTTGGGAAGGCCGCTCTCGCGAATGACGCGCACGACCTCGGCGACCTCGGCGGACAGCTCGTCGCCGGTGCCGCATGGGGCGATGGCCACGGCGACGAGCGTGTTCATGCCGGCATTGGTTGCGGGTTCGGACATGGCTTATGCCTCCTCGAGCTCGAGTCGGTTGTCGGCAATATCCTGGGCGGTTGCGCGGTAGAGCTCGTCGATAAAGGCGACCTTAAAGCTTGCCGGGGCATCGGCGACGGCGGCGGCACGCGTGCCGGCAACGTTGTAGACGGCGGTGCCACAGATGGCTGCCGTAAACGGATCGGTAGCACAGGCGTACACGGCCAGCACGCCGCCCTGCGAGCAACCGCAGCCGGTGATCTTGGACATGAGCGGGCTGCCGCCGTGGGATTTGGCCACGGTCGTGCCGTCGGTAATCAGGTCGACTTCGCCCGAGACCACAACGGCGCCGCCGGTGTAGCGAGCGAGCGCCACGGCGGCATCGCGGGCGGCGTCGACCGTGTCGGTGGTATCGACACCACGTACGCGGCTCAGATCGGCCGACTCGCCCTCAAGACCCCACAGGCCGGAGAGTGCGATGATCTCGGAGGCGTTGCCGCGTACGATGGCGGGCTTGTACTGCTTGAGCTCGTTTACCAGCTGGGTGCGCAGGCTACCGATGCCCAGACCCACCGGGTCGAGCACCCAGGGCTTGCCGGCGTCGTGTGCCGCCTTGGCCGCGCGGGGAATCGTTTGCTCGTAGATGGGGAAGAGCGTGCCCATGTTGAGATAGATGGCACCGCCGCCGGCAACGAGTGCCTCGCCCTCGTCGGGCAGATAGACCATGGCGGCCGAACCGCCCACGGCGAGCTGTGCGTTGGCGACAAAGTCGATCGTCACCGTGTTGGTGATGGAACCGGCCATCGGATTGGTGGCACGAATCTCATCCACGGCCTTAACCACATTTTGCTTAAGCTGTTTCGAATCAATCACTGCACATGCCTCCTTGGCATAGAAAAGGGGCGCTGTGCATAGACAGCGCCCCTGTAAAGGCGGCATGCTCCCTACGCCAGCATTAACTGACAGGTTCAAAGGATTGGGCCCATTGCCCTCTCAGCCTTGTGGTTTGCACCGCCGGCACTCCCGCATCGAATCTGTTGTTCCCTATACTAGCGCACCTGCCAATATGGGACAGGTTTATTTTGGCAGGTGGCAACAGGGGCGCTGCATTTTCCCAGATAAAACCTGCCAAGATAAACCTGTCCCTTATTGGCAGGTCGTTACAATAGACGGGATAAAGAATGACCGAGGGGACCTTATGATCAAACTTGTGCTGACCGATATGGACGATACGCTGATTCCTGCTGGACACGATGGCGCCAGCGACTGCGCCATCGAGGGCATTCATGCCATGCAGGCGGCGGGCCTGCATTTTGGCCCGGTTTCGGGTCGCCAGCCGTCCGCGATGAGCTGGATGTTCCGCAATCGCTCCGAGTGCTTCTCGACCGGTGCGTTTTGCAACGGCCAGGTGATGTTTGTCGATGGCGAGGCGGTTGCCTCGCGCGCAACTGATAACGATGCCCTTATGCGCCTGGCCGACTACCTGGAGCAAGAGACCGACGATACCTATTTGAAGGTCTACCGTCTGGGTGATGACTTTTGGGACAACGACGCCTATTGCGTGACAAGCGATCCCGAGCGTGTGCGTCACGCCATGGAGTCAGGCGGCAACGCGTGGCTCAAGGGCGAAGAGGCTCCCTGTCGCCCTGTCGTTGACGATGCCCCGGTATACAAGGCGAATATCTGGAGTGCCCGTTCGCGCGAGGAGCTCGCCGAGCTGCGCGAGCGTGTTGCCGCCGAGGTGCCGGAGCTCTCGCTCGTGTTTCCCAACAACCGCGTGCGCCTGTTCGACGTTCTTCCGACCGGCTGGGACAAGGGCTGTGCTGCGCTGGAGCTGGCGCGCGCTTTGGGCCTGACGCCCGACGAGGTGGCCGTATTCGGCGATTCCGATAACGATTTGCCCATGATCGATGCCGTTCCCAATTCCGTTGCAGTCGCCAATGCTAACGAGGCCGTCACGGCTGCCGCGCGCTGGCATATCGGCGCTGCGGCAGATGGTGCGGTTGCCGGGGCTCTGCATCAGATTGCCGCCTGCGCCGCGACGGGGGAGATGCCGTCGTTTATGCGTCAGATGGACGCGACGGGTTTCGACGTCACGAACGTCTAGGGAGAAAGCCATGAAGCTCCAGCAGCTCAGATATGTCGTCAAAGTTGCCGAATGCGGCAGCATCACCGAGGCCTCGCGCCGGCTCTTTGTGTCGCAGCCTTCGATTACCGCGTCAATTCGCGATCTCGAAAACGAGATGGGTGTACACATCTTTGAGCGCACCAACAAGGGCGTCATTGTGTCCGAGGAAGGCGAGACCTTCTTGGGCTACGCGCGCCAGGTGCTCGACCAGGCCGACCTGCTCGAGGGCAAGTACAAAGGCACGTCCGAGCAGGTGCCGCACTTTAGTGTGAGCTGCCAGCATTATTCCTTTGCCGTTAATGCATTTGTCGATGTGATCCGCGAGTTCGATGCCGCGCGCTACGACTTTACCCTGCGCGAGGAACAGACCCACGAGATTATCGAGGACGTCGCGCATATGAAAAGCGAGCTCGGCATCCTGTATCTGTCGGAGCACAATCGCGAGGTCATCGAGCGCATGCTGGCGGCCAACGAGCTCGTATTCGAAGGACTCTTCTGCGCTACGCCGCATGTCTTTGTGTGCTCCGACCATCCGCTGGCGGGTCGCTCGAGTGTGACGCTCGAGGACTTGGAAGACTACCCGTTCCTGTCCTATGAGCAGGGCAGCTACAACTCGTTTTACTATTCCGAGGAGCTGACCTCGACCTTTGAGCGCCGCAAGAATATCCGCGTGCGCGACCGTGCGACGCTGTTCAACCTAGCTATGGGCCTTAACGGTTACACGGTGTGTTCGGGCGTGATCAGCCATGAACTTAACGGCCCCGGTATTATCTCGATTCCGCTCGATGTAGACGAGTACATGGAGATTGGCATCATCACGCGCAAGAACACGACACTTACGCGCTACGGGCAGGCCTATATCGAAGCGATTCGTCAGCACATCTAGACTGCTGCGTTCTGCGCGGGTCAAATCTCTTTATGGCAGTCCAAACTGATATAGGAAGCATCTATATCAAACTGTTATAAACATATATTTTACGATGTCCATATGAGCGCTCATACTCTGTCCCAGTAAAGCAACCAATGCAAAGGGAGATATCTATGAGCACTTCGATTCAACCGAACGCGCCGTTTCGTGCCGATATCGTCGGCAGTTTTCTTCGTCCGCAGGCTGTAAAGGACGCCTGTGCCGCCTATGTCGCGGGTAAACTCGACGCTTCCGGCCTTAAGGCCGTCGAGGACGAGGCCATCCGCGACTTAGTGGCCAAGCAGAAGGCTGCCGGCCTGCAGGTGATTACCGATGGCGAGTTCCGCCGCAGCTACTGGCACCTCGATTTTATGTGGGGCCTCAACGGCATTGAGCGCCGCGCCTCGCGCACGGGCTACATGTTCCACGATGAGGAGACTACCGCCGACACCGCCGTGGTAACCGGTCCCATTAGCGGCGAGAATCATCCGTTCGTCGAGCACTTCAAATTTATCAAGTCGCTCGAGGGAGAGGGCCAGGTCGCGCGCCAGACCATTCCGGCGCCGATCCAGACGTTCTCCGAAGTCACACTCGACCGCTGCGATGGCCAGCAGGAGAGTCTGCACGCCGTCTACAAGACCGACGAAGAGCTCGTCGATGCCATTGCCGCAGCATACCGCACCGTGATTGCTGACCTGTATGCCGCGGGCTGCCGCAACATCCAGTTTGATGACTGCACCTGGGGCATCTACTGCGATACCGATTTTGTTGCCAAAACCGGCATGAGCCCGGTCGACCTGCAAAAGGTAAGCGAGCTGGGCGTGGCGCTCAACAATGCCGCCATCGAGGGCAAGCCCGACGATCTGGTTATCAACACGCATGTATGCCGCGGCAACTACCACTCCACCTACGCTTTTGAGGGCGGCTACGACCCCATCGCGCCGTACCTGTTTGCGCGTGAGGACGTTGACGCGTTCTATCTGGAGTTCGACACGCCCCGCGCCGGTGGTTTTGAGCCGCTCAAGTACGTTGCTCCCGGCAAGAAGGTCGTGCTGGGCTTGGTGACCACCAAGGCGGCAGAGCTCGAGAACGAGGATGTTATCGTCGAGCGCATCCGCGAGGCGGCAAAGTACGTGCCGCTCGAGAACCTGTATCTGTCTCCGCAGTGTGGCTTTGCCAGCTGCGAGATTGGCAATAAGCTGACCGAGGACGAGCAGTGGGCAAAGATTGCGCTGGTCAGGCGTATTGCCGAGCGCGTTTGGAAATAGCGCTAGCGTTTGCAGGTGGCGGCGCGTGCGAGGTACTGCATATCGCGTACAATGGTTCGGATCGTATCGTTCGGGCAGGTTATCCGATATGCCTGATCGCCCTTCCATTCGAAAGGACTTCCATGTCCCAATCCTCGACGCCCGCCGTCACCGATGCCATCTACGATGCATCGTCGCTCGGCCGCCCGCGCATGTTCGTGTTGGGTTTGCAACACATGTTTGCGATGTTCGGAGCCACGGTGCTCGTGCCCGTGCTCACCGGCCTTTCCGTTTCGACGACGCTTCTGTTCGCCGGCATCGGCACACTGCTGTTTCATTTTCTATCGCGCGGTAAGGTGCCCGCGTTCCTGGGCTCGTCGTTTGCCTTTATCGCGGGTTATGCCGCCATTGCACCCAACGGCGAGGCCGAGCTTTTGCCCTACGCTTGTCTGGGCGTTGCTTGTGCCGGCCTGCTCTATCCGGTGCTTGCGGCCCTGTTCCGCGCCTTTGGCGCCAAGCGTGTCATGCGTTTCTTCCCGCCGGTGGTGACCGGTCCCATCGTCATTTCCATCGGCTTGATCCTGGCAAGCTCTGCCATTGCTAACTGCCAGACCAACTGGTTTGTTGCTGCTATTGCCGTTGCCGTGATCATCATCTGCAACATTTGGGGCCGCGGCATGGTCAAGATCGTGCCGATTCTGCTGGGCGTTGTGGTGAGCTATGCCGTTGCGGCGGTGCTGGGCGAGGTTGATTTTTCGGGGGTTGCCGCCGCGCCGTGGGTCGGTCTACCTGTCGTGTGGGACAACACCGTGTTCGCGCTCTTTGGACCGCAGTTCGATAGCAGTCTTGCCACGACGGCCATTATCACCATCATGCCACTGGCCTTTGCGACCATGATTGAGCACATTGGAGATATTTCCGCCATTGGCTCTACCTGCGAACGCAATTACATTGCCGATCCCGGTCTGCACCGTACCCTGCTCGGCGATGGCCTGGCGACTATCTTGGCATCGCTCTTTGGCGCCCCTGCCAATACGACGTATGGTGAGAACACCGGTGTGCTTGCCCTGACGCGCGTGTTCGACCCGCGCGTGATTCGCATTGCCGCCTGCTGTGCCATTGTGCTTTCGTTCTGCCCCAAGTTTGCTGCGGTGATTGCCGCCATGCCGGCGTGCGTTATCGGCGGTGTGTCGCTCGTGCTCTACGGCATGATCAGCGCCGTTGGTGTACGTAACCTCATCGAGAACCAGGTTGATTTCCAGAACAACCGCAACGTGCTGGTGGCGGCTCTGGTGCTCGTGCTTTCGCTCGGCATTGCCTACAGTACCACCGGCGCCATTGTGCTGGAGCTGGGCGGCGTGACGATTTCGCTTTCGGGCCTTGCCGTGGGCTCGCTGGTGGGCATTGTGCTCAACGCCATCCTGCCCGGTAACGACTTTGAGTTCGATACTTCCGAGCTTGAGGAGACTGCTGAATAGCAGCTGCGTTCAGCCAAATTAAAAATGGCGTCCATGCGTATGTACGCGTGGGCGCCATTTTTAATGCGTCAGTATCCAGTGGATGCCGCGTGCCATGCGCAGGTCAGTTTGGGTAAAGTGATTGCCGGGGTTGAGCTCCAGCATTGTTGGAATGTCACGCTCGATAAACAGCTCTTCCATCGCGCGCGTATCGTCGAGTACGTGCCGCATCATGCGGTTGGGCGTCTTGGTTTCCTTTTTACCGAGTGACAGATAGACGGCGTCGGGCGTAGCTGTCATCGTGCGCTCGCGCGCGTAGTCGATAAAGCCGGGGAACCACAGCGACCCCGATGCACTTGCCGCGCGCTCAAAGACATCTGTTTGCCAAAGTGCCCACAGTGCAAAAAGACCCGCCAAGGAGTAGCCGGCAACGCCGCGCCAGGCGGGCGGTTGCGGGAGCGATGATTCGGCCTCTGGGATTATCTGCTTCAACAACTCGTCAAGAAAACCAGCGGCCTGTCCACCAAAGGGCTCGGCATCTCGTATAGTTCCGTCGCATTCCCAGGGGCTCAGCTCGCGATTCCAATCGAGCCCTCCAATGGCGACAAGGGTGAACGGCGGGCAGTCGAGCTCTCGGCAGCGCTCGTAGACTTCACTACCGTTGCCCATAACCACGGGGAGATAGATGACGGGCGCGCCTTCCGCACACTCTGAATAAACGGTTATCTGCTTATGATGCGCTTCCAAGGCAGGCTTCTCTCAGTGTTGTGATAATTGACAGCCTCAATTGTCGCACGCTGACACGGGGGCAGACGCTAAAAGAAAGGCGCGGAGCCGCTCGATGCGATTCCGCGCCTTGTTGTTTTGCTTTAGCAGACTATGCCGTTACGCCACGAAGAAGTAGACGAGGAAGGCGAGGGCTGCGATCCACATGAGCGGCTTGATCTTGGAGGCCTCGCCCTTAAAGAGCGCGACGACCACGTAGGCGATAAAGCCCAGGCCAATGCCGGCAGAGATGGAGTAGGTGAAGGGCACGCCGGCGACAATCATGAACGCCGGGAAACCCTGCGACACGTCGGACCAGTCGATCTCGGAGGCCTCGCTCATCATGAGGTAGCCGACGTAGACCAGAGCACCGCAGGTGGCGGCGCTGGAAACGATGGTGACGATGGGGGAGAAGAACGCGGCGAGAATGAACAGCACGCCGGTGGTGACGGAGGTGAGGCCCGTGCGGCCACCGTCGGCGGCGCCAGAAGTGGACTCGACGAAGGTGGTGATGGAGGAGACACCCATGAAACCGCCCACAGCGGCGGCGGCGGAGTCGACGATTAGGATCTCCTTGATATTCTCGACGTTGCCGTCGTCGGTGAGGAACTCGCCCTGCTTGGCTACGGCCATCGCGGTGCCCATGGTGTCGAAGAAGTCACTCATGAGCAGCGAGAACGAGATGACGAGGAGCGCGGGGTCGGTAAGGACCTTGACGATGGCGGGCACGCCGCCGGCGTCGGCGATGGGGCCACCGATGCTCGAGAAGTCGAGCGGGGCGATGATACCGGTCGGAGCCTGGGTCACACCTAGGGGGATACCGGCGATGACGGCGACGACGATGCCGATGAGCAGCGAGCCGGGGACGTTGCGGCAGGCGAGGGCGACCGTCACCAGGATGGAGATGATGCCGACGATGAAGGTGGGGGAGGTGATGTCGCCCAGGCCGACGAGCGTACCGGCGCCAGCGGTGATGATGCCAGCGTCGCACAGGCCGATCATGGCGATAAACAGGCCCAGACCCACCGAGATGGCGTGACGCAGGACAACCGGGATGGCGTCCATGATGGCCTCGCGCAGGCCACAAAGCACGAGCAGCAAGATGACGACGCCCTCGAGGAAGATGACGCTCATGGCCACGTGCCAGTCACCGCCGCAGACGGTGGTGGTGATTCCGGCGATCATCGCGTTGACGCCTAAGCCCGACGCGCAGGCGAGCGGGCGGTTGGCGAAGATGCCCATGCAGATGGTCATGATGCCGGCGCCCAGGCAGGTGGCGCAGGCGAGCGCTCCCGCATCGATGCCAGCGCCCGAGAGCACCGCGGGGTTGACGGCGATGATGTAGGCCATCGCCAGGAATGTTGTCAGTCCAGCGCGAAGTTCGGTCCCGATTGTGGACTTGCGCTCACTGACGTGAAAAAGTTCGTCCATGCATACCCTTTCCTTGTTCGGCCCCGAGTTTAGGCCGATTGACACGAACTCAACTACTATATCGCCTTTGAAAGGTTGATGTTCCTCGCATGTTGATGTTCGGCGCTTTGTAGCAGACGGACGGTATTTTTCGCATGAAAATGTGTGGGTACCGTATACTTAAGCAGTTACAACGACCCCTATGGAGGAACGTATGATTAAAGAGCTCTGCCACGACGAGGCTGTTCTGTCCCAGCGTTGCGAGGTCGCGACCGTCGAGGACGAGTCGGTGGCACAGGACCTGATCGATACCATCAAGTCGCTCGACGATGCCGGCTGCCTTGCCGCCAACCAGATCGGCGTCACCAAGAAGGTCTGCGTCTATCTGGACGACGCCGGCGAGCCCCATGTGCTCTACAACCCCCGTTTGGTGTTTGGCCTGGGTGCCAGCAAGATGGAGGAGAGCTGCCTGACGCACGAGGAGGTCACCAAGTCCACGCGCTACATCAAGTGCAAGGTTGCCTTTGACCAGATCGTCGACGGCAAGATGAAGGAGTGCCGCCGCGACTATGCGGGCTTTGAGGCACAGATGATCCAGCATATGATCGATCACTGTCTTGGAAAGTTGGTCTAAGGGGACCAAAGCACCGCACCTTGCCGCTCAATCGTCGCTCGCGTACCTTAAGTACGCTTCGCTCCTCTTTCGTGGCAATCTGCGGCACTTTGACCCCTTAGACGACCTGCGGGGTTAACTTGGTTGAGTTTATCCTGTTTGAATAGTCCGGGCGTGACATTGTTGTCATGTCCGGGCTTTTGTGTTTAGCGCCTTTTTGTTTGGAGACAATGAAATTAGCAAGAACGTAAAGCTAGGAGGCGCTATGTGTACGAGTATTCGATTTACCGATAATTCTGGCCACATGTATCTGGGCCGCAATCTCGACTGGAGCTTTGACTACGGCCAACAGGTTCGCGTGATGCCGCGCGGGTTTCACATTCCGTATTCGTTTATCGACGACGCAACAGCGGCGCACGCGGTGATCGGTATGTGCATCGATTACAGGAACTACCCTATGTTCTTCGATTGCGGCAACGATGCGGGCCTGGCTGTGGCGGGGCTCAACTTTCCCGGCTATGCCGAGTATGCCGAGGGCCCTGTCGACGGCAAGACCAATATCGCGGCCTATGAGTTTCCCCTGTGGGTGGCAGCGACGTTCTCGACGGTCGATGAGGTCGAGGCCGCGCTGCGCGACACGGTGATTGTCGCCAAATCTGCCGGAGAGGGGCTGGGCGTGTCACTGCTCCATTGGATTATCGGCGACAGCCAGCGCAGCATCGTGGTCGAGATGATGGCTGACGGCCTGCATGTATACGACGATCCGGTCGACACCCTTGCCAATCAGCCGACCTTCCCGTGGCATATGGAAAACCTACGCACCTATATCACCGCCACAAGCGATTTTCCGCAAACGGCGACGTGGCGTGGCGCCGAGCTTAAGCCCTATGGAGCCGGTGCCGGCATGCGCGGCATTCCGGGCGATTGCTATTCGCCGAGCCGTTTTGTAAAGGCGGCGTACCTCAATGCCAATTACCCGCAAAAGGAGAGCGAGACCGAAAACGTCGTTCGCATGTTCCGCTCGCTCGAGGGCGTGGTGATGATCGAGGGAGCGTCCAGGATGGGCGATGGCAAGTTCGAGAAGACTATCTACACCGGATGCTTTAGCGCGCGCACGGGCAATTATTACTACGCGATGTATGGGGATCCGTCGATTCGCTACGTGAGCCTGATGGATGCCGAGGGCGCAAGCCCCGATAGGCTCGTGGTTCCCGAGCCGCGTCGTTCGTAGCTCACTGGTCCGTTGCGACATAAAACGGCCTCGCACCTCTTATGAGATGCGAGGCCGTTGTCGTCAATGGCTGGTGGCGTGTTAGAAGTTGGCGTCGTTGAACTGGGTGCTCTCGAGTCCGTCGAGTTGCTGTTCGGGCGTATCGGCGACGCTCTCGAGCAACTCGGTGGGATCGACGTTCATGTCCTTACCGGCTTCGTTGCCGTTGACCAAGTCGTCCGAGAAGATGTCGACTTCCATTTCCTCGGCCTCTTCGATCTGAACCTCGAGCGGCACCTGGGTGCGCACGAGCTTAACGGCCGGGCGCATGCGGGCAAACAGCGGCACGTACTCGATGATGATGGCCGAGTTCTCAAGACCGTACCAGCGTGCCGGGCTTCCGCAGGCGCGGCGGACGGCGTACTTGATGGCCATCACGCGGTGGTCATTGCGGTTGATGTCCGTTTCGGGGGCAAGCATCTTGCGCAGCATACAAAAGCGGAAGTCACCCACGTTGCCGCGTGTCTCGTAGATGGAGTAGGTGTGATGTTGCGGCGGCAGCTCGCCCGATGCCATCAAGTCGCCGACGATCTGACGCAGATAAGCGTTGACGCGCTGGTTGACTTTAAAGCCCAGGTCCAGGCGAACGCGGAAGAGGAAGTCCGTGCCAAAGGTCTCGACGGAATACTCGTGCGTATAGGGTTCGTCGGTAACGTGCACGTTAATGAACCAATATGCCTTGGCGCGCTTGGGATGCTTATCCAGGATGGAATAGAGCACGTCGCGGTCGAGCGTGAGCGGGTCGGGGCTGTTGGTGAGAAATACCAGATTGTCGGCGAGCACGGGATAGGTCTCGTCGTTGCGCAGGCGGTTGAGCTGATCGATGTACTTGGAGACGGGCAACAGAATCGTCTGCGTGCGCTCGATGGCGGTGCCACGGCGCCACACGTACATAAGGCCAAACAGCAGTGCGGCCAGGAAGATCATCACATAGCCGCCGTCAAAGAACATGGTGAGGCACGAGGCAAAGAAGCACAGCTCAATGGCACCGAAGAGCAGGGCGAAGACGCAGGCGCCCAGCTTGTGCTTGAGAATGCCAGCGATATAGCTCGTCAAAAGCGTCGTGGTCATGAGCATGGTCACGGTAATGGCGAGGCCGTAGGCGCTCTCCATGCGCTCGGAGTTTTGGAACAGCAGCACGATGAAGATGCAGCCGACCCACATGATGTTGTTGACGAGCGGAATATAGAGCTGACCCTTGGTGTCGCTGGGGTAGTGGATGCGCAGATGCGGCATAAGGTTGAGACGCGTTGCCTCGGATACCAGCGAGAAGGAGCCGGTGATGAGCGCCTGCGAGGCAATGATGGCTGCCACGGCCGAAAGCACGATGGCAAAGGGGCGCAGGGGCTCGGGAAGCATCATATAGAACGGGTTGACGATATCCATCGCGAGCATCTGGGGATTGGAATTGTTGGCGAGCAGCCAAGCGCCCTGACCCAGGTAGTTAAGGATTAGCGCTGCCTTAACAAACGGCCAGGATGCGTAGATGTTGGCCTTGCCTACGTGGCCCATGTCTGAATAGAGCGCCTCGGCGCCGGTCGTCGACAGGAAGACGAAGCCGAGCACCATGATGCCCGAGTGGTTGATGGGCGAGAACAGAAACATGACGCCGCGGATGGGGTTGAGCGCGCGCAAGATGGACAGGTTGCCGAGCATGTTGAACAGACCGGCGCCTGCCAGGAACAGGAACCACAGCGTCATGAGCGGACCGAACAGCTTGCCGATTGACGAGGTGCCAGCGCGCTGCATGGCAAACAGGCCGCAGATAATGATGATGGTAATAATGATGACGTTAGTTTGCCCGTCACCCAACAGCGCGTGGCCCCACTTGATGGTACGCAGGCCCTCGATGGCTGTGGTGACCGTGACCGCGGGGGTGAGGATGCCGTCGGCGAGCAGCGCCGCGCCGCCGATCATGGCAGGTAGGATCAGCCATGGTGCCACTTTTCGCACCAGGCTAAACAGGGCGAAGATGCCGCCTTCGTTGTGGTTGTCGGCCTTCATGGCGATTACCACGTACTTGACCGTGGTCACGAGTGTCATGGTCCAGATGACGAGCGAAAGCGCGCCCAGGATCATGTCCTCGCTGACGGTACCGATGCCGCCGTTGTTGGCGACGATTGATTTCATGGTGTACATGGGGCTCGTGCCGATGTCGCCATAGACGACGCCGAGCGTTACAAGCAGCATGCCAGCGGAGAGGGGGATGGCTCCGTGCCCGCCTTGACCACGCTGGTCTTGGGGGCTTGCCTCCAGTTTGTTGTGTGCCACGTGGACTCCCTTAGACATCCGGTTATCTGTCTAGGACAGATAATCTTTATGCCGTCTTTATACATACAAGAGCAGTTTGGCACATCAGGTTATTTTAGACAATAATCCCCAGCTGGGGATTATTTATGTACGTAGGTAGCATTTCAAAGCAGGGGCTTTTAAGCACGTGCTGTCTGGGCGATGCCAGCCTTGGCGTTTGCGCGTTTGCCGGCGAGTTCGCAAAAAATCGCGCCGCCGATGATAAGCGCGGCACCCATCAGGCGGACCGGTGTTATGGCTTCGCCCAAAAGGACGGCCGAGAACACGACGGCCGAAAGCGGCTCGAGGTAGCCGACGACGGCGACGGTCTGGACGGGCAGCTTAGCGACGGCGCTAAAGTAGAGCAGGCAACCAATGCCGGTGTTGACGACGCCGAGCATAGCGACGGCGCGCCAATCAATACTGGCGGCGACGCCGGCGGACAGGAACGAGGGAGCGCCCTGCGTGATGAGCGTGAGGACCAGTGCGGTCACAAAGGCGGCGCTCACCTGGAGCGCGGAGTTCTCGAGGCCCTCGATGTGCGGCGCACCCTTGCTGGCGATGACCATCAATGCATAGCAGAAGGCTGAGACGATTCCACAGACGATGCCCGCAATGGGCATATTGCCGCCTAGACCTTGTGCTGCAATGAGAAAAGCACCGCAGGCGACGGCGATAAACCCGGCGATTTTGCCGCCGGTCAGTTTTTCACCAAAGATGAGTGGGGAGAGCGCCATGACAATGATGGGGCCACAGTAGTACAGTAGCGAGGATACGCCGACGCCGATCGTCTGGTAGGCACGGAACAGAAAAATCCAGCTGGCACCCAGCGCGGCTCCCGACAGAAGGAGTGCTGCGGCTTCGCGGGGACGAGATGGCGCCTGCAGTTTATGGCGTTGGGTGATGGCAAGGATAGTGACAAGCGAGAGGGCGCCCAAAAACGTGCGTAGTAGCACGATATCGGAGCTCGGCAGCGCGATGGCGGCGGCGATGATGCCGTTGGAGCCAAACAATAGCAATGCTGCTAAGTACGTAAACAGTCCGTTGTTCATGCGCTGACATCCCCTCTATATCCGAGCATGTTCACTATGGGTGAACTGGCTTTAGAAGAAAAGCGAATATAATGCATGGATAGCATGAGAAAAACTCATGCAAAGGTGGGGACGTGCCGTGGAGACCAATATTCAAAAGATGCAGGTGCTGCTCGAGACCGTACGCGCCGGCAGTTTTACGCGCGCCGCCGAGCGGCTAAGCTATTCGCAGTCGGGCGTGAGCCGTATGGTGGCCGATCTCGAGGCCGACTGGGGCTTTAAAGTGCTCGATAGAAGCCGCGAGGGCGTAGTGCTTTCTGCCGACGGGCGGCAGGTCATGCCGGCGGTCGAGGCGTTATGCGAAGAGTTTGGCCGTCTGCAGCGACGCGTGGACGAGATGCGAGGGCTCATGCGTGGCAAGATCTGTATCGGTACGTTTTCGAGTGTGGCGACCCATGTGTTGCCGCCGGTGATCGCGCGGTTTCGCGCCGATCACCCGGATGTCGATTACGAGCTGCTGATGGGTGATTACTCAGAGATTGAGCAATGGGTGGCGGAAGGCCGCTGCGACCTGGGCTTTATCCCGCGCGAGCCACGCGGCACCGGCATGGCGTCGCGGCCGTTGGTGCAAGACGAGCTGATGGCCGTGGTGCCAGCGGACTCCTCGCTTGCCACCGCGGAGGTCGTTTCCCTTGCCGATTTGGCAAACGAGCAGTTTATTCTGCTGGAACGCGGTAGCGACGACGAGATTACGCCGCTGTTTCGCCGCGCGGGCCTGGCGGTGCGTTCTAAGCTGTCGACCTGGGATGACTATGCGATTATGGCTATGGTCGAGGACGGCCTGGGCGTGAGCATTCTTCCGGCGCTCATCTTGCGGCGCTGTCAGTTCGATGTCGCCGTGCGCCCGCTCGAGGGACGTCCTCATCGGCAGATCAACGCGATATATCGCACGGCCGATGTTTCGCTTGCTACCGCCCGTTTCCTCGAATACCTCTAAACGTGTGCGCGTCATTGTCCGCTTTGGGCAAATCTCAGAGTCCGGTGCATTTTCTTATGAAATTGAACTTTCGAATGAGGTGCCGCGTTATACTGCTGCCTAAATTGAACCTTGGTTCAATTCGTGTTCTATAAATTGAACTTTGCCAGCAAGGAGGTTCTAGTGGCCCAAGAGACGTTTGGCGATCGCCTGCGACAGACTATGTCCGATCGCGACGTTCGCCAGTCGGACGTAATCCGCGCATCGGAGATGCTCGGCAAAAAACTCGGCAAGAGTCAGATGAGCCAATATGTGAGCGGCAAGACGATCCCGCGGCGCGATGTGGCAGAGCTACTCGCCCGCATTTTGGAGGTCGATGTTACCTGGCTGCTTGCCAGTGACGCCGATCAAGGCGAGGCATCATCACCCCGCAACGATTCCAAGCCCGAACCCCATCCCTCAGCTCAAATTCCAAGGAGCACCACCATGCGTACTTTTTCTAAATCCACTAAGCTTGATAACGTCCTGTATGACGTGCGCGGTCCCGTCGTCGACGAGGCCGCCCGTATGGAGGACGAGGGCGAGCGCATCCTCAAGCTCAATATCGGCAACCCGGCGCCCTTCGGTTTCCGCACGCCCGATGAGGTCATCAAGGACATGCGCCAGCAGCTGCCCGACTGCGAAGGCTATTCCAACTCGCGTGGCCTGTTCTCCGCGCGCAAGGCGATCATGCAGTATTCGCAGATCAAAGGCCTGCCCAACGTTCAGATGGAGCATATCTACACGGGCAACGGCGTGTCCGAGCTCATTCAGCTTTCGATGAACGCGCTGCTCGACAATGGCGACGAGATTCTGATCCCCAGCCCCGACTATCCGCTCTGGACGGCGTGCGCAACCCTTGCTGGCGGTCATCCCGTACATTATCTGTGTGATGAGCAGGCGGATTGGTATCCCGACCTGGAGGATATGGAGTCCAAGATTACGAGCGCGACCAAAGCCCTCGTCATCATCAACCCCAACAACCCCACGGGTTCTGTCTATCCGCGCGAGGTGCTCGAGGGCATCGTCGAGATTGCACGCAGGCATCAGCTGATGATCTTTGCCGATGAGATCTACGACCGCCTGTGCATGGACGGCTACGAGCACGTCTCGATTGCCTCGCTCGCTCCCGACCTGCCCTGCGTTACCTTTAGCGGCCTTTCCAAGTCGCACATGATCGCGGGCTATCGTATTGGCTGGATGGTGCTTTCGGGCAACCAGCGCTGCATGAGCGACTTCATCATGGGCATCAACATGCTCTCCAACATGCGCCTGTGCTCCAACGTGCCGGCTCAGTCGATCGTTCAGACGGCACTCGGTGGCCATCAGTCCGTTAACGACTACATCCGTCCCGGCGGCCGTGTCTACGAGCAGCGCAACTTTGTGTATGAGGCACTCAGCAAGATTGACGGCATCTCGGTGGTTAAGCCGCGTGCGGCGTTCTACATCTTCCCCAAGATGGATGTGAAGAAGTTCAACATCACCGATGACGAGCAATTCGCCCTTGACCTGCTGCACGAGAAGAAGATCCTGATTACGCGCGGCGGCGGCTTCAACTGGGCTGAGCCCGACCACTTCCGCATCGTGTACCTGCCGCGCATGGAAGTACTCAAAGAGTCCCTCGAAGACCTCGCCGACTTCTTTGATCATTACCGTCAGGCGTAACGGCAAAGGTAGCCTGTAATGAAACGGTCGGCCCGCAACGGATGCGGGCCGACCGTTTTCTGTCTAAGCCCGTGCTGTTAGCGCTTGTCTCGTTGAGCGAGCGAGGTTCGCGTGTGAGCGGTAAGTTCTATTCCAAAATGGAATACAGTTGGCTTAAGCTGGAATTGATGTCCGGGTACCTGCTTTTCTAGAATGTTTTCAACAAGATGAAAGGCGGTTCCAACCAATGATTATCGATGCAAATTCCTACTGGTTCGACGAGCGCATCTTTCATGACGAGACGCTCTGCGAACAGTTTTTGGCCGAGGTACCCCGCGCCTATGACACCGAAGGCTATCTGACCATGAATTCCGCCGGCAAACGACAGATCGTGATCGAGATGCCCGCCGGTTCTCCGGGTCTTAACTACATTGAGGGCGACTACACCCTCGAGAAGCGCTTGGCCGATATGGATGAGGCGGGGGTCGACAAGGCGATCCTCAAGCTCCCCGGCTGTCACGAGTGGATGTCGCTCGAGATGTGCCGGCGTTTCAACGACGGTATGGCTGCTGACGCGAAGGCGTCAAGTGGCCGTCTGATTCCGCTTGTCGCCGTGCCGCCCTTTGGCACCAAAGCGAATTTGGAGGAGCTCGACCGCAGGCTCGACGATGGTTTTGCGGGTGTGCAACTCTGCGCTCACTACGGCAAGCGCTATCTCGACGACCAGGTCTTCTCGAGCTTTTTCGAGCACCTGAACGAACGCCATGTCACCGTTTACGTGCACCATGTTCCCGTGCCGGTCGAGAACGAATCGCTTCTCGCGTACGACAACCTTCGCCGCTCTTATGGCCGCTGCGTCGACCAAACTACGGCGATCGGCCGAGAGATCTTTGGCGATTTCTTTGAGCGCTACCCCAATATCAAGATGGTCCACTCCATGCTCGGCGGCGCATACTTTGCGTTCAAGGAGATGCTGCTGCCTCATGGTCCCAAGCGCCCTGATGCTTCTGGCCGTTTTCAGGTCGATACCGAGACCGTTTCCAGGCGCCTCGAGAACAACATCTATTTCGACATGTCCCATGCTCAGCCTTGGGGCAAGACACTCCTTGCCTGTGCGGTTGACGTGCTGGGTGCAGACCATATTGTTTTTGGCACGAGCTATCCCGTTAAACGCGAGTGGCTCACCGAGGGTGTCGCCTGCGTTCGCGCTGCAAATCTGAGCGATACAGACAGCGACCTTGTGCTTGGCGGTACGGCGCAGCAACTGTACGGTGTCGAGTGAGCGGCAATCAGAGGGGAGTATCTGCCATGGACGAAGGAGAGATGAGAGCTGGGGCCGCTCGTGTGGCCATCGATCTTGGGGACGTGTTGCCGTTCGACGGTTTCGACGAACTCCGTCATGAGGTCTTCGCCCGTGCCCTTATCATCGAGGGGACGGGGCGACGCGCCTGCGTCCTTTCGCTTGAGGTCACCTCGATCGCTCCGGCTCTACTCGCCGATCTGCGTGAGGTTGTTGAGGATGCCGCCAATTGCAGCGGTGCTTATTCTTGGGTGGTTCCTACCCACACGTTTTCCATGCCTCACGTCCGCACTCCCGGGCATCTTGCCGACGATGCTGCCCGCAATCGCAACGAGCGCTATCGCGCAGCGCTCGTCGCTGCCGCCCGCACGGCTGTCGAGCGCGCTGTTGCGGGCATTCGCTCTGCCACGCTCGCCACTGTGGAGGGCGAATGCCCCGTGAACGTTAATCGCGACATTGAGACGCCTGCCGGCTGGTGGTTGGGCTCGAATCCCAGGGGGTTTGCCGACCACACGATGCCCGTACTCGCCATAAGGGATGCCGGGGGCGAGTATGTTGCCGTGCTCGCGACGGCGGACGTTCAGTCCTCCGTGCTCGACGGGTCGCGCGACTCCGAGGGGAGGCGCATGGCGAGCGGAGACCTCTTTGGTTTTGCCGCCATGTCACTCGAGCGCGAGCTGGGCGGCGTTGCCCTGTTGCTGCCAGGGGCCGCGGGCGACCAAGGTCCGGCGGAGCACGCCATGAACGTCATGTTCGATGCGGCCGGCGTTAAGCAGACGGTCGATGCCCATGAGGACGGATACCGCATGCTGCACCAGCAGGGGCAGGCCTTGGGCGATGCTTTAATCGAGGCCGCTCGCATGGCGCGTGAGGATGACGCTACCGGCATCGATGCCCGCACGGTCGACGTTCTCCTGCCCGCTCAGACACGCGCCGATTTTCACTCTTTGGCCCCGCACCGAACGTATGAGTTTCATGCCGCTGGCGAGCAGCGCACGAGGGTCTATCTGCTCCGGCTGGGAAACGTCGAGCTTGTCGGCGTACAACCCGAGGTCTCGAGTGCATTCGGCGCCACTGTGCGCGCCGCTCGGTCCGGCTCTGTGTTCTTTGCCACGCTCGTCAACGGCGGACAGAAGTACCTACCGGCTCCCGACGCGTACGAAAAGATCACCTATGAGGCCATGAACTCCGGTTTTGCCGCCGGATCCCATGAGCGCCTCGTCGAAATCATCATTGCCGCCTTGAATGCGGCGTGACACAGAAGGAGAACGTGCATGAACATTGGACACGCGCGCCGCAAAATCACCCCACAGGGCGACATCTACCTGATTGGCTACCGCAATCTTCCCAACCGTCTTGAACCTGCGACGGGCGTCCATGACGACGTCTTCGCCAATGCCATCCTCTTCCAGCAAGGCGAACGTGAAGTGTTTCTCTTTAATGCCGATGTCCTCGAGTTCGAGGAAAGCATGGCCGAGGAGGTCAAGACAATGCTCGCCGAGCGCTACGGCATTGACCGTGATTGCGTCCTGCTCTCGGCGACGCACGACCATACTTCAATCGTCGCTTACCACCGCAGCTGGTGGACGGGAAAATTCGACGAGAACTACTACCGCTGGTTCCTCGATACCATTTGCCAATGCTTTGAGGAGTGCCGTGCCAACGCACAGCCCGCGATTTGTCGCTTGGGCAAGCAGGTCATCACCGGTTTCTACGACAACCGCATCATCCCAGGTGAACTCGCCGACAATGAGGTCATTGTCGTATCGTTCTTCGATACCGAAGGCAAGCCATTTGCGGGCTTTGTGAACTGGGCGGTGCATTCCGCTTGCGTCGGACCCGACTGCACGGAGCTCACGAGCGAACTCGCCGGTCTTACCGGCAAAAAGCTCGCTCAGAGTCTTGGTTACTATCCGGCCATGGTCGTCGGTGCTGCTGGCGACTGTAGCGACCGCAATTTTCGACAGGGACGCGGCATTCCCGAGGTTGAGCGTGTTTCGACCGGTCTTGCCGAGGCGATTTCCCAGATCAAGCTCGATTGCGAGGTCGTTCTTGACCGCATCGAGCCTCAGACGTTCTATCACACCGTTGCCCATGACGACTTTTCACTCACGCTTAAGTGCGCCGTCATCAGTCTGGGCGGCCTGCATCTCTTTGTGTTCCCGAGTGAACTCGGCAGCGACCTGGGCATTCGCATGAAGCGCGAATGCCCGGTCGAGGGAATAGTTTGCGGTTACACCAACGGCTATTTCGAGTATTTCCTTCCGGCACGCGAGTACGGCCTCTCCTTTGAGACCGAGCGTACTCAGATTCCCCAGGGCGAACCGGAACGTCTGTGTGACAAGTTCTGCCAGACGACGAGACTTCTCGGCGCAGCAGATTCGCGTCTGTAGACCTGATTGCGTGACATGGGCCAATGAGGCTCGCTGCCATGTGATCGGCATCTTCCATCTTCTCTGCCGTTTCCCATCCCGGGCGTACGTGCGTCCGCGGATTTCAAAGGGGGAAGCGGGTTCCTTGCCCTCCCACGTCGACTACGGAGGCATGAAATCGATGCTATACCCCGCTCAGAAAAAGGAGAATTCCATGAAATACCAGAAGCTTTGCGATGAAATCATCACAAAGGCCGGTGGTCGAGACAATGTGTTAGACGTGAGCCACTGCATTACGCGTCTCCGCTTCCACCTCAAGGATGAATCGCTCGCCCAGACCAATGAGCTTAAGGCGACGAAGGGCGTCGTTGACGTCATCCAGGCCGGCGGACAGTATCAGGTCGTGATTGGTGCCACTGTCGAGGCCGTCTACAACGACCTTGTTCAGATTGGCGGGTTCGACTCCAAACCCGCACTCGATATCGATGAAGGCGACGACGTCAAAAAGGGCGATCCATTCTCGCGTCTGCTGGCCATCATCTCCGAGATTCTGCAACCGGTTCTTGGCGTGCTTATGGCCGGTGGCTTTATCAAGTCGATGCTCGCGCTCTGCACGGTTGCCGGTTGGCTTGCCAAGGACAGCAATACGTATGTGACGCTCTCGGCAATCGGAGATTCGGTCTTCTATTACTTTCCGCTAATCATTGGCTGGACGTCGGCCAAGAAGTTCGGACTTAAGCCCGTTATGGGAATGGCGCTCGGTGGTATCCTCGTCTACCCGACGCTCGTTGCCCTTATGGGCGGAGATCCGCTCTACACGCTCGGCGCCGGCACGGTCTTCGAGTCCAATGTCTACGGTGATATTTTTGGCATCCCGCTGATCATGCAGAATTACTCATCGACGATTCTGCCTGCGATCTTTATCGTCTGGATTGCCTCCAAGGTGCACAAGGCCCTTTCTAACGCGCTGCCCGCGCTTGTGAGCTCGTTCTTCTCCAACATCCTGACGCTCCTCATTTGCGGCATCCTTGGCCTGCTTGTGGTCGGTCCGGTCATGACGGTCCTCTCCAACATCGTTGCCCAGATCATCTTGATGCTCATCAACTTCCAGCCCGCCATCGCCGGCTTCGTCATCGGCACGTTCTGGAGCCTGCTCGTCATGTTCGGCCTGCACTGGGGTATCATCCCGCTGTGGTTCCTCGATGTCGCAACCTACGGCTATGACCTTATTAACCCACTCGTGTATGCAGGCGGTTGTGCCATCGCCGGTGCTGTGCTTGGCATGGTCATCCGAACCAAGGACTCCGAGGAAAATGCTGCCGTCAACATTCCCGCCCTTGTCTCTTCGATTTTCGGTGTCAACGAGCCTGCGCTTTACGCCATCTTGCTGCCGCGTAAGCGTCTTATGTGGGCAACCTTTATTTCCGCTGGTGTAGGCGGCGCCATTGCCGGCCTCATGGGTGCCAAACTCTATGCCTTCGGTGCCTCCGGCCCGCTCGGTTTCCCGAGCTTTATTAACCCTGCCGGCATCGACACGGGCTTTATCGGCCTTGTCATCTCCGGTGTGGTCGCTTTCGTTCTGGCTCTTGTCGCCGCTATGGTGATCGGTACCAGGAAGGACGAGGGCGGTAAGGCGCTCAACATCTCGGTGGACTAGTCTGTCTGCGCACTTTAACTAAATATGCCTCGGACGGCGACGTGCCGCCCGAGGCATATTTGTGTTTTGTGCCGTTGTCAGCGTGTTTGCGGACACAGGTCTGCGGTTGTGGAGCAGCGGGGATTATGACGGTCGTGCCGCGGTGGAAGACGCACGGTCGCCCTGCAGGAGCTGACGGTAGGGGAGGAAGCCGATGAACGAGACGACCGCCTGCGAGTGCGCGGCATTCCGCTTGAGGTAGAGCCTGACCTCGGAGGTCGTCGCGGGCTCAAGCGGCACCAGGGCTACCTTTCCGCTGGCAAGCGATTCCGCCGGCTTGCGCATGAGGAATGAGACACCGGCGCCGCGTGCGACAAGAGAGATGATGTTCTCGGCTCGTTTGCCGGTGAACGTAACACGTGGGCCAAATCCAGCTTCTCGACAAAGGGAAAGGACGAGCTCGCTTACGAACGAGCCTTGGGGAAGCATGAGGAAATTCTCGTCGATAAGGTCGTCTATCTCGACGGTGTCACGTTCGGCGAGTGGATGGTCGAGCGAAAGGACGGCCACGAGCCGGTCGGTCGTAAAGGGAATCTTTTTGAACTCTGGCTCGATGGCGCCGCTGTCACGGATGAAGGCCAGGTCAATGTCCTCGTGCAGGAGCATGCGCTTGAGTGTGTCGCCCTCGCCTTCGATGAGCTCGACAGAATATGAGGGGTTCGCCTGCTGAAAATCGATGACGGCGTCCGTGATCCCATAAGGGGCCATAATGGGGATAGAACCTACGGTGAGGTGCTCGAGCGGCTCACCTGCACCTATTTGAATGGCGGCAAGATAGCGATGCTGAAGCGTCGCAATTTTTTGAGCATAGGGGAGAAGCGCTTCACCTTGCGCGGTGAGTGTTACGTGGCGCTTGCTTCGATCGATGAGCTTGCAGCCGAGTTCGTGCTCCATTGCCATGATGTGCTTGGAGAGGGTTGATTGCGACATGAAAAGCAGTTCCGCCGCATCAAGAAACGTGCGTGACTGCGCTAAGATGGCGAATTCGCCAAAGCGGCTGATGTCCATAGGGAGGCCTCCGGTACCCTCATTTTGGCAGGTGGCCTAAACCACGACGCCATTGCAGTGGTCGATTTCGTGCTGGATGATCTCGGCGGTGTAGCCCGAGAAGTTTTTGATGCGGTGAACGAAGTTCTCGTCCAAATACTCAACCTTAATGCGGCGATAGCGGGTACAGGGACGCTCGCCGATCAGCGAGAGGCATCCTTCGCTCGTCTGATAGGCATTGACCTGCTCAAGAATTTGAGGGTTGTACATCAGGAGTGTCCTGTTGCCGTCCTTTACGCAGATGATGCGTTTGCGCACGCCAATCATGTTGGCGGCGAGGCCCACGCACTCGTGCTCATGCTCGTGGAGTGTATCCAGGAGGTCCTGCCCGGTCGCGGCATCGTCGGGTCCCGCGTCTTCGGAAGGCAGGCGCAAAAAGAACTCGGATTTCATGATGGGCTTAATCATGGCGGGCTCCTCATGTCTCATGCTTTCGTGGACTTTTAATAATAGCGCGGAAGGAAAGTTGTGCGTCCGCGTTACAATCTTTCGACGTTGGACCATGTTGTCAGACTCGTCGTGTACGGCGTCTGGCGTAAGTCTAGGGCTCATTTTTCGTCCTGGACTGTTCCTCTGGGGCGATGCAACTGTCGTTCCAAGAGGAAGGAAATGCATGGGGAGCAAATCTCAGCAACAAGTTCAAGTAACGCCATCGGCCACTGCGGCGCTTCTCGTCGTTATGTATATTGCGGCCTTTGTTGCCGCGTTTAACGAGAACATCATTAACGTGGCGTTGCACGACATTATGGCGGCCTTTTCGGTGAGTGCCACCACGGCGCAGTGGCTCGTCTCGGGCTACATGATTGTGACGTCGATCTTTACGGCCATCATGGCCTTCCTGTCCGGCCGTTTCTCGACGCGCAAGCTGTTGTTTTTCGCATGCGGATGTATGGTCGCCGGCGAAGTCCTGTGTCTGATCGCTCCGTCGTTTAGCGTTTTGCTGCCAAGTCGTATTTTACAGGCTGCGGGATCGGGCATCTTGTTTCCGCTCATGATGAACGTGGTGCTGTCTTGCGCCCCGCGCGAGAAGCTCGGTCTGTATCTGAGCCTGGGTGGTGCCTGCATTACGCTAGGGCCGGCGTTTGGACCTGTGATCAGCGGTCTTATGTGCACGTTGTTTGGCTGGAGGGCGGTGTTCGTAGTGCCGCTGGTGGCCGGCATTGTGGTCGCTGCGGCGGGCGTAAAGCTTGTTCAGAATGTCGGAGAGCGCTCGAACACCACGCTTGATATTCTGTCGGTTGTTTTGCTCGCCGCCGGCATTACGGCATTTGTGTATTCCGTAGGCGAGTTCTCGACCAATCTGATTGCCGGCATCGTGACGCTTATCGCCGCCATTGTGCTGCTCGGCCTGTTTGCGGCCCGCCAGCTCAAACTCGAGCATCCGGTGCTTAACGTGCGTCCCATGGCGAGCGTTCGTTTTTGGCCTGCGTGCCTGCTTGTGGTGGTGTCGATGATGACAACGTTCTCGATGAGTGTTTTGTTGCCGCTCTATTTTGAGGGCACATACGGCATGACCGCACTTGTTGCGGGCCTGCTCATTTTGCCGGCAATTGCCTGCAACGCCGTGACCTCGATTGTGGGCGGACGCGTGATGGACGCCCGTGGCGCATGGCCGCTGCTGCCGGTCGGCTTTGCCCTGATTGCCGTGGGGCAGACTGCAATCTCGATGACGGCGGCAAGCATGAACATCGGCGTTGTCGTGGCACTGACCGTTGTAGTGTATGCCGGAGTCGGTTTGGTGCTGAGCCCCTCGCAGACGGCCGGCTTGGAGACGCTGCCTGCCGCTGAACATCCTCACGGAACGGCATTGCTCAACACGTGGAACATGATTGCCGCATCGTTTGGCCCGTCGCTGTTTATCGGCCTGCTCTCGAGTTCTGCGGCGACTGCCGGCGCCGCTGGCATTGCGACCGACGTTACCCAAGCGATTGGATTTGCAGCTGCCGTGCGCGTGGCGGCTGTAATTGCCGTGGTCGGGTTCGTGACATCGCTGGTGTACGCTCGTCGCGAGTCACACATGTCGCATTAATGTGTGCACATAGATTCTGCAGCTAGATTGGATGGCGACACCATAAACTAATGGACGTTTTGCCGAGAGGCATGAATGTTTAAAGCGCAAAGAGTGCGCGACGGGCCCCGCGAATGGGGCGATGATGCCCGAGAGGGCCAAGAAGGAGTCTCATGTCCGAGAACGAAGAGATCATGAACGAGACCGAGAACGAGACCATGGCTGCCGAGGTTGAGGCAGTCGAGACCGTGGAGACCGAAGCTTCCGAGGTTGAGGCTGCTGACGAGGTTTCCGCCGAGGAGGAGGCCGAGGTTGTCGAGGCCGCCGTTGATTACGATGACGAAGAGCTGATGGACAAGATGCAGAAGGCCGCCCGCCTGCTGCGTAGCCGTCGCTTTGCTATTTCTAAGGAGGAGGAGGCCAAGGCCGAGCGCATGGCGAACATCGAGCGCGCCATCAAGCTTCTTGACCTCAAGCCCAAGATGGAGCAGAAGGAAATGTCCGACCTGCTGGGCATGCGCCTCCGTGAGCTCGATGGCCTGATGGCCGAGGCCGAGGCTGCCGATCTGGTCGGCCGCATCGACGACGCCGAGGGCGATATGCGCAAGATCGTCGTCTTCGCTGCCGAGGATGCCGCTGAGGGCCTGGTCGAGCTTGCCAACAAGAAGGAGAAGCTCCTGCCCGAGCTTTCTTACGAGGAGGCCACCGAGCTGATGGCCGCTCTCGATAAGGTTATCGCTCCGCTCGTCGCCATGGGCCTGGACGAGGACCGCGGTCCTCGCGGCGGCCGTGACGATCGCGGTGGCCGTGGCGGCGACCGTGGCGGTCGCGGCGGCTTTGGTGATCGCGGTGGCCGTGGCGGCGACCGTGGCGGTCGCGGTGGCGATCGCGGTGGCCGCGGCGGCTTTGGTGACCGTGGCGGCGACCGTGGCGGTCGCGGCGGCTTTGGCGGCAACCGTGGTGGCTATGGCGATCGCGGTGGCAACCGTGGCGGCCGTGGCGGCAACCGTGGTAACGACCGCGGCGGTCGCGGCGGCGACCGTGGCGGCCGCAACGGCGGCGGCTTCCGCGGCAACCGCTTCTAGGGGTTACGCGGTTCTACGAACCGCGTAACTAGTTGACGCTGCGCGCCCACCAGAGCGACAACTTGTCATTCAAAGAGGACGGCATGACCAGAAGGTCTATGCCGTCCTCTTTTCATGTCAATTTGTTCGCTCTGGTGGGCGCGCAGCGTCAACTAGTTACGCGGTTCGTAGAACCGCGTAACCCCTAGAAGCGGTTGCCGCGGAAGCCGCCGCCG
>DXMY01000009.1 GCA_019413925.1 Collinsella sp.
TGTCCATCCTCGCAGTATCCGGTTCTCAAGGTGCACGCTCGGCGGCTGATCCGGTCCGACCGGGCCGCGCGGCAAGGAGATATATTGCCAGACCGGAGGGGCGCCGTGGGCGGGAATCTGGCCGTACACATTTCCTACACATCTTGTGATCCGACTAACGTTTGCCAGCCGTTACCTACCGCTCGCCGAGCATCTCTTTATATAAGGCAGTCTCATGGTTAAAGCGGATACGTCCCCCTAGCTAAAGCACAGCCAGCATCGAGCAACTCATCACGTTCTTCCACCGAGAACCCCTCGGCGTAGACGCGCACCAACGGTTCGGTCCCACTAGGACGGACCAGCAGCCACGTGTCATCCTCGAATGCCAAACGCAAGCCATCCATATGACTAACGTTTTGCGGCACCTTGCCACAAATCGACTTGGGGTTTACGCCCGGCAGCAGGGTTCGTAACGTTTCGGCATCTTCGGCCTCAAGGCGCAAGTCGCGTCGACCGTAACTCGTCTTACCAAAACTGTCCTCGAGTTGGTCGACCAGAACGCCCAAAGGCGCGTCCGTCTTTGCCATAAGCTCACACAGAATCAGACAGGCGAGGATTCCATCGCGCTCGGGCATATGCGCGGCGATGCCGATACCACCGGCTTCTTCGCCGCCCATGAGGACGCCGCCCTTCTTCATCTCCGCCGCTATATATTTGAAACCGACTGGTTTGACGGTCACGCGGCAGCCAAGCGCCTCGGCAATGCGACGCACGAGCGTCGAGCATGAAAGATTGACGACGACGCGCCCCTCCAAATTACGAAATTGAACCAAGTCGCCCAAAACGAGCGCCATGATCTGATGCGGATGTATATATCTGCCGCGCTCGTCAACCGCGCCGATACGGTCGGCGTCGCCGTCGGTCACCAGGCCAGCGCAAGCTCCGTCCTCGATAACCGTGCGCTCGCAAGCGTCCACCCACGGTTCAACGGGGTCGGGGCAGATATCTTCTTGGTCAGACGCCTGCCCGGCGTGAATCTCGTGCACCTCAACGCCAAGCTCGCGCAGCAAGTCAGCTAGATAGCCCTGGGCTGCGCCGCCCATGGGATCGACAACCACGCGCAAGTGCGCGGCGCGGATGGCTTCGGCATCGACAAACGATGCCACCGCCTGCATATAGTCAGGAATGATATCCGCGGTGCGATATTGCCCCTCGATCCCCATTGGCTCGGGATCCATAGTCTCTTCGAGCTCTTCGATGACATCCTGGTTGGCGGTCGAGCCGTCACCCATGCGAATCTTGAGGCACAGATAGCCCTGCGGATGATGGGACCCCGTCACCATGAGCGCGCCGCACGCTTCACCGTCATAAGCCGCCGCCCACGTAAGGGCAGGGGTCGGGACAGGTCGCGAAGCGAGCACGGCGTCTAGCCCGTGCGCTGCTAGCACGCCCGCCGCAAGCTCAGCGAACTCGCGCGCCAGGGGCCGGGTGTCGAACCCTATATATACCGTTTTGCCCGGATTGGTCTTTTGCCACAACTCGCCGACGGCATCGGCGATACGGGCAACGTTATCGGCAGTGAAGTCCTCATCGACGCGAGCGCGCCAACCGTCAGTTCCAAAATGAATTATCGCGCACACGCGCAGACACCTCACAGTGTTTGGATCATGGTACGCATGGGGTATACCCGCAACATGCACTCGGCAACCTGCCGGCACCAGCATTCACCATTTGGGCAAATGCTGCCGAGGACATGCAAGCAATAAAAAAACCGCCCCGTATGGGGCGGTCTGCCCTTTATATATCGAGCGCCTCGGCCATCGCGGCCGTAGTGATTGCCGTGGTTCCACAGCAACTGCCCACCATTGCGGCACCGGCATGTCTCCATTCGATGCATGCGCGCGCGAAAGCTTCGGGGTTCTCGTGCCATACGGGGCCATCCTGAGTCTGGACCGGATCGCCTACGTTGGGACGCACCGTGACGGGAGTAGTCGCCGATGCAACCATCCTGGGCACCGCCGCGTTCGCGGCCGCAAGCGAACAGCAATTAACACCAACCGAATTTGCGCCGTGTTTTTCGGCGTACAAAACGGCTGCCTCGATGTTGAGGCCATCGCCCAACAGGTCGCCTTTATCGTCAACGACAAAACTCACCAGAACAGGCATGCCATCGGCGGCATCTCGGGCGCCGGCAAGCATGGGCTGCAAATTACGGATAGACGTCACCGTCTCGATCAGCAGACCGTCAACGCCGGCGTTGAGCAAGGCGTGCGCCTGTTCGCGCGCAATGCCTCGGATTTCACGATACTCGGCAGAGTCCTCGGCAAACCACTCAATACCGATCGGGCCCATCGAGCCTAGCAGCAGCTGAGGGTGCGCCTGGCGGGCATCGTCGACGGCCCCGCGATTGACCTCCGCCACGGACGGCGCAATCTGGTCGTGCTTGAGGGCATAGCTCGATGCCTGAAAGGTGTTGGTAATGAGCACCTGCGCGCCGGCGGCGACATACAAGCGATGGATACGAGAAACGGTCTGCGGCTCGGCAAGGTTCCAAAACGCCGGTGGAATGTCGGCGGCATCGTACTCACTCAACAGAACACTGCCCATGGGGCCCTGCGCCAACAAGGTCTCGCTCGACAAGCGGCGCGTAAGTTCCTCGGCACCAAAGCGGTTGTAATAACTCGTATCCATATATATCCCGCTATTCCTCGACGCTGATTCCCTGCTTTTCGAGATAGGCGAGCCAGCGGCTCATCGTGTCCTCGGATAGCGCATGCTCCATCATGCAGGCCTCGGAATCGGCTCGCTCAAATTCGACACCGAGCTCCTGAACCAAAAACGTGCGGATGAGGCGATGACGGTACCAGATAGCCGTGCCAACCTCGCGGCCGCGATCGGTCAGGATCACCTTGCCGTAGTGCGATTGCTCGACAAGCTCGGATGCCTTGAGCGCCGAAACCGCTTTATTGACCGATGCCTTGGAGACGCCAAGGCGCTGCGCGATGTCGACCGATCGCACGCCGTTGGTTTCCCCCTCTTCGCTTTCAATGCGAACCATGCACTCCAAGTAGTCTTCGTTCGCCACCGTCAGATGTAGTTCGCGCGAGCTATTTGTCGTATCCATGATCTTCCGTCCCTTCTGCATTCAATGGCTGATTCTACCCCATCCAAGCGTCGTGGTATGCCGTGGCATACCGTGCTAGAGTTCTTGTTGCACACGACGACCAAGATTGGAGCGGTCTTTATGGAAAACACCACCACGAGCCCCGATGTCCTCGAGCGCTTTTTGCGCTACGTCCAGATCAACACGCAGTCCGAGGATGCAAACTGCGACCAGGTACCCTCGAGCGCCGTTCAGTTTGACCTTGCCAACATGCTGGCTGAAGAGCTGCGCGAGCTTGGTGCGGAAGATGCCCACGTGACCGAGCACGCCTATGTCTGCGCGCATATCCCCGCAAGTGCGGGCGCTGAGGACAAGCCCGCCCTGGGCCTGATCGCCCATCTCGACACCACCGAAGTTGCACCGGGTGCCGGCGTGAAACCGCACATCGTACACTACGAAGGCGGCGACCTGGTCTGCGGCACGGTTGACGGTAAGCCCGTTGCCATGAGTACCGCCAAGCTTCCCGCCCTGAACGACCTCGCAGGTGAGGACCTGGTCTGCAGCGATGGCACCACGCTGCTGGGCGCGGACGACAAGGCAGGCGTCGCCGAGATCATGTCGCTTGTCGCGCGTATCGCTCAGGACCCTTCTCTGCCCCATCCCGCACTCGGCATTTGCTTCTGCCCTGACGAGGAGATCGGCCACGGAGCCGAGCTGTTGGATATCGATACCTTTGGCTGCAAGTACGCCTACACGGTCGACGGCGGCCCCATCGGCGAACTGGAGTGGGAATGCTTTAACGCCGCCGAGGCGACCGTCTGCTTTGAGGGCCAGTCCATCCACCCGGGCGACGCTAAGGGCCGTATGGTCAACGCAGGCTATCTGTTCTGCGACTTCAACGCGTTGCTCCCCTACGTACAGCGCCCGGAGTATACGGAAGGCTACGAGGGCTTTTATCACCTTGAGGGTGTATCTGCGACCGTCGATCACGCCACAGCGCGCTATATCGTCCGCGACCATGACGCCGCCAAGTTCCAGCAGAAACTCGACCTTATTGATGCCGCTGCCTCGATGCTCAACCAGCGTCTGGGTGAGGAGCGCGTGACGGTCGAGATTAAGCAGCAGTATCGAAATATGGCCGAGATCGTTCGTGACTATCCCGAGCTTATTGATGTAGCCAAGGAAGCCTACCTTGCCTGCGGCGTTGAGCCCCAAGTGCTGCCAATTCGTGGCGGCACCGACGGCGCCCAGCTGTCGTTCCGCGGTCTGCCCTGCCCCAACCTTTCCACCGGCGGCTATTGCTACCACGGCGTCAACGAGTTCGTCCCGGTCAGTTCGCTCGTCAAGATGACCGACGTCCTGCAGGAACTCGTCGCCCGCTTTGCATAAGCCTGGCTGCATAAGCCCAAAAGACGAATCGCCCCGTCCTCAACCGAGAACGGGGCGATTTTTTTGCTGCAACGAGAACAGGTTGACGCACGCCAGCCTCTTAACGCAAGGAGTGTCCCAAACTGCCGGCACATAAGGAACGTCCCCAAGTGCCAAGTGCATCAAGAGTGCCCCCTTTGACCAGTCGTTTAAGAACGTCCCCAATGACTACCCATGTGCCAAGTGTTACGCCGATGTTTTGGCACCGACAGACACTATGACCCAATCCGAGGGCACTAAAAAGACAGGAGCCCCCGCTCGTGACCGCGGGTCGGGGCTGCGACAATGATGTCGAAGTGCCATAGGCGCAGCCGCGCCGCAACGAGGTTGGGAGGCTCCCATGCCAA